>JANQNV010000032.1 GCA_028279425.1 Longimicrobiales bacterium | reverse complement strand
GCGAGACTGGGTCACCGAGGTTCTCCTCGAGGAGGGGACGGCTCGCCCGTACATGGTCACGCGCATGCCCGTCTTCGGGGAGGCGAACGACGGCCACCTGCCCGACCTCTTCGAGGAGGTCGACTCCCTTCCCGGCGACGACGTCGAGCCCGAGTACTCGAAGGAGATCGCGGAGACGGGGCGGCTCCTCGTGGGGCGCCGGGGCATGATCTGCATCAACTGTCACTTCTTCGACGGCTACGGACAGCCCGCGGCCCACGCCCTCGACCTCGCGCACACGTTCCGCCGGATCAAGCCGATGTGGCACGCGAAGCTCCTCAAGGATCCCCAGAAGGTCAGCCCCGGAACTCGCATGCCCCAGTTCTGGATCCCGGGCCGGCCGGCCGACTACCCCGACCTCCTCGACGGGGACACCGATCGTCAGGTGGAGGCGGTGCGGGTCTACCTCTCCCGGGGCGAGGAGGCGACGCCGCCTCACGGGCTCGTCTACTCGGAGACCAAGTACGACCTCATCCCCGACGACGAGCCGATCGTGTTCGGCACGTTCATGAAGGGGCTGAGCGCGCGGGTGCACGCGGTGGGCACACCGGAGGGAATCCACTTCGCCTTCGACGCCCACAACGTGAGGATGGCGAAGGCGTGGCGCGGCAGCTTCATCAACGCCGCGGGAACCTGGCACGAGCGCGCGGGCAAGCTCGAGTCGCCGGACAGCGCCGACGTGATCGACCTGCCCCCGGGTCCCGCGGTGGCGCGCGTCGACGGCGAGGAACCGTGGCCCACGAGCGCCGGGAAGGGGGACGGATACGGGATGCGCGGGCAGCGGCGCGACGGGGATCGATTGCCCGTGTTCCTCCATCGTGGTCCGGGTTTCACGGTCGAGGAGAAGGCGGAGCCGCTCCGCCTTGGAGATCGTCTCGGTCTTCTGCGCACCCTCCGGGTGCAGCCCGGGGACGAGACGTCGGGCCTGTTCCGCCGGATCTCCTCGTCAACGAGGACCCGGA
>JANQNV010000338.1 GCA_028279425.1 Longimicrobiales bacterium | reverse complement strand
GCGTAGCGATAGCTACGGCAAGGAGTTCCAACGACGCATCCCGTGGATGCCCCCGCGCACGAACGGCATCAGGACTTTGGCGACACTACACTAGGCGAGCCCCGCCCCGGCGGGGGGCGTCCCTCGGGGACGGCGCTATCCCCCCGACACCCCCATGCCCGGCGTCCACCGGAAACCGGCCGCCTCGAGACGTGCAGCCATTCGAGGCACATCGATCTCCACGGCCTGCTCGAGGGCGCCCCGCACAGCCTCCCAGCCAGCGCGTGCGATGTCGAGCTGCTCACGATGCGTCGTGGTCGGTCCATACGTCGCGCCGAGCGCGCCTCCGATCGCACTGCCCAGACGGGCGGTGAGCCCCGGCATCTCCGGCTCCTGTCGCGCCGGTCGCGTGGGGTCTCCATCGAGCACCTCGCGCAGATCCATCAAGCCGAGCTCGAGCTCGCGAATCTCGCTGCGCAGCTCGGGCGTACCCGCGGGATCGCGCAGCACCACGTTCTTCATGGCGCGCACGTTGTCGAGCGCCGTGGAGAGTGCGCGGCTCGCCCCCTGGACGACGCGCTGGAGCTCACCGGCTTCTCGATGGAAGGCGAGCGTTCGGGCTCGGTCCGGAACGGGAAGTGTGTGCTCGCCGATCGCCTCCACATCGAACCCGACCGGCTCGCCGAGCCTCGTGAAGACACTCTCCTCGAAGGTGGTGAGTTCGACAGAGTAGCGACCAGGCGCCGCCATCGGACCGCCGCCGTCAGACGATGTGGTCGCCGTCACCGGGGTGGTAGCAGGGTAGCGCAGATCCCAGTGAACACGGTGGATCCCCTCCGAGGCCGGACCGGTGATCCGGCGCACGACCTGGCCGTCGACATCGCGGATCGTCAACACCACCACCGGCGCCTCCTCCCGGTCTTCGGCCCTCAATTCCTCCCACGTCGGGTACGGCGTGTCGTCACCCACCTCGGCCCGCTCCCGCTCGGCCGCCCGTCGCTCGGCCTGCCGGGTCTGGAGCGACTCGGCCAGTCGATAGGTGAACGCGGCCCCGAACGCGGGGTTGGGCTCGACGTGGAAGTCCGCCCCCTGGAACGCCTTGCCGGCGTCGCCGGGGTAGAATCCGCCCCCGTTGATGCCAAGAGGGGTGACCTCCTGGAAGGCGAGCGCAGGCCGCACCGGGAAGATGTAACCGTCCGCGGCCATCGCCGCGGCGTCCATACTTCGCAGCGGTGAGTAGTCGTCGAGAATCCAGAAGCCGCGCCCGAACGAACCCGCGACCAGGTCGTCCTGATCACGCTGAATCGCCAAATCGCGCATGGCGACCGTGGGAATGCCCGCGCCGATCTCGACCCAGCTTCCCCCCTCGTCTCGGGTGACGAAGAGCCCGAACTCGGTTCCGGCGAAGAGCAGGTCGGGATCTACGTGGTCCTGTGCGAGGGCGTAGGTGCTCCCCCGATCGGGAAGGTCGCCATTCATCGATGTCCAGGTGACGCCGCGATCCCGGCTGACGAAGAGATATGGCGCGAAGTCACCCATCTTGTGGTTGTTGAAAGCCGCGTAGACCGTGTTCGGATCGTGCAGGCTCGCCATCACCTCGCTCACGTAGGTGAGCTCGGGCAGACCGGGGAGACTCTCCGACTCGATACTCCGCCAGCTACCCCCCCCGTCCTCACTCACCTGTACGAGTCCGTCGTCGGTCCCGGCATAGAGCAGACCCTCCACCAGGGGCGACTCGTCGACCGCGGTCAGGTTGCCGTACTGCGAGGTCGACGTGTTCTTGGCGATCGCGTCGACACTCCACACCCGATCCATGATCTCCAGGGCGTTGCGATCGAGGCCGCGCGTCAGGTCGGGAGATACGGCCCTCCACGAGTCGCCACGGTCGTCACTCCGAAAGAGGATCTGCGCCCCGTAGTAGAGGCGCGCGGGGTCGTGCGGTGAGACGAGGATCGGGGAGTCCCAGTTCCACACCAGGGCCGGCCCGTCGGCGCTTTCGCGGGGCTTGATGTCGACGGCCTCGCCGGAGGCATGGTCGTAGCGGACCAGCCCCCCGTATTGCCATTGCGAGTAGACGAGATCCGGGTTCGTCGGGTCGGCGGCGGGCCCGAAGCCGTCGCCGAACACCGTCGTGAACCAGTCGCCGGGCCGTACGCCGTGTGTGTTGCGGGTACGCACGGGAACGCCGTGGGTCGCGTTGTCTTGCGTCCCCCCGTACACCCGGTAGAACGGGCCCGGATCTCCCGGCCCCGCCGCCACCTTGTAGTACTGGGCGAGCGGCAGGTTGGGAAAGAAGCGAAAGGTGGTGCCGCCATCGAAGGTCTCGTAGAGGCCGCCGTCGCTTCCGACGAGCATGTGGTCGAGATCGTTCGGATCCTGCCACCAGGCGTGGTTGTCGACGTGCTTGTTGGCCTCGCCCCACGGACTCCAGCTCCGCCCGGCGTCTCTCGACACCATGAGGAAGGTCTCGAGGGAATAGATCGTCTCTGCATCGGCGAGATCGACGTAGATCTCCTGGTAGTACTGTGGGCCGCCGGCGCTGTACCCGCTCATGCGGTCCCAACTCTCTCCGCGATTGGTGGAGCGGAAGAACCCTCCCTCACCGCCCGCGAGTTCGACCATCGCGTAGACGACGTCGGGGTTGCTGGGCGCCAGGGCGAGGCCGATCCGCCCCTTGTCGGCCGCAGGCATGCCCGACTCGATCTCGCGCCAGGTGGACCCGCCATCGGTCGACTTCCACACTCCCGATCCGGGCCCGCCGTTGACGAGGGTCCAGACGCGGCGGGCACGCTGGTAGGTCGAGGCATACATGACGTCCGGGTCGCGCGGGTCGACCACCAGGTCGCTCGCTCCGGTGTATTCGTCCACCTCGAGCGTGCGCGTCCACGTCTGCCCCCCGTCGTCCGACACGTAGATCCCCCGATCACCTCCCGCGCTCCAGAGGGGCCCCTGCGCCGCCACGACGATGCGGTCGGAGTCGCGCGGGTCGACGTGGATGCGCGCGATATGCTCCGAGCTCTCCAGCCCCATGCGCGTGAACGAGCGGCCCGCATCGAGCGACTTGTAGATCCCGTCGCCATAAGCCACCGAGCGCTGCGAATTGTTCTCGCCCGTCCCCACCCAGATCGTCGCCGGCTCGCTCGGGTCGACGGCGACGGTCCCGATCGAGTAGGAGCCGTAGTCGTCGAAGATCGGCTCGAAGGTCACACCGGCGTTGCTCGTCTTCCAGACTCCGCCCGAGGCCGCGGCGACGTACCAGGTGCGGTGGTCCGTGGGGTCGACGGCCACCTCGGTGATCCGTCCGCTCATGAAGGCCCCGCCGAGATTGCGCGCCTCGAGGAACGACAGCTGCGAGGCGTCGAGGGCCGGACGCTCGTCCTGCGCAGCGAGGGAGTCGCCGAAGAGCGCGATGGCGCACAGTGCGATGGTGAAGAGGCCGAGGGCGGATCGGTGTGAATCGTGCATCGTCCGTCGCGGTTCGGGGGAGACTCGACGCGCGGCGCGTCGCTCGGGTCACGGTAAAAGAGCCCCCGGGCCGACGGCAATGCGCCGGGACGCACCGCCCGCCCACGCCTACCGACGCGTCCGCCGCCAACCCTGTCCGCACAGCCAAGTGCATCTGTTTGCGTATACGTGCTAATACATGTATCTGTGTTAGTATGCGTACGGACCCATTGATCGTAGCAACCACCCACGCCGCAGCCTACGCCAAGGCACGCGGCGATCGGGAGATCACCCTGGACGACCTGCTGCTCGGGGCTCTCCACGCCGTGGCAAGACTGCGGGTCGTACGGTTCGGTGACATCACCATCGACCTGGCGGTTCTGCCCTCCGCACCGAGCCGAGACCACGATTCGGCCGCTCGACCTCGCTACTCGGCAGACGCTGCGGCGCTCTTCGACGAAGCGTCGGCCCTCGCGCGCGGAGACGGCGAAGCGAAGGTACGAGTGGTTCACCTGCTCGCCGCTCTCGGCGACGCAGAGTGCGGGCTGATCCGCGACCTCGCCGAGCGCCACGGCTTCGAGAGTGTGGACTGGCGTGCTTCGCTGGCTGCATGGGACCGTGCCCGAGCCGGCCGCGACGCCCCGCCCCCCAGCCCCGGGGCGCTGATGAGCGTCGACGACGCCTCCGCGGCCCTCGGCGTCCACCAGCAGACGATCCGGGGCTACATCAAGACGGGCAAACTCCCGGCATTCCGTATCGCCGGAGAGCGCGCGATCCGAGTGCTCGGGTCGGATCTCTACGGGCTCCTCGAGCCCCTCGAGCCGGTGTCACAGAAGTGACACCGAACCACAACCTTCAGCAGGAGGGACCGATGCCAACCTTCGTCGTGAAGCGTCAGCTTCCTGGAATCACCCCGGACGGCGTACACGGCGCCGGGGTCCGCGTGAAGTCGTGCGTGTCGGAGATGCAGGGCGAGGGGCAGGACGTTCGGTGGCTGAGGAGCTTCTTCCTCCCCGAGGCCGAACAAACACACTGCTACTTCGAAGGCCCCAGCGCCGACGCCATCAAGGCCCTCAACGATCGGGCGCAGGTGCCGTTTCTGGACATCTCCGAGGTCGTGGAGATGACGCCGGAGTCCGTCTAGCCGTCGCCACGCAGACGCTTCGGCGCAGGAGCCGGCAGGCGGGGGGCGGGTCACGGCCCGCCCCTCGACCCGGCTTTCCGAGCGCGCTTGCACGGCGGGCCGAGCCCGGCCCAGACTGGGGGTTCGCTTCCCTTTCAGCCCCCGGGTACCCGTGTCGCCTTTCTCTCAGGCCGAGCGCTCCATCCGTCTCGATACCGTCCTAGGTACCGACGTCCTCTTGTTGTCGTCGTTCGCGGGAACGGAGGGAATCTCACGCCCGTTCAGCTACCGGATCGACATGTTGTCGCTCGACCCGGAAATCGTCGCGACGGACCTTCTGCGCACCACGATGCGCCTCGATATCGACATGCCGGACGGAGGCACGCGGCATGTACACGGGCTGGTACGCAGCTTCGCGCAACTCGGACAGGGCGAGGAACTGACCTCGTATCGCGCCGAGATCGTGCCGTGGACGTGGTTCCTCTCCCTCTCCCACGAGTGCCGCATCCACCAGAACAAGAGCGTGCCCGAAATCGTGGCTACGGTCTTCGAGGATCTCGGCTTCACCGACTTCGACAACCGCTGTTCTCGGAGTTATGCCTCACGGGAGTACTGCGTCCAGTACCGGGAAAGCCACCTGAACTTCGTCTCGCGCTTGCTCGAGGAGGAGGGGATCTTCACCTGCTTCGAGCACTCCGAGGATCGCCACATCCTGGTCCTGGCCGACGACAACTCCGCCTTTCAGCCCGTGGTCGGCCAACCCGAGATGTGGATGAGGCCGGAGGCCGCGGCGGGGGCGACCGACGGGATCACGTCGCTGGAGCGGGAACGCTCGGCTCGTCTGGGCCGGGTGACTCTGGAGGACTACGACTGGCTCCAGCCCCAGATGAGTTTGCAGAGCCAACTGGAGGGGGCCGAGCCCGAAGAACTCTACGACTATCACCCGGGACGCTACACGACGCAGGACATGGGCGACCGCTATTCGAGACTCCTGCTCGAGGAACAGGAGGCACAACGTGAGCTGGCCCTGGGCGTCGCCACCTGCCGGCACTTCGAGGCCGGGCGGACCTTCGAACTCCAGGGGCACTACCGGGACGACATGAACGAGGAGTACGTGCTCCTGGACGTCAGTCAGGCGGGCCGGAACTCCGACTACATGGCGCGCGACACGCCCACGACCACCTACGACGTCAGCTTCGTCGCCATGCCCTCGAGGGTGCCCTACCGTCCTGCACACACCGCGGTCAAGCCCACGATTCAGGGGCTCCAGACCGCCGAGGTGGTCGGCAAGTCCGGCGAGGAAATCTGGACCGACAGCCACGGGCGAATCAAGGTGCAGTTCCACTGGGATCGCGAGGGACAAAAGGACGAAAACAGTTCGTGTTGGATCCGGGTGGCCACCCCCTGGGCCGGAAAGGGCTACGGGTCGATCTCGATTCCCCGCATCGGGAACGAGGTGGTCGTCGCGTTCGAGGAGGGTGACCCCGACCGCCCCCTGGTGCTCGGGAGCGTCTACAACGCCGTCCAGACACCGCCGTTCGGCCTCCCCGACTCGGGCATCCAGATGGGGATGAAGAGTCGCAGCTCCCCCGGGGGCGGTGGAGCGAACGAGATCACCATGACGGACACCAAGGGCAACGAGATGATGAACATCCACGCCCAGTACGATCAGGTGACGACCGTCCTGAACGATCAGACGAACACCATCCAGAACAACCGCACGTCATCCGTGGCCGTCGACGACGCCGAGAGTGTGGGTTCGAACCAGTCCGTCGACGTGGGAGCCGACCAGTCGATCGCCATCGGCGGCAACCGCACCCTCGAGGTGGGAGGCAACCAGACCTCGACCGTCGGAGGAAACGACGACACGAGCGTGGGGGGCAACCAGTCGCTCGCGGTCGGTGGCAACCGCACCATCACCATCGGCTCCGACGACGAGCTCTCGGTGGGCGGAGACCGGAAGATGGGGGCCAGCAGCAATGCCGAGATGTCGGCGGGGTCGAACTACACCATCAAGGGAGGGACCAACGTCCAGGTCGAAGCGGGGGCGAAGGTCACGATCAAGGCGGGAGCCACCATCACCCTCGAGGCTGGGGGATCGAAGATCGAGGTCGGACCCGCCGGGGTGACCATCCAGACCGGAGCCATGGTCACCGTGACCGGCGCCATGATCAAGCTCAACTGACGGCGGGGCCGATGAACGCCGTCGAAGAGCGCCTCGAGCGGGTCGGCGAGGCCTGGCAGGCCTTCACCGCCAACCCGGGCGCCCGGGTCGGCCGTTGGCGCCTGGACGGCGATGGTATCGGGCTGGTCCAGACCTTCATGGAGGCCCAGACGGTGGAGGGCACCGACGTCGAGGACTTCTTCCTACGACTGGACGTCCCCTTCGCGGACCCGGCCTCCCACGGCCTGCATGTGCGCGACGCCTTCATCGCCGAGATCGAAGCGGCAGAAGAAGAAATGGCCGAGGTCGGGGTCGAGCCCTGGCAGCCACCCGCCGCCGGCTCCCAGCCGGACGACGTGGCGGAGCTCCTGGCTCTGATGCACGCTTTCGCCTCGACGTATTCCTCGCTCTTTCCCCGTGTCATCCTGGTCCTTCTTCCCGCAGAGCTTCCGGCCGGGCCCGACGCCTGGCGCTGGTGGGTCGACCGGCTCGCTCAACGATCGCTGCCGGAGTTCCTGCGCGTGATGCTCTTCGACCCGGCTACCGCTCCACTCCTCGACGAGGTGGCGTCGGCCAACCCCGAAACCGTGATGACGCTGTCGCCGGATCTGGACACGCCCGGGATGTTGGATCAGCTCGCCCGGGACGTCGGGGGCACCGGCCCGGGCGACCTCTTTCGGCGCTACTTCGTCGGCATGAACACCTCTGCCCAGCGTGGGAACCTCGAGGCCGCCCTGCAGATGGCCGACTCGGCGGCGGCGGTGGCCAAGCGCCAGGGATGGCCCCAGCAGGTGGCGGTCGTGCACATGGCCGCCGGGAGCCTCTTGCTGGGTGCGGGCCGAATCGAGAAGGCCATGGCGGCCTTCGGCGAGTCGAGGTCGGCGGCGGTCGCGAGCCGGGATGCCGGTGACGCCGGCTCCGACGTGGTCGTGCTGCAGGCCCGGCTCGCCGAAGCGGGTGCTCTGTTCAAGGCCGAGGCATATCCGGAGGCCGCCCAGGCCTACGAAGACGTACTCGCCATCGCGGCTGAGCACGGCCCCGAAGATCCTCTGCTGATGCTCGAAAGCCGCCGTATGGCCGCGCTGTGTTACGAGCAGATGGGGCGGGCCGACGGCGCGCTGCACCACCTGCGCGGCGCGCTCGCGGAGGCCGAAGGCATCGACCCGGACCAGCGCCTCGATACGACGCTCCCCTACGTGGTCCGGTCTGCGTGGCGAATCACCGGGCAACCGCCCCACGACGAGCATCGCCGAGCCGTCGCGGCTCGCATCGGAGAGCTGCTCGGCCCCGAGTGGCCCGCCCGGATCGAGGAGAAGCTCCCCGCATGATGCCCGCGGCGAAGCACTTCGATCCGGTCGTGGGCGTGGACATCCACATCGTCCAGCCGCCGGGCCCCGTGCCGCCGGTGCCCGTGCCCCATCCCTTCATCGGGATGATCGTGGACCCGATGGACTACGTGCCGATCCTCGGGGCCACCGTCACGGTCATGGGGATTCCCCGCGCTCAGGCGGGCACCGCCGGCAAGTGTATTCCCCCACACATCCCGATCGGCGGTGTCTTCGTCAAGCCGCCCAGCAACGAATGCGAGGTGTTCATGGGGAGCGCCACCGTCTCGGTAGACGGCGACGCCT
This sequence comes from Longimicrobiales bacterium, assembly GCA_028279425.1. Lineage (GTDB taxonomy): Bacteria > Gemmatimonadota > Gemmatimonadetes > Longimicrobiales > Gaopeijiaceae > Gaopeijia. The sequence goes on along the minus strand of JANQNV010000338.1, from coordinate 11,352 downwards.
TCAGCCACCTCGCCCTCCCGGCACTGAGCTGCCACGACATCGGGATGCCGCCGCCCCCGCGGCCCAAGAAGAAGAGCAAGACCATGTCGCTGGTGCTCCCCACCAGCGTGGTTCTCTCGATCCCCGCACCGGTTCTGGTAGGCGGCCCACCCACGATCTCGATCATGGCGCTGGGGATGCGGGCGGGAATGGCGGCCGCCGGCAAGCTCTTCAAGAAGGCCAAGGCGCTGCGGAAGGCGAAGAAGGGGAAGGCGAAGGCGCCGAAGGCGAAGAGCAAGGGCAAGTCGAAGGGCAACTCCCCCTGCGGCACCGACGCTCATCCGGTCGACGTGGTGACCGGCGCCTGCGTCGACACCATCGTCGACTACGCCCCGCAAGACGGTTCGCTGTTCGGGTGGGTGCGCCAGTACGACAGCTCGGAGTCCGAGCGGGCGGGCCCCATGGGCCGCGGATTCCGCCACCCCTACGAGATGGTCCTGGAACGCACGGCGGAGGGCTTCCGCTACACCGACGAACTCGGCATGTCGGTCGACTTCCCGCCCTTCGGACCCGAGGGCGAGCCGGTCGCGGCGGGAGGCCACCTCCTGCGGAAGGGGCTCGACGATCGCCTCGAAGTCCTCGAGCCCCGCGAACGGCGGCTCCACTTTCGTGAGGTGTTCCGCGGCTGGCCCCTGCTTCTGGTCGAGATCGAGCGGGGCAATCGATGGCTCCGTGTATTCCACGGCCAGGACGGGCTCGTAGAGGGATTCGTGGATTCGTCGGGCCGCATCATCCAGGTGGAGAACGACCTTGACGGGCGCATCGTCGCCCTCCACGAGCGCAGTTCCACCCCCCCCAACGACGTCGTCCGGGTGCTCCTCCACTTCCGCTACGACGTGGACGGATGCCTCGTGGCGGTCGAGGACGCACTGGGAGGACGCGCCACCTACCGATACGACAACCGCCGCATCACCACCATGCGGGACCGGCGCGGATACCACTTCCACTACACCTACGATGCCCAGGGCCGGGTGGTCCATACCGCCGGCGAAGACGGCCTCTGGGGTGCCCGGCTCGAATACCTCCCCGAAGCGCGCATGACCGTCGTGCACTACGACGACGGAGGGACGTGGACCAAGTTCTACGACGAAAAGGGGATGGTGACCGATATCGTCCAGCCCGACGGCACCCTCGTGGCGCGGCGCATGGATGACGAAGGCCGGGTGGCCGAAGAGGTCGACGCCGCCGGCCTCTCCACCACGTGGGAGTACGACGCCTTCGGCTCGCTGGTGGGACGGCGGGACGCCCTGGGCCGTTTCCTTCTCCCGCCGTGGGTCGAGCCCGACCCGCCGGACTTCGACGCACCCGACCCACCGCAATCACCGGCGGAGTGGGAGTACGGCGGCCGGATGACCCCCGACTCGCCGACGGCTGGCCAGTTCCGGGGGGGCATCCTCGAGTGGGTCCCCGCCGCGGCCCGCGAGGCGTTGGAGCTGGATCGCACCGCAGCGCCCGTGTCACCTCCGACGGAGGAGTACGACGGCATGGGCCGGCGCACCGCGCGCGTCTTCGCCGATGGCACGCGGGAGAGCTGGCGCTACGACCCCGAGGGCAACGAGATCGAGTTCACGGATCGGGACGGATCGATCCATCGGCGCCGATACCAGTCCTGGAACCTGCTCGGCGCGGAGACCGACCCCCTGGGTCACCAGGTACGATACCGGCACTCCCTCCGCGGGCAGATTCTGGGCTTCACCGACGCCGGGGGTACGGAGACCGAGTACCAGCGCGACACCATGGAACGCATCACCTCCGTGGCGCGGGGCGGAGTGTTGCGAGAGCGGTACGGCTGGAGCGCCTCGAGTCGACTGGAAGAACAGACCGGCACCGCCGGCGAACTCCTCGTGAAGGGCCACATGGGCCCCCACGGTCTGATGGTGAAGCGGGAATTCTCCGATGGCGGAACGCACACCCTCGACTACGACGAGCGGGGCCGGCCGACGCTCGGCGCCACCGAGCAGCTGGAGGTCTCACGGGAGTGGGACGATCGGGGCCGTCCGACCAAAGACGCCCGGGACGGACTCGGCGTGGAGCACGCCTACACCCGGGAGGGGCTCCTCGAGACCACGGTGGTCGGCTCGTTCACGACCCGATACGAATACGAGGGCGCGTGGAGCTACGACGTCGTGGACCCCACGGGTGCACGCCACTCCATACTGCTCCTGCCCAAGGGGCTCGGGATCCGTTCGTTGTCGTCGGGACGTGTCGAGGTTGCGCACTACGGCCCAGGAGGCCGGTGCGAAGGCAAACATCTCTCCGACCGGGAGGGCGCGCGCCCCTGGACCCGGCGATATCTGCGCTCGCCGGCCGGTGATCTCCGCGAGGTACGAGACAGCGAGCGCGGGACGACCCTGTACGGGTACGATGCGGCACACCGCCTGATCGAGACGACGAGCCCGGACGGCGCGACCGGCTCCTATCGGTACGATCCGGCCGGCAACCTCGAGGTGCGACCGGGGCGTCCGGATGCCACCTTCGCCGAAGGCAACCGGCTCGCAGAGGTGGGCCAGGACACCTTCGAGCACAACGCGCGCCACCACCTGACCAGCCGCACCGGACCGTCGGGCACCACGCGATACCACTACGACGGCGCCGACATGCTGGTGCGGATCGAACGTCGGGGACCGGCAGGCCACGAGGAGACCTGGCGGGCCACCTACGACCCCTACGGCCGCCGGGCGTGGAAGGAGTGGTCCGGCGGGCGCGTGGAGTTCTTCTGGGACGGCGACCGATTGGCGGCCGAGCAAGACGCCGACGGCCGGCTACGCGTCTACGTCTATCCCGACGAGCGGGCGATGGTCCCCCTGCTCTTCGTGGACTACCCGACCGTGGACGCCGATCCGGAGGAGGGGCTGCGACGCTTCGTCTTCACCGATCAGGTCGGCGCGCCCGTCCGGGTCGAAGACGACCGGGGCACGGTCCTGTGGCAGGCGGAGCTGGACCCCTACGGCACGGCGCGGGTGGCTCCAGGCGCGCGCATCGAGTTCAACCTGCGCTTCCCCGGTCACTACTTCGACCCGGAGACCGGGCTCCACTACAACCGCTTCCGCTACTACAGCCCGGAGCTGGGGCGCTACCTGCAGTCCGATCCGATCGGAGCCGCGGGTGGTCTCAACGTCTACGCCTATCCGGCGAATCCGCTCGACGCCGTGGATGTGCTGGGGCTGAACTGCGGCGACGCGAAGGGTGCCAAAGCGGGGGGCGAGGGCGCGCCCCACAGCAAGTCGGCCAAGCTCGGCAAGGACGTAGACGACATTGCGGCCGGTGTCGGCATGAACCCCAAGCATGTGAAGAAGCTTCAACAACGTGCCGCACGCAGGGGCGAACGGATCATCGTGCGGGCCAGCAACCCGGAATCGCTGAAGTGGCACAAGAAGCCGTACAAGGGCAAGAAGTGTGTCTCGAAGCCGGTCACCATCAAGCACAAGACGGCGAAGGATGGCCCGCACGCCGGTCTCGTGACCAAGAAGGCCAACACCAAGCCGACGGGCGAGGTCGACCCTCTGCCCGACGGCTACAAGTGGGACGAGGACGGGGTCCTGGTGAACAAGCATGGGAACGCAGTCCACGGGGACTACGATCTGCAGCACGTCTCCGAGGGAGGCGGGAAGCCCATCAATACCAACGACCCCGACTTTCAGCGGGACCTCAACAAGGAGGTCTGCCCGGAGCACCACCAGGTCAACCACGGGGCGAACGACGACTACCGACCCCAGAAGGACGCGGACGGGAACGTCACGAGCATCGAGGGAGGAGACGCGCCGGGGCGGAATCCCGACCCCGACGAATCGTACCTGGTGGTGGAGCCCAACGGTACCGCGAAGCAGGTCGACGGGACGGACAACCTCCAGCAGTACTACGGCGACAACGGCATGGACTGGCCGTACCCCGACTATTGAGCGGAGGCGCAGGGTGGAGACCGGATCGATGACGCGGGAACGAAGAGATGCCTTGATCGCCCGACACGAGGAACTCAACGACGCCTACGTCGAGGCCGCAGAGGACGACTCGCTCGAGTACGACGAGGAGCGAGCCCTCTATCTCGCGTCGGAGGCGGCGTTGGGCGAGTACTTCTCGTCGCTTCCCCGCCTCGTGCTTTCCCGCTGTCCCTTCAGTGGGGGCCTGTACCGACACTCCTTCGATCCCTGGGGAGTGGACGGCTACTGGTGGCAGGAAACGTCGACGAAGACGACGGAGGAGCCCGACCCCGGTCGCCACTTCGGGGTGCTTCAGGGCGCGGTCGACCTCGCGGGAGAAGAGGTGCCCGGCGGGCGCGAACCGGCTCACATCGGCCCCGGGGTGCCGTTCGTCATTCCTCGTGTCCTCGACCAACCCGGCGTCGTGGCGGTGATCAGTTCGATCCCTCTCGACGACGGGCGGACCGCATGGCCGATCGTCTATTTCGCAGAGGACCCACTGCCGCCAGGCTCCTTCACGCAGAGTTGGACGCGGACGTCGTACAGCTGGACACGAGGCGACGGAGGTTTCGGGTGGCGTGTGGACACCGACCCCTGGGACTTCGACCTCGAGTCCTGGATCGACCGCGGCAAGGTGCTGTGGATCGGGCAGGATGACCCCGAGTATCGCCTCCGTTCCAAGTCCGACGGGCCATGTCCCTACGCGGGACTCGAGGGGATTCGAGGGATGCAGATCGTCGAGGCCGGCGAGGTCAGCGTCCTCCCGCCCCCCACCGGCGAAGGCGTCGACCCCTTCTCACCTTGACCCCGGGTCGAAGACCGCGTTGTCGGGGGCGGTCACCGCACCGCCGTCGATCAGCAGCACTTTCGGACCCAACACCCCCTGCGGGAGCCGGAGCGGCGCCGCCGCCGGCGTCTCGTTGGTGATGGCCCCACGCAGGGTCCGATTCGCGTAGTCGACCATGTCGTCGTCGAGGTTGCCGCCTTCGCTCCCTTGGCTTGACGCCGACCTTGTTGAGATCGTAAAATCATTATCAGCCAGTAAACAAGCTTCGCGTTCTCGTGCTCACACGATCCACTCCCGACGGGCGCTCCCGGCCCGCCAAGTCGCCTTTCCGGACGACCGCCCGCACCCCCGGCTCACCCTGCGTGGGCACCGTGGTGATCTGTGCGCTCCTGGTCTTGTCGCTCATCGTGGCGTTCCCCGGGCAAGGCCGGGCGCAGAGCTCGGTCGAGGTCGCGGGGCGTGTCCTCGACGCCGATGGGGCCCCGCTCGCCGGCGCGACGGTGCGCATCGCCGATGGTGGTGTGGGAGCCGTCACGAGCGGAGACGGGTCCTTCCGTCTGCGCCGCGTCGAGGCGGGTGCTCGCATCCTCATCGTCGAGCGGCTCGGCTACGCCTCGCGAGCGCTGCGTTTGACGGTGGGCGACGACTCGGCGCCGGTCGATGTGACCCTGAGCACATCCCCCCTCGCGATGGAGGGATTCGTGGTCACCGGGGCGCTCTCCGAGCGGGCGACGGGCGAGACCTTCCGTCCGACGACGGTCCTCTCCGGCCAGGATCTCCAGCGTCGGATGCAGGAAACGATTGCGACGACGCTTGCGGCGGAGCCCGGGGTCGCGGCTGCAACGATGGGTCCTGGCATTGCGCAACCCGTCATCCGGGGGATGAGCGGGGACCGCGTCCTGGTGCTCGAAGACGGGGCGCGGCTCGGGGACGTATCGAACACCCATGCTGATCATCCCACGGCACTCGACCCCGCGTCGGCCCGACGCATCGAGGTGGTGCGCGGACCGGCCGCCCTCCTCTACGGCAGCAACGCCCTCGGCGGCGTGGTCAACGTGATCCGCGACGAGGTGCCGTCGGCGGTACCCTACCGGGCGGTCGGGTCGGCCACCGGTCAGGCTCGAACCGTCAATGCCGGCTATGGGGTGAGCGGGAGCATGCTGGTCGGTATAACCGACCACATCCCCCTGCGGGTGGAGGCCACCGGGCGAGCCTCCGACGACCTCGGGACCCCGGTCGGACAACTGCTGAACACCGACACCGAGGCGTTCAGCGCATCGGCGGGCACGGGATGGGTCGACGATTGGGGTTTCGTCAGCGGCGCCGTGCGGGCGTACCGCAGCGACTACGGTGTGCCCGGTGGATTCGCCGGCGGACACGCGGCGGGCGTCCGCACCGAGTTGGAGCGAACGGCGTGGAAGCTCCGCGCCAAAGTCGACGACCCCGTCGGGCCGTTCCAGTCCGTTCAATTCGACGGCCTCTTGAGCGACTATCGCCACACGGAGTTCGAAACGGCCGACATCGTCGGCACGATCTTCGAGCGCACGCTCGGAAGCGCCGACGTCATCGCACGCCACGACAGCTGGGGCCCGTTCTCCAGCGGAGCCATCGGTGGCCGCGCGTCGTGGGAAGACCTGCAGTATCGCGGCCAGCTGAGCACCCCGGATTCGCGCCGATACACGGCTGCCGGGTTCGTCTTTCAGGAGATCGACCTCAGCCCCGTTCGCATCGAGGTTGGGGCTCGGTACGACTGGGTCCGCATCGACCCCAGCCAAGACGATCCCGACGCCTCGATCGGCAACATTCGAGGGCGCACGTTTCATGCGGCCTCGGGCTCGCTCGGACTCCTCTACGAGTTCGATCAGGGCGTTACGTTGGGCGCCAGTGTAGCCCAGGCGTTCCGCCCCCCGGACGTCGGAGAGCTCTTCTCCGAGGGGCCGCATTTGGCGGCATTCTCATTCGAAGTGGGGAACCCCGACCTTGATACCGAGATCGGCCGTGGGGTCGATGCCTTCGTCCGGTACGCGTCGGACGCCGTACGCGCAGAGTTCACCGGATTCTACAACGACATCTCCGGCTACCTCTACGCAGAGAACACCGGGCGCATCAGCCGGGTGCAGCTGCCCGTCTTCCAGTTCGAGAGCAACGACGCGGTTCTGTCGGGCTTCGAAGGGGCTCTGAACTGGCAGTTCGCCGATGATCTCGAGTTGGAGGGCTCGGGATCGTACGTTCGCGGCACCCTCAGCGACACGAACGAAGCGCTGCCGCTGATCCCTCCCCTACAGGGCCGTGTCGCCCTGTCGTACGACCGAACCACATGGTTCGTGCGGTCCGAGGCTGAAGTCGCGGCCGAACAGGACCGGACCGGCGACTTCGAGGAGTCCACTCCCGGATATGCCGTGTATCACCTCGCTGGAGGACTGAGGCTGACCCTCGGCGGCCGACTCCACGTCTTGACGCTCGGAATCGAGAATCTGACGGACGGCGAGTATCGCAACCACCTCTCTCGCGTGAAGGAGATCATGCCGGAGGCAGGGAGAGGTATCCAGCTTACCTACCGGGTCGTCTTCTAAGGCCCACACCTCGTGTCATTCACTACGCCAGGAGCACAACATCATGAGCTTTCGTGTCAGAAACCCCCTTCTCGCCCTCACGCTGATCGGCTCGGTCGCGCTCGGCGCCTGCGACGACGACCCGGTGGCCGTCGACGATGACGATCACGGCGAAGCCGCGCAGGTGCAGCTCGTCATGAATGGCGCGCCGATCGCCACCTTCACCTTCGCTACCAACAGCTGGGTCGGCGAGATGGAGGTCGAGGTCGGTGAAGAGACTCCTCACATCGACGTCAACTTCCTCGAAGGGGATGGCGAGGTCATCGACTGGGATACCTCCGAGTTCTACCTCATGGTCGAGGTCGAGGACGCCAGTATCGCCGAGTTCGAGCAGGACACGCCCGGCGAGTTCGGTGGGCACCTGCACGGTGAAGCAGTCGGCGAGACCGACGTCCGCTTCTCACTCATGCACGGTTCCGTCGGTGGGGGCCACGCCGATCTGGTAACCGCCTGGGTGCACGCCCACGTCGAGGCGCCCGGCTCCTGATCTGAGCCGCGATCTCCGGCGGGGAGGCCCTGGGGCGCCTCCCATTCCTGGGGCCGACCCGCCGGACGATCGATTCCTCGCCTCACCCTGTGACGGGTACGAGATGCCATGACCTTCTCCGCCGTAGCTTCGGTCCTTCTCAGCCTCACCGGCGCCCTCCTGTCACCAGCCGGAGTTCTCTCCGTCGATGCGCCTGCCATCGACACCGTAACGACCGACCAGGAGCTCGTCGAACGGGCCCAGGGCGCCCGGGTGCTTGGGAGCGGCATCGAATCGGCCGCCATCACGATCTACGAGTTCTTCGACTACTCCTGCTCCACCTGCCAGGCCTTCCACGCCCAGCGGGGCGACTCGCTGCGCTCCCTGGCGGGTCCCGATCTGAGTCTACGTTTCCACCACTACATCATCCCGCGCCTCCCGCGGGGATACGCGGCGGCCGAAGCGGCGGCCTGCGCCGCGGGCCTGGGTGGTACGGACGCCTTTCTCTCGTATCACGACCGGCTGCTACGGGAGGTCGACACGTGGCGGGGCGCCGTTGGGCCCGAGCCGTTCGAGCGATGGGCTCTGGAGGCGGGTCTTCCGACGGAGGCGTTCACGGATTGCCTCGCGCGCGACGTTCCCGCCCAACTCATCATGGCCGACGCGCGATTGGCAGCGACTTTCGCGGTGCAAGGCACGCCCACCTTCGTGGTGCTTCCTCGGGGCGCCGCGAGCGCCGCAGAGGGGGTCGTCTTCTACGGCAACGAGCCCATGCAGCGGTTCCACGAGGCCATCGCCGAAGTTCGATCGCGAGCCCGTTGAAGCGCGCCTTGGCGCCTCAACGTGCGATCGCTTCCACCCGCTCCACGATCCAGTCGCGATACAAGTCGAAGGCACGCAGGTATCCATCGGCGTCCACGTATCCTCGACGCCGACTCGCGTACGACGACAGAATCGCCTGCGCCTCGTCTCGAATGGCCCGGTCTTCCGCCCGTTCGGCCGAGCCCCGCGGCACGGCATAGACGAACCGCCCTTCCTGCCCGGAATGCACGGGCATCCGCATGAAGTCGCGCGGAATCAGCTCTCCGACGGAGTCGCCCCGCCGGGCTGCATCGACGAAGAAGTCCACGGCGTAGTCCGGGTAGCCGAAGAGGATTCCATAGCCTCGGTAGCGGTCGTAGCGCTCCTCGAACTCGACGGTCGTCACCACCACACCGACGTCGGCCCCGACCCCGAGCCCCCAATGCCCGAAGAAGCCCGAGTGGACGTCGAGACGATCGTCGAGTAGCTGCCGATCGACGACGACGGCGGAGAGGTGCCGCACCGTGTCGAAGACGGCTCGGAAGGGGACGACGACGAAGTCGAGCGGGCCGCAGTCCAACGCATCCAGAACACGCTGCAGCCGCGCGATCCGCTCCAGATCCGCCCTCCGCGCCGGATGCGGAGCACCGTCGCCTCGGGGGATCGAGTCCGGCCGTAGGGTCGCCGAGCGCAGGTCGACCACCGTACTCATGGGCTTCAGCGATCCGGCGATGGTGAACAGGGCCTCGTTGTCCATGGCCTCCGTCAGGAGCGAGTCGGCCAGCAGGCGGTCTGCGGCCGACAGTCGCCCCAACTCCTCGCACCCCGCCGGGAGTCGTGGAACGGCCCCGACGGGCGGCAGCGTCCCGACCGACGGCGTGGGCGCGAGGCAGGACTGCATCGCCACGAGGAGAGCCGCCGCCCCGGGAAGCACGGCGGCCCCCGTCATCCTCACGTGGCGGCTTCGGACGCAAGGAGCGGAAACGGTACCCATGCGGGGGTCGGGTCGCGGCGCGTGCTCTGCGGAGGGTCACCCAGGATTCGGCTGGCCGCCCGGCGAGCTCCGGCGATGTTTCGCGCAACGGGCCCGATCTCCAACTCGGCCAACCCACCCGAGACGAACAGGCCCGGGAGCCATTCGAGCGTGTGCGACAGGATCGGGAACCCGCAGGGAGACATGGGGGGACGATAGCGCTCGACCAGATCGTCGACGAGGGCGCCGCCGGGGCGAGTCGACGAATAGCCCGTGGCCAGGCCCACCCACGAGGCCGAAACCGTCTTCGCGGCGGCGGCGTCTGCCGTCGGTGCGATGCGCAGTCGAACGGGATGCTCGCCCGAGCCGTGGTCTACATCCACCACCTCCCCCACCACCACATCGAGCCTGCCTTCGCGCTGCGCATCCGCCAACTCCAGGCGCACCTCGCCGGTCACGGTACCGGCATGCCGCGCACCCAGGATCGCTCGGCGCCGCTCGACCGGATCCTCCTCCGCGCCGAAGCCGCGCATGAAGCGAGGCCCCAGCCAGCCCGGATCGGTGTCGAACGCCTCGACCCTCAGTCCATTGCGGGTAACCAGGCACACGTCGCCGCCCTCCCTGGACAAGCGCAGAGCCCATTGGGCGCCCGTCATCCCGGCACCCACGATCACCGCCCTGCCCCCCGGCATCGGCGGGTGACCGCGCGGATCCAGCGCGGCCCTGACCCGATCGGGGGTGAGGAGGGCGGCCCGTCGCGCCCAATCCGCCTCCGGCTCCGATCGCGGGGTTCCAAGCGCGAGCGCGACGCGCTTCGTCGGAAGCTGGCCCTGGTCGGTGTGCACGACCCACGATCCCTCACCCGTTCGCTCGAGCGCTCGGGCCGTCCCTGTGCGCCAGGCCGTGTCGAGCCTCACGAGCTCGCTGAGCGCATCGACATGGCGAAGGAAGAGGTCGAGGGAAGGCCGTCGATAGGGTCCCCGGTACGGAGAGTCGTCGAGCTGCCCTCGGACCGTACGGGCGAAGTCCCGGAGGTCGAAGGGATCGGACCCGATGTGGTGCACTCGAGGCGAGCGCAGATACGACATCCCGATTCGATCTGTGATCGTACGCCAGGCATCCAGCGGCCGAGGGTGGGGATCGACCACCGCGAGCCACTCCGCCGTGACGCGCGACTCACCCAGCAGTCGCAGGGCGAGGTGTGAACCGTGCACACCCCCGCCGACGATGGTCCATGACAGGCTGCGGGGCACCGGCGCTCCATCGTGACGACGATCAGCCCCGGGGTCGCGAACCTCGCGGCAAGGACCCTAATGATAACCGGGTCGCAACAATGATCAACGCCGAAACGACGAGCCCGGAGCTACTCCTCGACCGGCTGTGTGGCGGGGCAGCCGCAGCTGGGCGCACACGAGCACGACTCGCCGCAGGAACACTTCATCCCGCAGCAACACCCCGAACTCGTGGGCTCGCAGGCGCAGGGGGTGGGGCAGGTACACTTCGCACTTCCAGTCATCGATCGTCTCCCGACGCTGCTGAATCCAGGCTTACCAGATACGGCAGAAGGTAGGGTGCGGCTCCCCCTCGCGCACATTCGGCACCGTTCGCTCACGACAGCCAGTTGCGCGCCGAGGATCACCCGAACGCTGGGCTCCTGGTGTAGTGTCGCCAAAGTCTGGTGACCGCCGAGGGTGCGGAGGCGCCGCGGGGGCGAGGCGGAACGACGCGGCGTAGCGATAGCTACGGCAAGGAGTTCC
>JANQNV010000283.1 GCA_028279425.1 Longimicrobiales bacterium | reverse complement strand
CCACCGAGTTCGCCGGGAAAGAGGTCGTCGAGTTCGTCGGGCCAGCGACCTCGCTCCCCGGCGACCAGGACGACCCCGCCCCCACCCGCGACCCACTCTCGGAGTCGATCGCCCTCCGCTCCCCCGGGGACCGGTCGATCCGTGATGAGCAGCGCATCCACCCCCGCGAGGACATCCGCCGAGGGGACGGCATTGCCCGCCTCGACATCGAAGCTCCCCCCGTCCGACACCGTGAGTGCGCGCCGGAGGAAGAGATCGCCCTGATTCCCCCGGGTCGGGCCGGAGAGGAGACGTACGCCGAGGGCTCGACCCGCGGAAAGCACGAAGCGGAGCGCGTCATCGTCGGGCAGGGCGTCGCCCTCGAGCCGGATCTCCCCCTGCGTGTGTGGCTGCGAGAGGGTGAACGGCTGGAAGGCGAGAGCCACCGCCCCGTCGGCCGGGAGGTCGACGGTCTGCGTCTGAAGGAGCTGGCCGTCGATCCGGAGCTCCGCAGTCAGCTGGATCTCCGAGTCTCCTCCGACCCGGGTCAGTCGTGCCGTCGGGGTCACACGTTCCCGGCCCTGCACCTCTTCCCGGGCGAGGGAGACGGCCGAGACGGCGTGGTTTGGAGGCACCGCCCCGTCGCCGATCCGAACCGGACGGAGGCGCGTCCCCGAGGGGAGTACGACCCCCTCTTCGCCGGTCCAGCCGTTCCGCTGGAAGTCGGAGATCACCACGAGTTCCCGACCCGGGAGCTCCGTCTCCTCCAGAATCGTCTGCGCGAGCTTGAGCGCAGGACCGTACCGAGTCGCCTCCGAGGAGAGCGAGATCGTATCGATCCCTGCGCGCAGTCGTGCACCGTCCGCCGTCGAGCGCACCACGGCACTCGCTCCCTGCCCGAAGGCGATCACGCTGGCGCGGTCGAGTGGGCCAAGGCTCGCCACCGCCTCCCTTGCGGCCTCCCTCGCAGCCTCCAGTCGATCGTCGAAGCCCATCGACCACGACCGATCCACCAGAACCACCCTCTCCGTCGGTCCCCCACCGGTCGCCGCGACCTC
>JANQNV010000236.1 GCA_028279425.1 Longimicrobiales bacterium | reverse complement strand
CTTGCCGTAGCTATCGCTACGCCGCGTCGTTCCGCCTCGCCCCCGCGGCGCCTCCGCACCCTCGGCGGTCACCAGACTTTGGCGACACTACACTAGAGCGTCGGGCCGTTCTCGGCGCTCGGCGACTCGAAGAGGGGTTCCAGGAAGCGGAACACCGCGTACAGCTGAGGACCCTCGAGCGGCGGATCGAGGTACTGGGCGCCGACGAAGACGAGTTGAAAGACACGAGCGAGGAGCGCAGCCGCCTCCCCCTCGCCCATGCGCTCGACGCAGAGCTCGTGCAGCAGTTCCAGGCGCTTGCGATCGACCCGGTCCTGCACCCGCGCCGCGAGCGGCACGGTGGACGCCCACAGCCGGATGGCGCGCTCCACTCCGGCGTTTCGCAGCTCGGAGGCCGCGCGGTTGACCTCCTTCAGCCGAGACTCGACGGCTCCACCCGCGTGACCGATGTCCACGAAGCGGTCGGTGGCCTGACGCTCCCACGCCTCCAACAGCGCTTCGACGTACGCCGGCCGACCGTTGAAGTGGTGGTAGAACGACCCCTTCGATCGGTCGAGGCGTTCGCAAAGGGCGTCGACCGTCAGCCCGGCGTCGCCTTCCCCGGCGAGGACTCGGAAGCCCTCGTCGATCCAGTCCTGTCGCGTGCGTCGCGCCATCGTCCATTCCTGCTGCTTGGTCCTCGAATCGCCCTCGACATACGATCGGGTATGGTCGAGCGACTCGCAAGCGAGGGCCACGCGGCCGGGGCACGATCCGGTGCGCACCCGCCCCGCGATGTCTCCCCACAAGGGATCTGCCAGCACCAATCGGGTCACGGAGCGCCGCACGCTTCTGCGAAGTGTGACGAGTTCACCACCTCATGCACGCTCCGTGACGGCGCGATTACGCGAGGGTCCTCGGTTCGCAACGCGCCTCGGATAGGATTCGCTCTCGATCCTCCGCGATCCCAAGAACGAGCATACGCACATGAATCGACTTCACGTCCGTTCCCTATCCACCGCCCTCGCTCTCGCGGTTGCGGTGATGGTCGGGGCGGCCGACGCGGCGGCACAGGTGACGACCTCGAGTGTTCGGGGCACCGTGACGGCCGACGACGGACGCCCCCTCGCATCGGCGCAGGTATCCATCACCAACCTTCGCACCGGCTTCCGATCGGGAGCGCTGTCCAACGACAACGGCGGTTACTTCGTCCCGTTCCTCGAGCCGGGCGGGCCCTACACGATCGAGGTGACGCTGATCGGATACGCCGCCAACCGTCTCGAAGACGTCTCCCTCGCCCTCGGCCAAACGCTTCGTCGCGACTTCGTCTTGAGCGAGCAAGCGGTGGCGATCGAGGGCCTCGTGATCGACGTCGACCCCGACTTCACCTCGTCGCGCATGGGCCAGCAGCAGGTCGTGACCGACGAGGAGCTGCTGGAACTCCCGACGTTGTCGCGAAACTTCACCGAGCTCGCCTCGCTCAGCCCACTGGTCTCGTCGTCGGGCAACCCCTCGATCGGGGGTCAGAACAACCGGTTCAACAACATCCAGATCGACGGGGCGGTCAACAACGACGTCTTCGGGCTTGCCGGCAGCGGTGTGCCCGGCGGCCAAGCCAACGGCAAGCCGATCTCGCAGGACGCGATCGCCGAGTTCCAGGTGCTCGTGGCTCCCTTCGACGTACGTCAGGCCGGCTTCACCGGCGGACTCGTCAACGCCGTGACCAAGACGGGAACCAACGAGTTCAGCGGTTCGCTCTTCGGATTCTGGCGCAACGAGGGACTCGAGAGAGGGGATTTCACCACCCAGGGCGACGAGTTCAGTGCCAACTCGCCGTTCACGAATGCGGTGGTCGGGGGAACGCTCGGCGGCCCGATCATCCGCGACAAACTGCACTTCTTCTTCGCGGGTGAATTCGAGGTGCGCGATCGTCCCCTGGGACTCGGGATCGACTCGGAGGCAGCCGACCTGGGCATCTCGCCGTCATCGATCAGTGCGATTCAGGACATCGCCGAGAACCAGTACGACCTGAACTTCGGGCGTGTCGACGCCTACACGCGCCAGAACCCGGCGCAGAACCTCTTCGGCCGAATCGACTGGCGAATCAACGACTCGAATCGCCTGTCGATCAAGCACTCCTACGCCGCGGCGGAGAGCGACGACAGCCCCAACCGAGGCCAGCAACCCTTCGAGCCGGAATCGGCCACGTACGACTTCACCAACGACACGAACAGCACCACGGCGCAGCTGTTCTCGCAGTTCGGGAAGTGGAGCAACGAACTGCTCGTGAACTTCCAGACCATCCGCGATCGCCGCGCCAACGCTCCCGAGTTCACGTACAGTCAGGTGCTGGTGGAGGTGCCGAACGATCCGTTCGACGACAACGCCGAGGTTCGGTTCGGGACCGAGCGTTTCAGTCACGCCAACGAACTCGACCAGGACGTCCTGCAGATCACGAACAACCTCTCCGCCACCTTCGGTAGTCACCGACTGACCTTCGGCTTCAACGCAGAGAACTGGGACTTCCGCAACCTCTTCGGAGCATCGACGCTCGGCGTATGGGAGTTCGACTCCGTCGCCGACTTCGCCGCCGGCAACGCCGCCGTGTACGAGATCGCCATTCCGACGCCCGGCCAGGGCTACACGTCGGTCGACGATATCGCCGCACGCTTCGGCTACTGGCAGATCGGTGGCTTCGCGCAGGACGAGATCACCGTCAGCGACAACCTGACCGTCTCTGCCGGTCTGCGGGTGGACGTTCCGGTCACCAGCGACGCCCCGCGCGACAACACCACCTTCCAGCAGGACTTCGGCATTTCGACGACCACCGTGCCATCGGGGAATCCACTGATCCAGCCCCGCCTCGGCTTCAACTACCGGGTGGGTGGCGACACGTGGAACCAGCTCCGTGGTGGCGCCGGTGTCTTCGCCGGCCGCCCGCCCTTCGTGTGGGTGTCGAACGCCTTCGGCAACACCGGTCTCGAAACCGTCATCGTCGAATGTGAAGGCGCCAACGTACCGGCCTTCAACCCGTTGCAGGCTCCGACCCAGTGCACCGACGGGAGTGGCGCCGGTTCGGCTCCGGCCCCGATCGCCCTACTCGACGAGGACTTCAACTTCCCGCAGGAGCTGAAGCTCAACCTGGCGTGGGATCGCAGCTGGGGGGACGGGTGGAAGACCACCTTCGAGGGCATCTTCACCCGTGCGATCGACGCCGTGGCGGTGGAGGAGCTCAACGGTACGGCCGCTCCCGGCGTCAACGGCGACCAGGAGGCGATCGGGCCACGCCAGGTGTTCGGTACGGCGATCGACGATGGTCGCCAGGCCTACACCCCGACCCTCGCGTCGGCCAGCTTCCGCGACGTGATCCGGTTGACGAACCAGAGCGAGAACTACTCCTACGCCCTGGTCACCGACATCGAGAAGCAGTTCGGCTCGAAGTACAGTCTGCGCGGAGCCTACACCTACAGCCGCGCCTTCGACCTCCAGGCCTTCAATTCGAGCCGGGCGGTGACCAACTACGGCTTCTCGCCCGTAGGCGCCGAGGTCGGAATCGAGAACCTCGAGTTGCGCCCCTCCGACTTCGACCGTCCCCACCGCGTGATCCTCTCGGCGACGGGCCGCTTCTTCGAGCAGTACGGGGGGACCACGATCTCGGCCATCTACCGAGGTCAGTCCGGTGCTCCCTACACCTACGTCTACCGCAGCGACATCAATGGTGACGGATTCGGAGACCTGGTCTTCGACCGGGACCGCACGAACGACATCGTCTTCGTGCCGCAGAGCTCGTCGGATCTGCTCTGGGACTCGCCGGAGGACCAGCAGCGCTTCGACGAGCTGCTCTCGCTGGAATCGTGCCTCTCCGAGGCGCGCGGCCAGATCCTCGAGCGGAACGCCTGCCGTCGTCCGTGGGCCGGCTTCATGGATCTGCGCGTGTCGCAGGGGCTGAACCTGCCGCAGGGCAAGTTCGAACTCGTGCTCGACATCTTCAACGTCGCGAACCTGATCAACGAAGAGTGGGGGGCGCAGCTCACTACGGGCTTCGCGACGGAGCGCCTCCTCGAGGTGCAGGGGCGCGACGCCGCAACGGGTCGTCTGGTCTTCGACTACGAGGGTCCGACCGACGAGATCGGTGGTGCGACCGTAGCCGAGCTGCCGCACCGGGTCGCCGAGGGCACGAGCCGCTACCGCATCAACCTGGGACTGCGCTACATCTTCTAGCCGCTCCCCACAGGCCGACGCTGGTCCACCGGAGTCGTCCCCTCGGGGGCGGCTCCGGTGTGCGTTCGGGGGCGATCGACCTCACGTCGATGACGCAGCGGCGCCTCTGACCAACGCATAGCGGATAAGCATTGCGCTGCACGCAGGGCACCACCACTACTGAACCCCATGTGCCCGCCCACCACGCTCCGGCCCGCCCCACCCCTCGCACTTCTCCTCCTCGCGCCGCTCGTCGCCGGATGCACCGACGACCGCGGATCGAGTACCGGCGACGCCGCATCGGTCGTGGTTCGAGACAGCGCCGGGTTCCGAATCGTCGAGTCTCCCGTCGACGACGCCCTTCCCCGTTGGCAGCTCGCGACCGAGGCCATACTTCGGGTCGGCTCCGAGGAGTTCCCTCTCGAACGCGTTTCCGGAGCAGCTCGTACGCCCGACGGGGGCATCGTGGTCGCGGACGGAGGGGCGAATCAGCTCTTCTGGTTCGACGCCGACGGACGACGCGTCGAGGTGTCCGGGGGCCCCGGCGAAGGTCCGGGCGAATACCAGTTCCTTGCCAGCGCCTTCGGGGTGCCCGGCGATTCGGTCGCGGCGACGGACGCCTTCTCGGGGTGGGTCAACCTCTACGGCCCGGAGCGACGACTCGAGCGGTCGTGGCGGGTCGACGTGATTGGCCGGTTCAACCGTCCGGCGCCCTTCGCCCGCCTGGCCGACCATACCTTCGTCTCGTCGATCGATCACACCGACGACCCCTACCCCGGTCACCAGCGCTACGAGACGCTTCTGCTCCGGTACACGGAAGGCCGACTGACCGACACCGTCGCTCGACACCCGGGCCCCGACGGGTACACGGTCTACTGCGGCCCGGACCAAAGTGCGGTGTGCACCGTCGGCGTGCCGTATGGTGCCGTGCGTGCCCGCGCGGCCGCCGGGCAGATCATCGTCGCCGCGGTGCCCGATGGCTCCCTCCAGGTGTTCCAGGACGGCGAGGCGAGCCGGATCCTCCGCCTGGGCGACCCACCGGTGCCCGTGACCCCCGAGGCGGTCGCGCACTTCATCGACAGCCTGACGGCCGACTATCCCCCGGACCGGGCGATCCAGGCGCGGGAGCGTCTCGCCGAGGCTCCGAGCGCCGAGATGTACCCACGCTTCGTCGACGTCGCCATCGACCCGCTCGGTCGCATCTGGGCCGCCCGTGGCGACGCCGAGCCGGGGCGCTGGGACGTGTTTTCGCCCGAGGGTCGACGCATCGCGTCGCTGGTCCTGCCACCTCGCGTGCAGGTGTGGCAGATCGGCCCGGACTGGCTGCTCTGGTCGAAGCTCGACGACTTCGACGTCCCGACCGTCGAGGTCGTGGCCTTCGAGTCCGGGTGAGGCGACGCCCGGTGTGTCGCCTCGGACCTCGACGGCCGGTCTCGTGTTCAACAGCTGGACGCATCGTTCGCGCAGGTTCAGCCGCAGACGCTGGCACATTCGGCCTACGATTCTCGAGGAGAAGCGCATGAGGAACGGAGACGTAGCGGCGTTGGTCGCCATCGCCTCGGGGGCCCTCGTCTCGACGGCCCTTTCCGTCGCCCTCGCCGCTCCCCTCGTCCAGCCACATCTCGCCGAAGCGACGTCGACGGCCAGCGCCGCCGCAATGGGGTCCCACGCGGTTCCTCCCGTGCGGTATGCGCGTGTTTCCAGGCGAACCGTCGACTTCGCCGTGATCCGGATCGAGGGCCCACGACGTATCCACCGATCGGAACCCTTTCTCTGGACCGGCCCCGGCGCGGACCGCTTCATCTGGGACGAACGCAGGTTGCGACCGCATGGCGATCTGCCGGGCCACGACCCCTGATGCGACGGCTCAGAGGGGTCCTCAAGACCGGCCTTACGTGGGCCGTGGGATGGGCGGCCGCAGCGGGGCTCCTCCATCCCCTGTCGGGGCTCGTGGGCGCCGGCGGACTGCTCGGGAACGGCTGGCTCCAGGACGTGGTCCAGGCCGGTCTGATCGGAGGCTTCGGCGGCACCGTCTTCGCGGCGGGCTTCGCGCTCTCCGAAGGCCGTCGTCGGCTGGATGAGGTGCGTCCGCTGGCCGGTCTCCTCTGGGGAGCCGCCGCTGGCTTCGCGGGCCCAGCCACGGTGGCGCTCGTGTTGGGCGAGCTGCCCCGGTATCTGGTCTACACGACGCAGGCCCCCCTCTTCGTCGCCACACTGACCAGCCTTGGAGCCGCATCCGGCCTGGGCATGACGATGATCGCGCGGGAGGCCGGACGAGACGAGTTGGGCGGCACGCGCGACCTCCACGCCCTCCCGTGACCCGCACCCGAAATCGATGCGGTGGCGTCGGTGCCGTCGCCGTACTCGTCGGACTCGCCGCAACCGGCTGCGGCTCCTCCTCCGACCTCTCTCTCGAGGACGGGTGGGCCGGCACCGTCGAAACCCTCCCCTCGGGCCGGGTGATCGTTCGAAACGCCGACATCCCTCTCTCGCCCAGCCCCTGGTCGCTCCAGGAGCGCCTGCGCATCGGCTCGCTCGACGCGGATGGCCCGACCCTGTTCGGCCAGATCGGCGGCATGGCGCTCGATGCCGAGGGCGGAATCTACGTACTCGAGCCCTTCGCCCACGAAATCCGCGCGTTCACGGCAGACGGCACCTTCCGTCGGGCCTTCGGACGCGAGGGTGAAGGCCCGGGCGAGCTGTCGTCGCCCTCGGGGCTCACGACCGACCCGAGGGGCGATCTATGGGTGCTCAACTGGGGCGCGGGTCGGTACAGCGGCTTCGATCCGAGCGACGGCTCCGTGGCCGACGAGCGGCGACGCCAGATCTCGTTTGCGTCGTTCCCGTGGGGCGGGGCCTTCGACGACGCGGGGCGCCTCGTCGACATCGGCCTGGACCACAACGGTGAGGAGGTCATCCTGCGTCTCGACACCGCCTTCGTCCCGGCCGACACCCTGGAGCTTCCCGAGTCACCGGCCGACGACCGGATCGATTTCCTTCAAGAGGGACTGCGGATCGCCTCCATGCCGGAGCCCTTCGCTCCCCAGGTCTCGTGGAAGCCCCGCCCGCGGGGGGGCATCGTGGTCGGAGAAGGCGCCGACTACCGCCTTCACCGGATCGAGTTCTCGGGCGATACCACCCTGACGATCGAACTCGATCGACCCCCGGTTCCCGTGCGCGACAGCGAACGCGACTCGGCGCTGGCCCTGTTCGATCGCATGGCCGAGACGCTGGGGGGTGCGACGGCCGATCGCCGCCCCGACCCGAAGCCGTTCAAACCCGCCCACGGCACCCTCACCGTCGACGACCAGGACCGCATCTGGGTCGTCAGCGAGTCGGCGTCCAGCAGACTCGCCTGGGACGTCTTCGGGGCGGATGGACGCTACGTAACGAGGGTCGCGATCCCGGGCCAGCCCCGGTCCACACCGATCGTGATTCGGGGCAACCGAGTGGCCGTGGTCGACGACGCCTCCGGGGTCCCCACCGTGGTCGTGTACGAGATCCTCGAATCCGAGACCCCCCGTTGAGCCCGGACCCACCCCCTCCTCGCGATCCCGCCTCCGACCTCGCCGTCTCGCGCGGGATCGAGCTGAACGCCTCGGCCGACGAGATCTTCGCCGCCCTCACCGAACCCGATCGGATCGTGCGCTACTACCCGGTGGAGCGCGTGTACTCCGACGCCGAGGTCGGCGGACGCTTCGAACTCCACGGTGCGGTCGAGGGCGAGCCCTTCACGGACCACGGCGTGATCGAGGCGTTCGATCCGGGCCGGCGCTTCCGGTACAACTACTGGAGTACGAACCATGGGACGCCGGATCGGCCCGAGCACCGAATGGTGATCGACTATCGGATCGACGAGACGGGCGACGGCTGTCGTCTCTCCTTGACCCACTCGAATCTCGGGTCGGCCGAACGCCAGGCGATGATGGGTGGGGTGTGGGACTTCCTGCTGGGAGCGCTGCGCGCGCACCTGGAGTAGGCGGGCTGCGCTGAGGCGCGTGGCGCCGTAGCAGGCGCGCCACTGCGGGGCGCCGCTCGAGCCCGGCCCTGACGCTCAGGTCTGTAGCGCTCTCGCGGGATCGATGCGGAGACCTCTTCGAGTGGGCCCGACGAAGGCGAGGGCTCCCACCGTGAGCCCCACCGCCAGACCCGCCGAGAGGACCAACAACGCTGGCGAAACCGGGGGCACCCATCCGCCCTGCGTTTCGACGTAGTAGAAGCCGGCGGTCGCGGCCATCCCCAGCGCCACGCCCCCCCCGATCTGCATCAGGGCCCGGCGGCCGATCGCCATGAGGACCGCGCTGCGCGGCGACCCCAGCGCGGACCGGACCGCGATCTCGTGCGTGCGCTCCGTGACCGTATACGACAGCAGGGCGTACGTGCCCGACGCCGCCATCCCGATCAGGATCGCGATCATCGACTGCACGCCGAGCACGAACCACCGCAGGATGCTGTCGTCGAACGACTCGACCTCGGCGAGCACGGTGGGCTCACCGACGACGGCCGTAGGCTCGACCTCGTGGACCACGTGGCGCAGCGTCGATACGAAGGCAGCGGGGTCGTCGGCCGTGCGGACCGCGACGGCCACCCGTGCCAACGACTCCGGGGGCAGCGTCGCATAGACGATCGGGCCTTCGCGCCGCTCCCGTGACGAACGCCGCAAGTCGCCGACCACGCCGACGATCTCGAGCCACGGCTCTACACCGGCTTCGGCGGTGGCATCGACGGCCGCCGCGCGAATGAACTGCCCCAAGGGGTCGCGACCCGCGAAGAACTCCGTGGCGAACGGACGATTCACCACGACGGCCTGGGCCCCCGAACTCCGATCGAGCGCCGAGATCGACCGCCCGGACTGCACGGGTTGGTCGAGGGCGGCGAAGAAGCCCGGTCGGACGCGCACGATGCCGGAGCGACGAGCATCCCGACCGGTGAGTTCCTC
This sequence comes from Longimicrobiales bacterium, assembly GCA_028279425.1. Lineage (GTDB taxonomy): Bacteria > Gemmatimonadota > Gemmatimonadetes > Longimicrobiales > Gaopeijiaceae > Gaopeijia. The sequence goes on along the minus strand of JANQNV010000236.1, from coordinate 10,968 downwards.
CTCACCCCGCACCTCGAAGCGCTGGTTCCGCCCTCCCATGCCGGGAAGGCGATCGGCGACGGCGACCGCCCGTACGCCCGGTGCCTCGCTGAGGCGGCTCACCAACTCCTCTTCTCGCGCACCCAGCCGCGCCGGAGCCTGCACGGCCACGGTGGCGGTCAGGTACTCGTCGGCGGCGATCGTGGCGTCGCCCCCGGCTACGGCACGCAGGTCGTCCGACATGCCGAAGGCGATGCCGACCGCCACCACCGCGAGGCTCACATCGGCCACGATCAGGAGGCTCGACACCCCACCGAAACGCACGCCGGTGCGCGCCGCCGAGGCGTTCTGGATGCTGCGACGCACCTGCCGACCGGTGATCTTGAAGGCGGGCACGACCCCGACGACGGCCGCGCTCAACACCGCGAGCACGAGCGCCCACCCCACCGTCGAGGGGCGTATACCGAGGTCGAACCAGTACGGTAGCAGCCGCTGCATGAAATCGAGCCGACTCGCGGCCTGATCCGCCAGCACGAGCCCGATCCCCGCAGCGATCAGCGCCAGCACCAGCGCCTCGACGAAGAGTTGACCGATGACCCGCCCTCGGCTCGCGCCCAGCGCCGTGCGCACCGCGATCTCGCGTGAGCGCGAGAGCGTTCGCACCAGCATGAGCATGCCGATGTTCACACACGCGACGAGGAGCACGAACAGGGCCAAGGCCTGGATGAGGAAGAAGCCGCGTTCAGCCTTCAGACCGTCGCGCCCGAGGCCGAACAGCCCGTCCGTGAAGGGTACGACGGCGGGCCTCAACAGCTCCGCCGCTCCCGCAGGTTCGTCGACGTCGACCGCAGCCCCGACCCCCACGGCCTCGGCCTCCGCGCGCGCCGGGGTCACCCCTTCCGCGAGACGCCCGAAGACGATCCAGTCCGCCCCGTCGTCGCGCTCGGTCGCGGCACGACGACGAGGAACCCAGAGGCGGGCCTGATAGGGGAAGCCGAAGCCCTCGGGCATCACCCCGATCACCGTATGCGGCACACCACCCACCTCGATACGCCTGGATCCCACCGCGCTGGAGTCCCCGAGGAGTCGGGTCGTCCACAGGTCGTGCGAGACCACGACGACCTCCGTGGCACCCGCGCGCTCGTCGTCGGGATCGGGGAGACGTCCGAGAAACGGACGCACGCGCAGCATCGCGAGCGCCGACGCAGTCACTTCGGCTCCCTCGAACGAGGTGAATCCCGCCTCGGTCGAGGCGTCGTCCGTTGCGAACGAGACTCCAAAGCGAAGGTTGAAGCCTCGCCTGTGCGCCGCGCCCAGCGCCTCGAAAGTCGCGAGCCGGCCGCTCCACAGGTCGTAGTCCAGCAGGGTCGAGCGCGCCCAGTCGTTCGCCGGTCGGTCCCAGTTGCGCACGACGAACAGACGCTCGGCGTCGGGGAGCGGGGGCGGTGTCGAAAAAATGGAGGCCGCGTGGGTGGGGGCGAGACCCACGGGGATGCCGATGGCAAGCGCGAAGACGGCCACCAGGGTGAGGCCCGGGTGCTTCACCAGCATGCGCAGGGCGAGCTTCAGGTCGAGCCCCCACCCGGCATTGGGGCCCAGTGCCGACGCGACGCCGCGGATCCGGCTCCCGAGCAGCGGAAGCATGGAACCCCACACCTGGCGCCGATACCACGCGCGCGCTTCGGTGGGCGAGGCGCCCTCGTCGATCATCTGCTCGAACTCGTCGTCGAGGTCGAGCGCGACGGCATCGCGGTCCGCGGGTCGGGCCACCGCACGCAGGCACCAGCGCGAGAACCGCGGGGGCGACGCGCCCTTCGGCGACCCCTCCGATCCGGGAGCGCGGCGGCTCATGGCGCGCCCCTCATAGCGCGTCCAGCTCCCGATCGAGGGCGAGGCCATCGCTCATTCGGGCCATCGCATCGACGTGGCGGCGCATCGCCTCGCCCCCCTCGGCCGTGACCTGAAAGTACTTGCGGGCTCGACCGGCGTCGTCGATCCCGGCGTGCGGGGCGGCCAGTCCCTTGCGCTCGAGACGGTCGAGGGTGGCGTAGACCGAGCCGATCGACACGGAACGGTCGGTTCGAGACTGGATCTCGCGGCGAACGTTCATGCCGTACGCATCCCCCTTGAGACGCAGGAGCGCCAGCATGATCAGATACTCGAACTCGCCCAGATGCGAACCTCGCGGCATCGCCCTCCCCTCCCCGTCTCGGCTGGCACGTGGTTCCGATCGTCGGATCGGGCCGAGAACCAGCTCCTGTTTTTCTACAAATACGAGTGTAGCGACTTTGTAGAGATACGCGCAAGGATGTGACTCGACCGTCGACTTCGCAAAAGCTGCGCTTTCTGCCCGGAGGCCACATATTCGGCGTGTCCCTGCCTGCCGTGTCGCCCGAACCCAACGCATCGCCCCATGCGTCCGTCACGGAGTTCTCCGAACGCCAGCCTCGCGCCCTTCCAGTCCCGACCCAGCGGTATCCCGTCGCGCATTTTCCTGTCTGCGAGCCTCCTGGCAGCGACCGGCTGCAGTGGCGATGCGGGATCCGGCGTGGCGTCGCACGCCGACGGCTGGGCTACGACCGACTCGGCGGGAGTCGCCATCGTCTCCGAACGCATCGATCCGGGCCGCGAGATCCGGCTCGAAGAGGTGTGGCGGGTCGGCAGCCTGGAGGGCGACGAGGCCAGCCAGTTCTTCGCACCTCGCGACGCCATACTGACGGCGGACCGCGCCTACGTACTCGACGCGGGCAATCACCGGGTCAAGGTCTTCGACCTCAGGTCCGGCGCCTTCATCTTCGGCTTCGGTTCCGAGGGCCAGGGGCCGGGAGAGTTCGAGGGTCGCCCCTTCCGCATCGCCCTCGCGGCGGCTCGGATCGTCATCCAGGACTCGGGCCAACGCCTTCATCAATTCGAACTCGATGGAACACTGGTCCGGACCGTGGCGACCGGTACGATCCTGGAAGCTGGGCACATCATCGGCATGCCCTCGCCCGCTGGAGAGCGGTGGCTCGCACCCGTGACCCGGTACTTCGACGTCGAGAAGGGGGAGTCACTCCAGAGGTCGCCCACCGTTCTTCGTGTCGTCGACTTCGAGGCGGGGACTCTGGGAGATTCCCTCCGACTCTCCTGGGACTACGGTGTGGAGCGTGAATCGGTGGGAAGTCTCGGGTGGATCGTGACTCCTCTGTTCGAGCCACGTGCACGTTTTTGGTTCGACGGGCAGAGCCGGCTCTTCCGCACGGCCCGAGAGGGGTACGGGTGGGAGGTATGGAGTCCGGAGGGGTCGCTTCTGCGCCGCGTCACGGTCGAGACGGAGCGGGTGCCCGTCGACCCGGGCGACGTCGAACGCTATCGAGAGGACGAGACTCGACAATGCCGCGAGCGACCGCGCCCGGCATGCGAAGGCTACATCGCCGAAGCTCTGCCGGTGATCCTCGATCAGCCGCTCCCCGAGTTCAAGCCCGTGGTCTCCCAGTTGGACGGCACCGACGAGGGTGACCTGCTCGTGCTCCGGGCCGACCTGGGCAACGACCTGATCGATGGATTCCAGACCAAGACCTACGAGCTCTTCGCACCGGACGGCCGTTTTCGCGGACGCTTCACGATGCCGTCGACCTTCCGTGTGATCGCGATCGACCAGGAGAGGATCCTGGCCGTGGAGCGCGACGAACTGGATGTCGAGTCCGTGGTGCTCTACCGCTGGAGCGAACCGGGATCCGGTTGAACGCCCCTACCCCGCTCCTTCGTCGGTACGCAGCAGCACCCCCATCAACACATCGACTCCCGCCGTGATCTGTTCGGGCGCCGTGTACTCGTCAGGTGCGTGGCTGATCCCGGCCCGGCTCGGGACGAACACCATGCCCATCGGGCAGAGCTTGGCCATGCTCTGGGCGTCATGCCCGGCGCCCGAGGGCATGCGCACGTGCGACAGGCCGAGGTCGGCCGCCGCTCCTTCGACCCCCTGCCGCAACGCCTCGCTCGACGGCGCCGCTTCGCTCAGGTAGAAGGGCTCGAAGTCGAAGAGCGTCCCGGTGTCCCGGCCGATCTCGTCGGCCCGGCCCTGCACGGCATCGACCACACCCTGGATGCCGTCCATCGAAAGATCGCGCACCTCCAGAGTGAAGCGCACCGAACCCGGGATCACGTTGGGCGCACCCGGATCGACGTCGACCTGACCCACCGTCGCGACCTGGCCCCCCTCGATCGAACGCGCGGTTTCGTTGACGGCCACCACGAGGCGGGAGGCGGCGACCAGCGCATCGCGCCGCTGGGCCATGGGTGTCGTACCCGCATGGTTCTTCTCGCCGGTGACCGTGACGAACCAGCGACGGATTCCGACGATCCCCTCGACGACCCCGATGGGGATGCCGCGTCTCTCGAGGGTGGCGCCCTGCTCGATGTGCAGTTCGAGAAACGCCGCCAGCTCTCCGGCTGCACCTTCGGATCGCGACAGATCCTCGGGCACGCCCCCCAGTCGCTCGATCCCTTCGCGAATCGTGAAGCCCGAGGCCGTCTGCACGTCGAGTTCGAAGGGGGGTACGGCTCCGATCAGCAGGCGACTCCCGGTCTTGCCCCCCTCTTCGTTCTGGAAGGTGTAGAGCCGCAGGGGATGGCGGAGCCGGTGGCCTTCGGCCTGGAGGGTGCGCACGATCTCGATCGCACCCAGCACGCCGATGGTGCCGTCGTAGCTCCCGCCGAAGGGGACCGTGTCGATGTGGGACCCCACGGCGATGGGGGGAAGATCCGGATCCGTGCCGTCGAGTTCGCCGACCAGGTTTCCGGCGGGATCGACCCACACGCGCAGCCCCGCCTCGCGCATGCGCTCCGTCACCCACTCGCGCGCACCGAGATCTTCGTCGGAATACGCCACACGGTGCGTCCCACCGTCGGGTGTGCCGCCGAAGCGCCTCAACGACTCGATCTCGGCGTTGAGGCGCGCACCGTCGACCCGCAGCAGAGGGGACGGCCGGCGGGCGCTCATCGCGAGACGATTCATCGCCGGGGAACTCGCCGCCCCGAGTCGATGGGCCGCCCAGGGTGCGATCGCTCCGCAGGCGAGGGAGCTCTTCAGAAAACGGCGTCGGTTCACGTGTGACGGGGTCGAGAGAGCAAGCGGGAGGAGCCGGGCCGAGGTCGGCCGATGAGGCAACGTGCGAGTACGCCCCGGCTTCAGGCAACGCCCCCGATCAACCCTTTGCTTCAGTCCTGTTTTCGGCTTATCTTCGGTTTTCGGTGTCTATTCGGTTTTCTGTCGCATCAGGTCGCCCACCGGAACCCTCCATGCCTCGACTTCGCAATCACCCTTCGGCTGCTTCGGCACCGTATTCCACCCCACGCGGCACTCCCTCCGGCCCCGCCTCGGAGAGCGGGCCGGATACCCCTCACCGGCGCGATCGCGTACTCGCACCCACCCGGGGAAGCCGAACGGCGCTCTGCCTCTGGCTCCCGACCTTCGAATTGCGTCTCGAACTGGTTCGCTCACCCGAACTCGATCGTACGTCGGTCGCGCTCCTTTCGCCCGGCGATGGCGTGCGCCGCACGATCTGGCAGGTCTCCACGCGCGCTCACGAAGCCGGTGTGCGCACCGGACAGCTGGTATCACAGGCCGTCTCCCTCTGCCCTTCCCTCACCCTCCTCGAACCCGACCCGGCCCACTACGACGCCGCCGTCGAAGCCATGCTCGAGGCGCTCTCCGGGCTCACCCCGATCGTCGAACCCTCCGCCGAACGGGGGCGTGTGTTTCTCGGTATGGACGGGTTGGGACGCCTCTACGGCTCTCCGGACCGTCAGGTACGGCGAGTTCTGCACACACTCTTCCGCGTGTTTCCCCGTCCCCTGGTCGCCGCCACCCGCGCCGGACTCGCTCCGGGCACCTTCGGTTCATGGGTCGCCGCCGTACGTGCTCGCTCCGGGCGTCCCACCATCGTGCCCGATCACCGGCTCGCCGAATTCCTGGCGCCCTGCCCCGTGGGGTGCCTCCCGGTGGAAGCCGAGATGGTGCAACGGCTCGAGCGCCTCGGCGTGCCCACCCTGGGCGACCTGATCGAGCTGCCCGAACCCGCGCTGGTGGCTCAGTTCGGGCAAGACGGTCGTGACGCGTTGGCGTGGGCATCGGGACGCCGCATCGACCCCGTACGGGCATGGCATCGCCCTCGCCCGATCCGTGTGTCGCTCGACTTTCCGAGCCCCGCCGGCCAGATCGATATGCTCCATGCGGCCCTGGACCGTCTACTGGAGCGAGGACTCGCGCGTCCGGCGCGCCGGGGGCGCAGCATTCGGACGGTGCGGATCGAGGCGGCTCTCGAATCCGGCGGATCGTGGACGACCGAAGCCGTTCTCAACGAACCCAGTAGCGATCGTACCCACCTCGGATTCGTGCTCCGAAGCCGCATGGATCTGGCGCCTCCCACGCGTGCGGTGCTCTCGCTCGCCCTGGAGTTCACCCGTTTCGGAGCCCCCTCGACACAGGCCGATCTCTTCGATCGCAAGGAGGACGGGGCACGCAACGTCGAAGGTCGCCCCCTGCAGGAAGGATCGATCCCCTCGGCACTCCGCTCCGCGGTTCGTGAGCTCAAGCTGCGACTGGGCCATTCCCCCCTCTATCGAGTCGTCGAACTCGATCCCTGGTCGAGGATCCCCGAGCGCCGTCACGCGCTTCTCAACTTCGATCCATGAAGCGACGAAACTCGAACGCAAGGTCCGGGCGACTTCTCCCGCTGGGAACTCCCCGACCGCTGCGGGTGCGTGTGGACGCCCGTGGGCAGCCCGACGCGGTGTTTTCGGGCCAACGTTGGAACCGCATCGAGGCAACCCGCGAAAGATGGCGCATCGACGACGAATGGTGGCGGGATCCGGTGTCCCGGGAGTACCACGCCCTGGTACTGGAGGGCGGTCGTATGATGACGATCTATCAGGATCTGGTGACCCGGAGCTGGCACCTGCAGCCTTGACGCCGTCCGACCCCTCCTCCTCCGCCACGGCACTCCCTCCACACCCCGGCGCTACCGATCCCAGCAGACCACCAGCCGACGCCCACTTCCCGGAATCCGAGGGTACGGTCGACTCGGGGCGATCCACACACGCACCGCCCCATTCGCAGCTCCAGCTGGCGCGTCTCTTCCACAGCGAAACCGGCACCGGCACCTTCGGCCACCTGGCACTCCTGGGCATCCTCGCCGTGTTCCTGTGGGACCTGATCGACCAGCAGACCATCGCGCTGTCGGCCGGCCTCATCACCTTCGCGGTCTTCGCCCGCTTCGCCGTCCATCGATCCGCGCGCGCGCTCGTCGACGATCCCGCCGCACTCGTTCGCCGCACCCGTATCGCGACCCTCCTCCCCGCGGGAGCCTGGGGCGCCGTCTCGCTCGTGGTTTCGCCGATGGTCGGCCCCGACATCTGGAGCCGCTATCTGCTCGTCATGGCCGGAATCGTCGCGGCCGCCACCGCCACCCACATGGCGGACCGAGCCAGCTACCACCTCCTCTCGGCCTTCATTCTCGTTCCGACCGCCCTCGGCACCCTGCTTCAGGGCAGCGGGCCGAACACGGTCTTCGACCTGATGGTCATCATCGCCTACGCCGGGATGATGGGGCTCATCCACGAGCGTGCCCACGCCCAGGTCGTGCGCCGCATCACCACCGCGAGCCGCCTCCAGGCCGCCACACGAGCCTCGACCCGCGAGAAGGAGTTCCTGGACGGGGTCCTCGGGAGTATCCCCGACGCCATGGCTCTGATCGATCCGCACGATCGCATCACCCGCATGAACGACGAATTCCGAGGCATCGTCGTTCCCGCCGACCCCGATCGCATCAATGTGTCGCTCGCCGACCTGGCCGGGAGCGGCCTCGGAACGGTGTTGGCTCAGGCGGTCAAACGTGCGCGCTCCGACGGTCTCAGCGAACGCGAATGCCGCACGTCGGCCGGCGGGGAAACGCGCTGGTTCGTGGCTACCGCGGCTCGCGCATCGGGCCACGCCGAAGGGTGGGTATTCCTCCAGCTTCGCGACATCACGAGCCTGCGGAGCGCGCAGAAGGCACAACAGAAGGCCGAAGCCGACCTCGCCGACATGGTCGAATCGGCCAACGACCTCATCTGGCGCGTCGACGCCCGAGGCCGCTGGACGTTCCTGAACAGCGCGGCCGAAGCCATCTACGGCGTCTCGCGCGACGAACTGCTCGGCACGAACGCCCTCGACCTCAGTCCGGAGGATCGCCGGGAGCACGACCGCGAAACCCTCCAGCAGATCCTCGCAGGTGGCGCCATGGTGAACCATCTCACGGTGCACCGTCGCTCCGACGGCGAGGAGCGATGGATGAGCTTCTCGGGCAGCCCCCTGCGCGACGATACCGAAGCCGTCGTCGGCGCCCATGGCATCGCCCGCGACGTGACGGCAGAAGTTCAGGCGCGCGAAGCGTTGGAGCAGCTCGCCGAACGCAACTCGCTGGTCCGTTCCCTCATCAACGCCTCCGACGATCTCGTCTTCTACAAGGACACCAACTCCGTCTACCGCGGGAGCAACCACGCCTTCGTCGACCTGCTCGCGATTCCGGTCAACGAACTCGTGGGTCGGACCGACCACGACCTGTTCCCGAAAGAGCTCGCCGACGCGAATCGAGCGCGCGACCTGGAGGTCATGAACACCCGCTCGGCCACGAGCTACGAGGTGCACTACGACGCCAACGAACCCTACCGCGTGTGGGAGACCGTCGAGACGGCCTACGTCTCCGACGACGGAGAACTCCTGGGCGTGCTGGGAATCTCGCGCGAGATGACCGAGTGGAAGCAGGCACAGGAACGCATTCAGCGCATGGCCGAGGAGGCCGAGCGCGCCGCCAACATGAAGAGCGCGTTCCTCGCCAACATGAGCCACGAAATCCGCACGCCGATGAACGGCGTCCTCGGCATGAGCGAGCTGCTGCAGGACACCGAGATGGACGGCGAACAACGGCAATACGTCGACGTGATCCGCTCGTCGGCTGAAAACCTGCTGCGCATCCTGAACGACATCCTCGACTTCTCGAAGATCGAGGCCGGTCATCTACAGCTCGACGACACCGTCTTCGATCTGCACAAGGAAATCGGCGACGCGGTGCGGGCCATCGCGATCCAGGCATCGCGCCGCGGCAACGAACTCCTGGTCGATCTCGCGCCCGACCTCCCGCAGTGGGTCGAGGGCGACCCGGGCCGACTCCGCCAGATCATCACCAACCTCGTGGGCAACGCCGTCAAGTTCACGCAAGAAGGCGAAGTCGAGGTCGGAGCGGCACTGGTCGAGGGCTCCGACGATGAATCCGCCCACATTCGGATCTGGGTGCGCGACTCCGGCATCGGCATCGCCGAAGACAAGCTGACCCTGATCTTCAAGGAGTTCTCGCAAGCCGACGCCTCGGTGTCTCGACGGTACGGGGGTACCGGGCTGGGCCTCGCCATTTCGCGACGGCTGGTGAGCCTCATGGGCGGCACGATGCAGCTCGAGAGCAAGGAAGGGGAAGGAAGCACCTTCACCTTCGACGTGGTGCTCTCGCCCTGCGATCCACCTGCGGGCTCGCGACGCGTGGCCGATACGGGACCGGTCGATCTGTCGTCGATGAGCATTCTCGTCGTGGACGACAACCAGACCAATCGACGTATCTTGCGCGGCGTACTCGGCGAGGCAGGCGCAGCGACACACCTGGTCGAGAGTGGCGCCGAAGCACTGCACCGACTCGATGAACTCGACGAGTCCGGGGCGCCGCCGGATCTGATCATCATGGACGTACAGATGCCCGAGCTCGACGGACTGGAGGTCATCGAACGCCTGCGCACGTACGACGAGTACGCACGTTTCCGCCAGATCCCGATTCTCGTCCTCACCTCGGCCAACCGCTCCGACGACACGCGCCGCGTCCGGGAGCTGGGCGTGGAAGGGTACTTCCTCAAGCCCCTGCCCCGGCCCGATCTGCTTCGCGCCGTGGCCGCGATCGAGTCCGATCGTTCCCAGTCGGCACCGCGCTCGGCCCAGGGTCGAGGAACGACGGTCGGATCGGAGTCCCTGCGACATCATCGGGTGCTCGTCGTCGAAGACAACCCCGTGAATCGACTCGTGGCTTGCGCGACCCTCGAAAAGGCGGGCTACAAGGTCGAAGTCGCGACGAATGGGGTCGAGGCGGTGGCCGCAGTGAAGGACGACGAATTCCAGTTGGTGCTCATGGACATCCAGATGCCCGAGATGGACGGGCTCGAGGCGACCCGGGTGATCCGTGAGATGGAAGCCGAACAGGACGGGCGCCCGCTGCCCATCATCGCGCTGACGGCACACGCCCTCGAAGAAGAGCGTGAACGTTGCCTCAACGCGGGAATGAACGACTTTCTTGCCAAGCCTTTCCGCGCCGAGGATCTGCTCGGCCTACTCGAGCATTGGGCCCGCATCGACGACTCCGACGAGGACGCATCCATGGAGACCCACAGCCCTCTTTCCGACACCATGACCGAAGATCCGACCCCGTCCGCCGCGGTACCGGACGAGCCGCCGGTCGACGTCGCAGGCTTCCGAGCCACCCTCGAGGCCGCCGGCATCGGTGAGGTGTTCGACATCACGATGAACGTCTTCAAGGGCGACCTCCCCAACCGCACCGAGGCCATTCACGAGGCCTGGAAGGCGGGCGAGGCGCAGAAGATCGCCGACGCCGCGCACGCCATCAAATCAGCCGCGGGCAACGTCCAGGCGAACCGTCTCGCGGAACTGGTGAACGAGCTCGAGTTGGCCGGACGCGACGACGATCGCCCGCGTATGGAGGCGGTCTGGCCGCAGGTGGCGGCCGAGCTGGTCCGTGTAGAGAGCTTCCTGCGGGAGCTTTGAGCGACCCGTCCTCCGACCCGGAGGCTCCGCCACCGCCCGCTCCCCGCGTCACCTCGCTGCGGATCGGCCGCGGCGAGCGGGTGCAGGTCGAACTCGACGACGGCCGCACGTTGCGGGTCGACGCCGAGGTCGTCGTGCGCGCCGGACTCCGG
>JANQNV010000197.1 GCA_028279425.1 Longimicrobiales bacterium | reverse complement strand
GACGCTGGCGTCAGCGGGGCTGCAGGAACGGGCGCGGTGCCGCTTACCGAGAGCTTCGAACTGATCTTGGACCAGGTCACCGGAGCACCGCTTCCTCCGCTGTCCGTCGGGCTCCCCGTTCGGATCGATCTTCGTGGGGTCCCGCTCGGAGACGCTTCGGGGTCCGAAGCGTTCTTCACCCCGCGGTTCGGAGTGCCGGCCCCGATGTCCGTCGAGCTCGGGCCCGACGCGCTCATCCTCACCGGAAACGGAGACGTGCAAGAGACCGGGCTGCGCGAATCGTGGACAGAGCTTCGATTCCCCCGAGGCGCCGACGGATCCCTCGCGGGGACCGTCTCGGCGTCGGGGCTGCACCTGAACGCGACGGTGTTGCCTCCGGAGGCCAACCCCATCGCCGGGTCGGGGAGGGTCGTGCCGGATGTGCGGCCGCCGGAGATGTCCTTCGCGTGGGCGACGTCGGATCGCCCGAGCGAATTGTTCCCGTGGGAGCGGGTCTCCGTCATTGCCGCCGAGCCCGTTCGACCCACGCAGCTCGCGCCGGCGCTTTCGCTGATCGCGAGCGGGAGTCCCGCTCCCGCGACGTTCCAGGTTCAGTCCCCGGTCGAATGGCTCGGCGAGTTCATCGGTTTCGGGACGTTCGACGACTGGGACGCCGTCAACGGGCACCCGGTCGAATTCCGTGTTTCGAGCGGGCTGCTCGATCGCGTGGGGAACTCGGGTCCGAGCACCACCCAGGCCGCGACGGTCTTGGACGTGGGTCCGCTGGTGCTCGCCGAGCTATTCGAGTCCCCATCGGTGGCCGACTGGGGCAGCGCTCGTTTCGAGAGCGCCGGCGCCCCCGAGTGCGACGGAACCGGCTGCGCGGTGTTGTCCGTGCGTCTCGACGGGTGCGCCCGCGCGGTGACGGCGACGGGTTTGGCGGGTCGGATCGACGTCACCGCAGCGCCGACGGTCGCCCTGCGATATCGCGCGTTCTTCAGCGATGACCCGTTCTCCGCGCTCGAGGCGATCACCACGGGACAGTTTCGCTTCGAAGTGCATCCTCAGAACGGGCTCGCGCGGTCCACCGTCCAAGACCTGAGGGGCGCTTCACTCACCCCCATCGCCTCGCCTCCGGATGCATTTCGCTTCGTCAGCGAGTGGCGCACCGCGAGCATCTTCTTGGCCGACGCGCCGACCGGCCAGGCAGGCTACGTGGTTCGCCTCGGGACCGACGCTTCGGGTTGCCTCGCGACGCGGCCAGGACTCGAGATGAAATTGGTCCTCGACTGGGTGGACGCCACGTGAAGATGCCTGGCTGACCGACGCCATCGACGGGTCTGTCGATACGCACCCTCGTTCCGCGTCGCCCGGCTCTGGACGGGGCGCAGCGGAACGGTAGGATCGGTACCTCGATGCGTCTTCGGTTGGGTCTGCTTGCGTCCCTCGTGGGGGGCATCCTCGTGGCAGTGGCTTGTGCTGGCGGTGGCGAGGCGACGGACGGCGGTGGAGGTTCGGCGGGTGCCGACGCCTCGGCTGCCGGTGCCGGGGGATCGTCGGGCTCGGAGGGTGGCTCGGCAGGCTCGGTCGGCGGGCAGGCGGGGTCGGCATCGGGCGGCGCGTCCGGAGGGACGGCGGGCTCCGCTGGCGTTGGGGGGTCGAGCGGGGCGGCCGGGGCGCCGAGCTGCCGGGATGAAGTCTGCAATGGCCTCGATGACGACTGCGACGGTGCCATCGACGAGGGGGATCCGGGGG
>JANQNV010000181.1 GCA_028279425.1 Longimicrobiales bacterium | reverse complement strand
GCCGTACGGGGCGGCGATGCCGAGTCACGACGTGCCGCGACCGACGCGCTGCTCTCCGCCCTCGACGAAGACGCGTCGCCGGTCGCGCGGGCGGGGCTGCTCCGGTCCGTCGCCCGTATTCCCCCCGCCGATGTGGGTCAGGCCGACCGGGTCGCGGACGCTCTCGCGGGCGCCCTCGCAGACGAAGGTGCCGCGCCATCGGCGAGTGACGCGACTCGCCTCGCTGCGGCGCGGGCCGCGTACGCGCACCTCCGCACCACGCTGCGCACCTTCGAGGGGCTCGACCGGTCACGCCTCGTGTCGGCGCTCGACGCACGACTCGACGCCGATGATCCCGCGGTGCGACGAACGGTGGCGCTCGCGAGGCGTACCGTACCGGGCCCCCTCGACGCCGCCGTGCTGGCCCGGCTGATCGACGACGCCGACCCCGGGGTGCGCCGCGAGGGTGTGGCCTGGGCGGCCGGGCCGACCGACGACCCCTTCGACACCGTGGCCCCGACCCTCGAGGCCGGCCTCGGCGACCCGGCCCCCGAGGTGCGGATCGCGGCCATCCAGGGGTGGTCGAGCCGTGCACCGCTCGGGCGGCGGTGTGGCCCGCTGCTCTCGGCGGTGCAGGGTTCGGATGCCCTCCCCGACCCCGGCCATGCGGTCGCGCTCGCCGCGATCGGCCCCCTCGACGAACGGTGCTCGGATGGAGAGGCCGTCAACGCGGCGCTGACCGCGATCGTGAGCGAACTCTCGAGCGCCCCCGGAGAGTGGCATCGTCCCGTGCGCGCCCTCCCCGTGCTCGCCCAGCTCGCTCCCGAGGCCGCGACCGGCGCCCTGCCCGAATTCGTCGCGCACCCCAACCCGTTCGTGCGATCCGCGGCGGCGACGGCAGCCGGAATTCTCGAAGCCGAGGCCACGCTGCGGCAACTCGCCTTCGACGACGACGCCAACGTGCGCGAGACCGCCGTCGTCGCATGGGGCGAGGCGGCACCGATCGAGGTGCTGGTCGACCAGCTCGACCGCCCGGAGCCCCACCTGCTTCGGTCGACCGCCGCTCGGCTGGCCGGGCGAATCGACGATCCCGGAGTCGCTGGCGCCCCAGTCTCCGCGATCCCACGGGCGGCCGTGGCCGGAGCTCTCTTCGAGGCGCTGACGCGTGCATCCACTCCGGTCGAGGCCACGATGCGCGACGCCCGCGTTGCGCTTCTGACGCGACTCGGTGAGGTGGCGTCGATCGACGAGGCAGACCGCCTCGCCCCCTACCTGACCGACCCCGACCCCCGGATCGCCGAACTCGCGGCGTCGATCCTGCACGGGTGGGGGGTGAACGACGTCGAGGCGCGCCCGGGCCGGCTCCCGGAGCTGCCGCTCCCCTCCTTCGGAGAACTCGCGGCGCTCGAGGACTCGGCGGCCGTCGTCACCATGGCCAACGGATCGAGCTTCATGGTGGTGCCCCTGCCCTTCGAGGCCCCGACCAACGCAGCGCGGTTCTTCCGGATGGCACGTGAGGGAGTGTTCGACGGACTGACCTGGCACCGCGTGGTGCCGAACTTCGTGATCCAGGGCGGGAGCCCGGGGGCCGACGAGTACGCGGGCCACGGAGCCTACACCCGCGACGAGATCGGCCTGGTCGGTCACTTCGCTGGCACGATCGGCATCTCGACCCGAGGTCGGGACACCGGCGACGGACAGGTGTTCGTCAACCTGGTCGACAACCTCCGCCTCGATCACGACTACACCGTGTTCGGCTACCTCATCGAAGGACTCGACGCCGCGGGCGCCGTGCGCCCGGGCGAGAGGATCGAACGCATACGGATCGTCGCGAGGTAAGGTCGCTCATTCGGCGCGCAGGGCGCTCGCGGGCTCCACCGCCAGCGCCCGCAACGTCGGTACGACGGCCGACGCCAACGACGCGACGAGCACGATCCCGACCAGTGCGGTCAGCGTGCCGACACCGGTCTCGGGCACACGCAGCAACACCATCCCCTGTACCATCTTGCCGAGGGCGATACCGAGGAGCAGTCCCACGAACCCTCCGGTGGCCACGTATCCGGCCACACGTGTAAGCACCGGACGCATCACGTCGGCCGCGCGGGCCCCGAGGGCCACCCGCACCCCGATTTCGCGGGTCCTGCGGCTGACCTCGAAGGCGAGGATGGAGTAGATGCCCAACAGCGACAGCAGGAGGACGATGACGCCGAGGGTCGCAAAGGTCGACCCGATGCCGAGGAAGATCCGGCGCACACGACGGATGAGGTCGTCGAGCACCCACACCTGCTGGAGCGAGATGTCCGGGTCGACGGCAAACGCCACCGCGCGCACCGCCTGCATCGCCTGAGGGGAGGTGTCGGGGGTGCGCACCAGCAGGTCGAATACTCCGGCCGCGGCCATCGGGAGGTAGACTCCGGCGGCGCGGGTCGGGTCCGTGCCGCTCAAGCCGAGGTCGGGGACGACGCCCACGACCTCGAACCAGCGTTCCACCTGATCGTCGGTGCCCGCCAACCGCACGCGCCTCCCCACGGCGTTTGCACCCCCGAGGTGGTCTCGAACGAAGGGTTGGTTCACGAGCGCCACGGGAACGGCGCCGACCGCGAAGTCCGGCTCGTCCAGAATACGGCCCTGCACGGCTTCGACTCCGAGCACCTCGAAGAAGGGCGCATCGACCCGGGCGACCGGCACACGCCGGGGGCCCGTATCGTCCCCGTCGACTCGAATCAGGGCCGAGGGAGCGTCGACCCCGGGCGTGTGGTTGGCCACCCCTACCGACTGCACACCCGGAAGGGCCGCCACCGCCTGCGACAGCGTCTCACGTGCGCGCCCCGCCGCCTCCGAGCCGTCGGGCAGCGTGACCTCGACCGCCAGTATCGAGTCGGCCACTCCCCCGAGCCGCTCACCATCGAACCCCTGCGACCACGCCCGGTTGACCGTCGACGAAGCGCCGAGGATCCCGACGGCCAGGGCGATCTGCGCCACGATCATGCCGTCGTGTACCCAACCGAACCGGGCTCCCGCCACCGCGCTCGCAGCCGCCCGCAGCCCCTCTCCCCGTACCTGGGTCGCCCGCGCGGCCGGGGCCACGCCCGCCACGACCGTGATCGCCGACGTGACGAACACCACGAACAGCACGGTGGTCACATCGACGCCCATGTCGATCCATGGCGGGATCTCGCCTTCGGACTCGATGAACCACGTCAGGAGCCGCTGCGAGATGGCCAGACCGGCCAGCACGGAGGCGGCGGTGAGGGTGAGCGACTCCAGGCTCAGCTGCGTGACGAGGCGAACCCGGTCGGCACCGAGCGCCGCCCGCACGGCCAGCTCTTCGCGCCGGCCGAAGGCGCGGGCGGCCATGAGGTTGCCCACATTGCCCGCAATGACGAGCAGGAGTCCGATCAGGAGCCCCACAACCAGACTCCCGATTCCGCCGACCCCCGGCGGATCCTCGACGCGGTGCCCATCGACCCGCACCTCGGGCCCCGCATATCCGACGCCTCCGTCGGCCGCCGCCCGCGCCTGCATCGCAGACACGGCCTGCTCGGCAGTCCCCCCCTCCGAAAGCAGCCCGAGCACCCGGCCGGCCGCCACCGCGGCGGCGTGGTCGGCACGAACGAGGGAGAGGGGGAGCAGGACGTCGGCGGCAGCGGGGAAGCCGATATCCGGCACCACCCCGACCACGGTGTGGGGTACTCCAGCCAGTTGAATCGTGGTGCCGACGAGATCGGGATCGGCCGCGAAGCGACGGGTCCAGAGCGACTCGCCCACGACGACGACGGCACTCCGCCCCTCGAGCGCGTCGGCGGCGGTGAGGAAGCGGCCCACCAGAGGTTCGAAGGGCACGTAGTCGAAGCCGCCGGCCGTGAGGCGCGCCGCAACGATGGGTTCGACCTCACCGGAACCGTGGGAGAGATTCAGGTCGCCGGTCGACACCACGCCGAACCGCTCCAGCCGGACGTCGGTCGCGATCGAGCCCCAGTCGCGCGCCAACGCGGGAGGCAGCGAGACCACCTCGCCCGTCGTCGCGTCGCGGACGGCGATCTCGACCACACGGGGACCGGCCGCGAAGGGGAGCTCCTGGCCCAGGAACGCTGCGGTGACGGTGAACCCCGTCGCGGCGAGGGTCACCCCGGTCGTCAGTGCGATGAAGGCCGTGAGCGACAACAGGGGGGACTTGCCCACCAGCCGAAGCGCCAACCGCACCTCGGAGGCCGTGAACAAGCCCGACTCGGCACGCCTCCGCGCGCGATACACGAGAAAGGCGCCGGCCAACCCCACCGCCTCCACGGTCGAGGCGAGGCCGGCCCAGATCGCCCCCCGCTTCGCGCGACGCCGACCATAGACCTCCTCGAGATCCCCGAGCACCTCGTCGCGTCGGTGGTCCGGAGTGGCCCACCCGAGGAGCCGCCGCACCGCCCGTGGAGGCCTCACCCTGCCCCCTCGAGGATTCCGTCGAGGTCGCCCAGCATGGCGCGGTGCTCGGCGGCGGACACCCGCACCTGCTCGAGTCCCCGCTCGGTCACCGCCACGAGTCGCCTCGCCTTGCCACCCCGCTCCGGGCGAGGCGCGCCCATCCGGGTGGCCACGAGACCGCGGTCCTCGAGCCGCTGCAGCGCGGTATAGACGTTGGAGCGCCTCACGTGCCGCCCGGTCCGCTCGGCGATGTCGTCGACGATGGAGACGGCATAGGCCTCGTCTGCCCCGAGGCGCAACGCCGCGAGCAGGACGAACAACTCGAACTCCCCAGGACGATGTGTACCCACGCTCCCTCCCCATATTAGTCACGACGCGACCATTATGAGGAAGGACTACGCCTCCAGCGTTGTCGGGGTTTCATCGACCCCATTGCACGCACCGCCGGGGCTCCCTCGCGGAGCACGGCCTCAGGGGCGCGCGAGATAGAAGAAGTTCTGGATGTCGTGCTCCAGCGTATGGACCTCGACATCGCGGAAACCGGCCTCGGCCAACATCGTCTCGGCCATCTCGCGTCCCCAGCAGGTACCGAGGCCCGCCCCGCCCTGCGCCAGCGATACCGTCATGCAGTGGGTGTAGGAAATCGTGTAGAGGAACGGCCCCAGTGGGTGGTCGACATTCGACTCCAGCGGCGTGTGCGTCGAGATGTCCTGCATCAGCAGGAGCCCCCCGGGGCGCAACGCCCGGTGGAGATTGCGAAGGACCACGTCCGGGGCGGCCTGATCGTGTACGATGTCGAAGGCGGTGACCAGATCGACCTGACCCTCGTCGGGCATGCAGGCGGCATCGACCTGGCTGAACTGGACGTTGGCGAGCCCCATCTCGGCGGCTTCGGCCGCCGCCCCCTCGACGGCGTCGGCCGACAGATCGTATCCACGAAAGCGTGACGTAGGATACTCGCTCGCCATCGCCAGAAGCGCACGGCCGCGCCCGCACCCGACGTCGAGCACGTCGATGCCCGCGCGCAGTCGATCGGTGAGGCCGGGGGCGAGCGGAAGGATGTGGTCGAAGAGGGCCGCCACGACCGTCTGTGCGCTCTCTTCGGCCATGACTTCGTGGAAGCGCCCGAACGCTTCGTAGGGCACCCCCCCTCCCTCGCGGAAACACTCCACGATCTGGTCCTCGACCCCGGCCAGGACGGCGAGCCACTGCGCCGTGACCGCGATGTTGTTGGGCGCCGCACTGCGCGTGAGGAGAGCGGCGTGGTGGGGAGGCAGCCAGTACTCGCGCGTCTGCCGATCGAAGTCGACGATCCGGGCGGTCACCATCGCCCCGAGCCACTCCCGGACGTAGCGCTCGTCGAGGGCTGCAGCGTCTGCGATCGCCTGGCTCGTGGCGGGAGGCAGCGTCGCCAGCGTGTCGAAGAGGCCGGTCCGGTGTCCCACCGACAGTCCGATCCCGACCGCACCGTGATTCACGACCTCGAGGAGCCGATCGGCGAAGCGCTCGGTGGCCTGCGCATCCAGGGATGTTTCGATCGTCGTCGCCATGTCACTGCTCCAATGCTCGGGTAGGGAGTCTCACGCTCTCCCCCTGGAGTGCGCGGATCACCTGCGGAGTGTGACAGCGCTACGCTTCGTCGGGTGACAGAAGCCGAACGATACGGGGGTCGCCGAACACCGGGGCGAAGTCGTCGAACCCGGCTTCGGGCACCCAGGCCCACCCACCCAGCCCCTGCGCGAAGGCTCGACCGAGGAGGGTCGTCGCGGCATCGGCGTCGCCCTGCAAGGCCGCCAGCCGCGCGCGGTAGGCCGAATACGCGCCTTCATCGGACTCGAACGGTGCCGCGAGCGCGTCCTCGGCGGCCTCGAGATCACCGGCGTGCGCGGCGGCGAGCGCGTACATGCCGCGATACGTCGCACTCGTGGGCACACGCTCGCGCAGATCGGCGAAACGATCTCGTGCGTCGTCCCATCGGCGAAGCGCGAAGTCGGCGCTGGCCCTCCAGTAGAGGTGGCGGGTTTCGGGCTGGAGGGTCAGCTGGGTGTCGAGCCACGCCTGGGCCCGGCGCGCCAGCTCCTCCCACCCCTCGTACCCCCGCGCGCGCAGCGCCTCGGCGCCCACGACGGCCGCCGCGCCGGCCGACCAGTAGGTGTCCGGACTCATCGTCTCGGAGAGGTCGAGCAGGCGATCGACCTCGTCGAGGTCGCCCTGCGCCGCACGCGCGCGCACCTCCAGCACGAGGGCGATACGGCGCTCCGGGTAGCGGCGCCCCATCTCGGCAGCCGCCTCGGCCTCGGCCTCGTAGTCGCCCACGAGGTGATGGGCGTGGGCGAGCACCGTCCAGTACTGCGCCCACCCTCTGAGCTCCCCGCGGTCCGGATCGGCCCCGAGCAGCGCCTCCAGGGCGTCGTTCGGACGGTTCATCGACAGAGCCAGACGGGCCACGTTGTACGGCGCCCGCGTTCCCGGCCCGATCTCGGCGAGTCGCTTCTGCGCGAGGTAGGCCTGCGGGGCATCTCCGGTGAGCGTCGCGCGTACCGCCTCCCACCGAGCCCGTTCGATCGTCGACAACGAGGCGGCGTGGGGAGCGACGACCTCGATGACGGAATCGGCCCGCTGCGACTGTCCGGAGTTCTCGAGGGTGAGCGCCCCGTAGACGAGCGCCGAGTAGAAGGTGCTGTCTCGCGCGAAGGCGTCGAGAAAGGCGTCGGAGGCCCCACCGTAGTCCTGCGACAGGTAGCGGTCGACGCCGCGGTCGAAGGCGACGTAGGCTTCGAAGGTCGGAGGCCGCCGGGCCAACCCCTGGATCGCCGACAGCCGTGGGTCGCTGGCGATGGCCACGCTCGAGCGGATCCGGTCGACGAGCTCCTGAAGGGCCGCCTCGGCCGAATCGGGCGCCGCCGAGACGGGCTCGGGCGCCGAGACGATGCGCCCGCTCGCGGCATCCGTCACCTCGACCCGGAACTGCAGCCTGCCGCCGAACTCGTAGACGCTGCCCACCACCACGGTTCGCGCGCCGGTGCCATCGGCCATCACCCGCACGAGGTCGTCGGCGCTCTCGGCGGCACGTGCGGTCGCCAGCGACACGGGCCACGGCACCACCTGGACCGATTCGACCTCCTGGATCCCCTGGGTGATCCAGTCGCCGGCGAATCGCCCGAGTACCGCCGCGTCGGCCCCGGTCGTTTCGTCGACGAGCGGCGCAACCGCCACGGGGAGGCCGAGGGTGGGCGCATCGCTCGCGCCCCCGTCGGCCGAAGGGCGGCCGAAGGCCACCCACGCGATCAGAGCAAGGACCGCCACGGAGGAGACCGGCAGCCAGGGCACGCCCCCCGCTCGACCCCCGGCCGACGCCCCCGCGAGCCTGCCGCGCCCCTCGAGTGGCGCGGCCGGGGCCGGGGGTGCATCCCGTGCCCCGAGCGCGTCGAGGAGTTCGGCCGCATCCTCGGGTCGACGGGCCGGATCGAGCGACAGGCACTGGACGATCACCTCGGCCACCGCCGGTGGAAGCCCGGGGGCCGCCGCCCGCAACGCCTCGACGGCGTCGTCGGGACCCTCGCCCTCGTGGGCCCCGGTCGGGAGCCGCCCCGTCAGGAGCTCCCACGCCATGACGCCCCACGCCCACAGGTCGGCCCGCTTGTCGAGAGGGCCGCCCCCCCAGACCTGTTCGGGCGCCGCGTATCCGGGCGTACCGAGAAACGCCCCATCCCGGGTGAGGCGACGCCCCGGATCGGTGTCGGCGTGCGACGCCTTGGCGATCCCGAAATCGAAGAGGTAGGTGTGCGGCCCGGCGAGAAGCACGTTGTCGGGCTTCAGATCGCGGTGCACGACCCCGGCGAGGTGCGCGAAGTCGAGCGCCGCAGCCACATCCCGGAGCACGGCGAGGATCCGAGGCAGCGGCATGCCGTCGTCCCAACCTCGATCGATCCGGTTCCGGAGCGTCAGTGCATCGATGTAGGGCATCACATAGTAGGCGAACTCCTCCCGGACCCCCGAATCGATGAGCGGCACGATGTTGGGATGCGACAGCTGCGCGATCAACGTCGCCTCCCGCTCGAACCGCACGGAGCCATGCGACGCGGCCACCTCGGGGTGGAGCACCTTCAGCACGACCCGACGTTGGTGCTTCTTCTCCCAGGCGAGGTACACGCGCGACATGCCCCCGCGACCGAGTTCGCGAACGAGGCCGTAGGCATCCGAGAAGACGCGTTTCACGCGTCGCTCCATCTCGACGTCGCCGACGCCCTCCGCGCGTGGGGTGTCGTCCGGGACGGGCACCGGGCGATCGAGGATCCCTCCTTCGGTCTCGTGGCCCGCGATCAGCGCTCGTACCTCGGAGCGCATACCGTCGTCGTCGAGTTCTCGCGCGATGAAGGCGTCCCGCTGCTCGTCGGGAAGCTCGAGGGCCCCCTCGAATACCGCCCAGATCCGGGTCCAACGCTGGTCGGCACCGCCCTCGGGGCCGGAGTTCACGACTCGTCCTCGGCCGCGAGCCGCCGATTCAGGAACGCGCGTGCCTTGACCCAATCCCGGAGCACGGTGCGCCGCGTGACCCCCAGCACCTCACCGATTTCGGTGTCGTTCAACCCCGCGAAGTACCGGAACTCGACGATCTGCCGCAGCCGCGGGTCTACCTCTTCGAGTGCGTCGAGCGCCGCGTCGAGGGCGAGGAGCTGGTCGAGGTCGAGGGCCTGATCGCGGGGCCCATCGGCGTCGGCGAGGGTGACCCGCACCCGGTCGCCGCCCCGGCGCTCGGCGCGACGCCGGCGCGCATGATCCACCAGCACCTGCCGCATGGCGCGAGCCGCGATGCCCATGAAGTGTCGCCGATTCTCCACCGGGCCGAGTCCTCCCCCGGCGAGCTTCATCCACGCTTCGTTGACGAGTGCCGTGGCCTGGAGAGTGTGGCCGGCGGCTTCGCGAGCCATCGCCGCGCCGGCCAGACGGCGTAGATCGGCATAGACCTCGTGGAAGAGGCCGTCCGCTGCTTCGGCGTCGCCGTCACCGACGCGCTCGAGCAGCCGAGTCACCCGACGCGCGTCGGGCTCGGGGAGGGAAGGAGTCGGATCCACGGCGCCAACATGGCATCCGCCGCCTCCCTGCACCACCTCGCCCACTCTGTTCCGGCTCGAGTCGGGTCATCCGAGACGCGGCTACTCGGCGCGGGTCCAGTCATCCGACCCGCGGCTACTCGGCGCGGGTCCAGTCATCCGACCCGCGGCTACTCGGCGCGGAGCGACTTCACCGGGTCGTGGGCCAACGCTCGCCGTACCGGCACGACCGCCGACGCCAAGGCCACGAGCACGAGCACCGCCGCCACCGCGAGCATGATCCCGGCGTCGTCGGCCCCCAGGGGTACCCCGCCGACCGCGCCCCGCCCCACGAACCAGGCTCCGACGAGCCCCACCCCGAGCGCCGCAGCCACAGCCCGGCCGAGCCCCCCGAGCGAACCGTGCACCAGCCCCGCGGGTCGTGCCCCGAGGGCCACTCGAATACCGAGTTCACGTCGCGACGAACTCATCCGGTAGCTCACCGTCCCGAACACGCCCATCGCAAGCAACGCCAGCGAGAGTGCGCCGAGGCCGGCCAGCGCCCACCCCGTGATGCGCGCCGGGCCGATCCACCGTCGCAGGACGGCCTCGACCGTCGTGATGTCGGTGACGGCCGCCCCTGCCACGGCCCGGTCGACGAATTCCGTCCACTCTTCCCGACCGCGCGTGAGACCCGACTCCGTGTCGCGACCCACGACGTGGACGGTGAGCGCCGACTCGGGCGAGGCGTCGAAGAGGGCCTCGGGAGACTGGGCGAGGGCCAGGTAGATGCGAGGGCCGGCGCGCCGCGACTCGCTCCCCGGATTGACGACCACGTCGGCCGCGACGCCGACCACGGTATAGGCCGTGCGATCGGCGCCCGCACGAACGGAAAACGTGGAGGCCAGGGCGTCGGCCGGAGCCGCACCCGGCCACATGATTCGCGCCGCAGACTCCGACACCACGGCGGCCCCCGCCCCTCCGCGGCGGTCGGAGTCGTCCACGGGGCGCCCCGCAACGATGGGGATCTCGTAGAGGTCGAAGTAGTCCGCCGACACCGCGAGGGAGTGGCGGGGCACGACCGAGTTGGGCACCGGCTCCGGCTGCCCATCGACCCACACGGGGCTCGCCGCGTCCGCGCGTCCCCACGACCCGAGAAACACCGATCGCGCGATGGCGACCCTCTCGGTGCCGGGATCGCGCGCCAGGGACGACCGCAGACGTGTCACCGCGTCGAGGGGCGCCTCCGAAGGGAGGGTGACCGTGAGGCGGTCGATGCCCTGCCAGCGGTGCCCGAGCGTGTCGAAATCGGAGACCCGCGCGTAGGTGCGCAAAGCCGAGAGCGAGCCGGCGACCAGCACGACGCCGAGGGCGACCTGGAGCGCGAGGAGGACGTCGTGGGTCAGGAGTCGGGCGGGCCGCCCCGTCCGCACGAGCCGGCCCGAGAGCCCCAGGTGTCGTCCCGCGTCGCTCGCGCGCGCGAACGGCAAGAGGGCTGTCGCGAGGGCCGTGCCCACGACCAGCGCCAGCGCGATCGACGCGATCCGGAGGTCGAGGTCGACCAGCACCCAACCCGGCAGGTCCGACCCGAAGCGCCGCAGGAGACCCGACGACACGACGAAGGCGGCCCAGACTCCGACAGCGCCCCCGCACACCGCCAACAGCAGCGCCTCGAGAACCGCGGCGCGGGCGACCCGTAGCCGGCCGGCCCCGAGAGCGGAGCGCAGACCGAACTCGGCCTCCCTCTCGTTGACCCGCGCGACCAGGAGTGCCGTGAGGTTGAGCGCCGTGATGAGGAGCACGACGAGCGCGGTCGCGATCAGCGCTGCCGCCGCGGCAGGTTGCGCCGCGCTGCGGACCAGAACATCCCGCAGCGGCGTCACGCGTGCCGACCAACCCGGCTCGAGCGTCGGGTCACCCGCGAACCGGGCCGCCGCGACCTCGGCCACAGCCGCCTGCGCCGCCTCCACCGAAACCCCCTCGGCCAATCGGGCCACGACCCAGACGCCTCTCGCCGCGTATCCCCTCTCGACGACGTCGGCATCGAAGGGCACCCAGATTCGGCTCCGGTCGAGTGCGCGCGCCGACTCGTCGAGCACTCCGATGACGGTGTGGGGAGTGTCGTCGAGGCGAACCGTACGACCGACGATGCCGGGGTCGGCGCCGAAGGCCGACGTCCACAGTGCGTGCGACAGCACCGCGACGGGCTCCCCTGCCCCCGTGTCGTCGGGCGACCACCCGCGTCCGAGGGCGACGGGAAGATCGAACACGCCGAACCCGTCGCCCGCCATGGCCCCAACCTCGACCCGGCGTCCGGACACGCCGTCGCCGAGAACGCGAGCCCCCGACCACAGGGCCACCGACGTCTCGAACACCGGCAAGCTCTTCCAGTCCAGCCACGCGTCGTACGACGTACCCGGAGAACACCCCGCACACACCTCCACCGGGTGCGTGTCTTCGAGGTCGACCAGGCGCTGGGCGTCGGGCCACGGAAGAGGCGCGAACCACACGGCATATACCAGCGAGACAGCGGCCGTGGTCAGCCCGACGCCCCCGGCCAGAGAGCCGATCGCGACGGCGACGAGGCCCGGCGCGCGGCGCAGAGCGCGGATACTCGACCGCGCGTCGAGGGCCGCTCCCGAACCGAACGCGGCCAGACCCGCCCGGGCGGAGGCGACCCGATACCGGGCGGCGATCGCGATGCTCTGCCAGAGGTACCACGCGACCGCCCGCCCCCGGCCGTGCTCCTGCGCGACCTGCCCGAATTCCTCGGCGAGGTCTCCCAGCATCGATCGCCCCGACGCGCTGTCGTCAGGGAGGCTCGCCGCCAGCCACCGCTCCAGTCGAAGCGGCGGCCTCATGAATCGAGGGCGGCGCGGGCCTGCCGCCACAGTCGTTCGAGGGTCGCTCGCCGTTCCAGCACCACGCCTCGCCCCTCGTCGGTCACCGCATAGACCCGACGCGCGTGACCGCCGCGCTCGGGGCTCGGGGGCTCGCTGGTCCAGTCGATCAACCCCTTCTCGCCGAGGCGGTCGAGCGAGCGGTAGAGAGCGCCGCGGCTGAGGCTGCGGCCCTCTTCGCCGAGGCTGCGGCGAAGGGCGAGCGCGGTGGCGTCGTCGGCCAAGCCGAGAATGCCGAGCAGGATCAGATGCTCGAGCTCACCGATGGTCTCTCGCGGCACAACGGGCTCCTGGAGTCGAGGGAGGAAGTGTCGTCATTGTATACTGTCGTATTCGTATACACAAGAGCCGGTGCCTCCGACGGCACACTCCCTACCCGTCGGAGCCCTCCTCTTCGCGGTCGATCCTGACCAGGAGGCTGTCGTACGCCTCCACGAGCACCGTCTCCATCCCCACCGCCTGCGAGAGCGGCCCCCGCAGCATCCCGGGAATCCGGTTCGGGTCCTCCCGGGCGATCGGCCCCACGTTGAAGATGAAGTCGAGGACCTCCGACTGCGCCGCCTCGAACAACTCCTGCAGGCCGTACAGTTTGGCCAGACTCTGCACGCGATCGATGGGCATGAAGTGGGTGGCCTGCGTCACCTGGGCCGTCTCCCACGCCGAGGTCGAGATCAGCGAGTACTCGAAGGTCAAGTTGAAGTCGTCGGGCAGCTCTCCCGCGCGGTCTGCGGCGACCACCTTCTCGAGCAGTTCGGCATTGGCCGCGCGGTTCTCTTCCAGCTCGTCGATGTTGGACTGGATTTCCGCGACGACGACGGCCATCGCTCGATCGGCCAGCTCCTCCTGTTGCTTGACTTCCCGCCACTCCTCTACCCCGAGCGCGGCGAGCACCGCGAGCACGACCATGCCCGCCTCCAGCGCCAACTCCGGCAGCTTCTCCGTCACTTTCACAGCGTCCTCCCGTCCGAGGGACTCCACTCTTCGCGCAGCTCCGCTCGCAGACTACGTCGCGCGACGCCACCCACCTTCACATTCTACGTCGATCCCCGCCCCACGCAGGCCCGACGGCGCCCACCGCGCACTCGGCCGCCCCCCCCACTCGGCGGCCTCCGCCGGCGCGCAGACGCTCTCCAGTCGGACCACCGCCGATAGCGGATATCCCGTGTGCGATGGCTCTCCCGACCAGGTCCGCGACACCATCCGATCTCGTATCTCCACGAAGGACGCCCGTACCTGGTCGTCGCCGTGGGAGCACCGACCCGCCCCGCCGTGCCTGTCGTCCCCAGGGTGTCAAGACACGTTGACACGCAGTGGTGACATGAATACTTGACACTCGTCTCTGTCCAACCAATGTTGAGGGTGCGGTACACCTCCGGCGCGCGGAGGGCCGCGTTCACCAATTTCCCCATCCTAGGAGGGAAACGATGTCGACCCATTTGGACGACCCGGATAGGGTCTGGCCAACCGGATTGACCATCAACGAGTCCGAGGAGCTCCACAAGCACGTCATCGACGGCTCGAGAGTCTACTTCGCGATCGCTCTGGTGGCTCACATCCTCGCAGCCATCTACACGCCCTGGCTGGGCTGAGGAGAGAACCATGAATCAAGGTCGAATCTGGTGTGTCGTGAAGCCAACGATCGGATTGCCGCTGTTCCTCGGCACCGTTCTGTTGATCTCGGTGACCATTCACAAGACGGTTCTCGGCAGCGCGGATTGGCTCGGCGCGTTCTTCGCCGGAGGTTGATCCTACGGCCGCCCCGTGGGTATACGCCCGCGGGGCCGGCCGGACCCCGGCAGGCAGGGTAGTCCACCCACTGAAACGCTGACACAATCCCGGAGCGTGATGATGGTACCGACAGGACGGATGTACGACACCGAAGCAAAGGCGAGAGACGCGGAGGCCAAGCTCTTGGCGGCCGGGTTCAGCTCGCGAGAAGTCTCCGTGATGACCCCGACCACGGGAGCCGCCGGCATGCCGCCGGGTATCCCCGCCGCGCAACAAGTCGCCTACGGCAAGGCCGTCGAAGCCGGCCACTCGGTCGTCGTAGTGCAGGCGGACTTCCAGTGGAGTCAGACGGCTGCCGATATCCTGAACAGTTGCGATCCGGTGTCGGCACATGGCCCGCCCCTCATCGAGGACCGCAGCCCGTCGCCGCTCTCCGACCTGATCGGGTTCCCCGTTCTTTCGAAGAACGGTGCGCGGTTCGGTACTCTGGCGCGTTCGGACTTCTCCCTCTCGTCGATGATCGGGCTGAAGATGTTGAGCAAGAATCCGGCTCCGCTCTCGTCGATGATCGGGCTGAAGACGAAAACCAAATCCAGGTGAAGGCTGCCGAGACCCGGCGCCGGACGGCGTCATGAGCGCATTCGGTCGCCGGGTCACGGGATCGTGGATGAAGCTCGGTCCCACCTTCCTTCCGTTCGCCGACGTCGCGACGCCGGACCTGCCTCTCGGCCGCCTGCTGCGCCTGTCGCTGTTCCAGGTCTCGGTGGGGATGGCGTTGGTCCTCCTCGTCGGCACCCTGAACCGCGTGATGATCGTGGAACTGGGTGTTCCGTCGTCGATCGTCGGCATCATGATCGCTCTCCCGATCGTGTTCGCGCCCTTCCGCGCGCTGATCGGCTTCCGATCCGACACTCACTCGTGTTACCTCGGCTGGCGACGGGTGCCCTTCATCTGGAAGGGTACGTTGGTGCAGTTCGGAGGCTTTGCGATCATGCCGTTCGCACTGCTCGTGCTCGCGGGCAAGGGGCAGGCCGATACCGCCCCGCTGTGGATCGGGCAAAGTGCGGCGGCCTTGGCGTTTCTACTCGTCGGAGCCGGGGTGCACACGGTCCAGACGACAGGGCTGGCGCTGGCCACCGACCTGACCCCGGTCAAGTCGCATCCACGCGTCGTGGGGCTGATGTACGTCATGCTCCTGCTCGGCATGATGGTGAGCGCCCTCGTCTTCGGCATCGCGCTGGCCGACTTCTCCCCCGGCCGCCTCGTGCAGGTGGTGCAGGGCGCCGCCGTCGCCACGATGGTGCTGAACGTGGTCGCGATCTGGAAGCAGGAACAGCGCCGCCGGGGCAGCGCACCGATGCCCGTCGAGGAGCAGCCTTCGTTCCGCGAAGCGTGGGATCGGCTGTGTGAAGGCGGCGTGACCATCTCGCACCTCGTCATCGTCGGACTCGGCACTCTGGCTTTTGGAATGGCCGACGTCATCCTCGAGCCCTTCGGTGGACAGGTGCTCGGACTGACCGTGAGCACGACGACCAAGCTCACGGCCCTCCTCGCCCTGGGCGGGCTCATCGGGTTCGGTATGGCGTCACACGTGGTCGCCCGGGGCACGGATCCGAACCGGATGACGCAGTGGGGCGCCATCGTCGGACTCCCCGCGTTCGCGCTCGTCATCCTTGCGGCGCCGCTGAGCATTCCCAGCATCTTCCTGGCCGGGAACTTCCTCATCGGGTTCGGTGGAGCCCTGTTCGCGCACGGGACGCTGACCGCCACCATGAACGGTGCCGGTGAAGATGAGGCGGGCTTGGCGCTCGGGGCCTGGGGTGCGGTTCAGGCCACCGCCGCCGGGGTGGGGATCGCGGTCAGCGGCGTGCTGCGCGACCTCATCAACATCGTCTTCGCCGGAGGCGGTGGACTCTTCGGCCTCGACTCGGTGACGTCGAGCTACGTCGCCGTGTATCTGCTGGAGATCACCCTGCTGGTGCTCACGGTCGCCGCGACGATCCGCCTCATGCGGCGCGTCGGGGCCCACCCGCCCGCGCAGGACCCCTCGCCCGCCCTGGCTCGATCACCCGGCTGAGGACCGACCTATGCCCCCCCTCCGGATCCTGCAGCACCCCGACCCGAAACTCCGCATGCTCTCGGCCCCGGTCGCCGACGTCGACGCGTCGATGAACACCCTCATCGACGACCTGTTCGACACCCTCTACTCCACGTCGGGCATCGGGCTCTCGGCTCCCCAGACCGGCCACCTGTGGCGGGTGATGGTGATGGACCTCTCGGAAAACCGGGATGCTCCGGAGTGCCTGATCAATCCGGAGATCCTCGACCACTCCGCACCGGGGCTGGTCGAAGAGAGTTGCCTGTCGATTCCGGGTGTGGTCGGCAACGTGGTCCGCTCGACCCGGATTCGGGTCCGAGCTCTCGACCGGGATGGTCGGACGGTGGAGCGCGATCTCGAGGGCATGTACGCCGTCTGCGTGCAGCACGAGATCGACCACCTCGACGGAAAGCTCTTCATCGATCGTCTGTCGTTCCTGCGACGCCTTCAGCTTCGGATCGGCACCGCCCGACAGCGACGCAGGGCGAAGGTCTCCGCCTAGGGTCCCGTTTGAGAAGTCCGGAGCGTACCGAGAGGGGGTGTGGGCTTGGGTGGCGAGGCGGAGCGACGCGGCGTAGCCAAAGCTACGGCGAGGAGTTCCAACGACCTCCACATAAACTGCACACCTCCTCGAATACCATCGGGACTCTTCTAACGCGACACTAGCCCCCGGCCGATCGTGCGGCCCGCAGGAACCGCCGGGCGAGCTGGGCCACGCGTTCCTGCTCGGACACCTCCGCCTCGGCGAGAATCGCTTCGACGTGGGGAGCGAGGAGCGGCTCGCCCCATCGGTACCCCGTGGCCAGCTCGGCTCCGCGAGAGTCGCCGGCATCGGCACCTTGCAACAGCGCCCACGCCGCGGCCTCGTCGTAGTAGTCCGAGTCGGGCGGCGGGAGGCGGTAGTCCGGCTCCGGCGCCGAGCTCGCATCCTCGTTGACGAAGGCTCTCGACACGGCTCGCCTCTACGCCAGTTCGGGCCGGTCGGCGACCGCCGCGAGCGCGCGAAGCAGCGCGTCGGGCGTAAACGGCTTCGGCAGGAACACGACGTCGGTCGGCAGGTCGACGCGGCTGCCCGGCGATCCCTCGGCGTAGCCCGACATCGCGATGCAACGCACGTGGGGATAGTCGCTCCGGACGCGCTCGAGCAGCGCACGACCGCTCATGCCCGGTAGGACCAGGTCCGTGAGAAGGAACCGGATCGGCGACGCTGCCTCCTGCAAGATCGCGAGGCCGCTCTCGGCATCGGCGGCCACCCGGACCTCGAGTCCCTCACGCGTGAGCGTCCGGCGCGAGACTCGCCGGACCGCGGGGTCGTCTTCGACCACCAGAATCGTCCCGTCGACCTCTCCGCGGGGCTCGTCGGCGACCTGGTCTTCGGGGGCGGGGGCTTCGCCGACCACGGGAGGAAACCGGAGGGTGAAGGTCGTGCCTTCACCCTCCGACGACTGCACGTGGATGGTACCGCCGCTCTGCTTCACGATGCCGTAGGCCATCGCGAGCCCGAGCCCCGTCCCGCCTCGCGAACGCTTCGTCGTATAGAAGGGCTCGAAGATCCGGGCGCGCACGGTCTCGTCCATGCCGTGGCCCGTATCGGAGACGTCGAGTCGCACGTAGTCGTTGCCGACCACCAGTTCCGTGCGCCCTGCCGCCACCTCCGCGGTCAGCACCTCGTGCCGCACCGAGAGCACCATGTCGCCCCCTTCCGGCATCGCATCGCGCGCATTCACCGCGAGGTTCATCAACACCTGCTCCAGCTGGGCCGGGTCGACGCGAACGGGCGACAGGTCCGACCCGAACTCGGTCCGGATGCGCACGTCCTCGCCCAGGACACGGACGAGCAGCTGCTCCATGTTCTTCACGACGTCGACGAGGTCGACGACGCGGGGCCGCAGCACCTGTTCCCGGCTGAACGCCAGCAACTGTCGGGTCAGCTCCGCCGCACGGTCGGCCGCACTCCGAACCACCTCGACCTCTTCGACGAGCGGGCTCTCGTCGGGAAGATCCATGAGCAGGAAGTCCGACTGTGCGCGGATGACCGTCAGGAGGTTGTTGAAGTCGTGGGCGATGCCGCCGGCCAGTCGTCCCACCGCCTCCATGCGGTGCGCGGCTCGCAGTTGCGCCTCGAGCTTCGTTCGTTCGCTGATGTCTTCGGCCACGCCGACCACCCGCGCCACCGCCCCGTCGCTTCCGACGACCGGAAACGCCCGGTCCCAGATGAAGCGCACCGTCCCGTCGGGTCGGAGAATCCGGTACTGGATTTCGTAGCCGATGGCGGCGCGGAGACGCACCACGTCTTCGACCCGCTCTCGATCCTCCGGGTGCACCGTGTCGAGCCAACCGCGGGGATTCTCGACGAGCTCACCCGGGTCGCGGCCCCAGATCTCGCGGTAGGCCGGACTTACGTAGTCGCGGCCGTAGTCGTGCGGCGATCCGATCCAGAACACGTCGTCGATGTGTTCGGCGAGCTCCCGAAACCGCTCCTCGCCCGCTTCGCGATCCCGGTGGGCGTGTTCGCGCTCCCAGGCCCGGCCCAACTGGGTACCGATCTGTTCGAGGAGCGACACGAGCGTCGCATCGGAGTCGATCGATCCGGCCGCCTCCAGTTCGAGGGCGGCGAGGCGGGACTCCGGCGAACCGGGGTCGTCGCCCCGGATCGGGACCTCGATCGTGGTGCCCGCGGCGCCTTCAGCACGTGTACGGAGGGTCACCCCGGGGGCCGGGGCGGCTCCAGACCCGTCGGCCCCGACCTCGTCGGCATCGGGGAGCCGGATGCGGCCCGCGCGGAACCCGAGACGTCGACAGAGGAGCGGGATCGCCCGGTCCGCCGCCTCGTGAAGCGTCGCCGAGTCGTTCACGTAGCCCGCGACCTCCTGGAGAAGCTGGAGATGCCGCGTTTCGCGAAGGGCCCGATCAAGTTCCTCCTGTCGCTGGACCAGCGGATCGACGGTCGAGCCGGTCACATCCTGGATATAGCCGGTCACCTGCCCGTCGGGAGATGCCTGCCCTTGCTCGAGCACCCACCGGTCGGGCCCCTGCAGCGGCCGAATGCGATACACGAGGCGGAAGGGATCGCGACTCGAGACACCCGACTCGATCGCGGCGAGCACGCGGTCCACGTCCTCGGGATGGATCAACGAGCCGAACGTCGGCTCCCCTGGCCCCAGCAGATCCGCGACCGAGTGCCCTGTAAGGGCCTCGACCGCCCGGGTGAGCCCGACCATGGTGCGTTCGCGGTCGGCGACGCCTCGATAGACGACCCCCGGCAACTCCGCCGGTACACCGTGGAGCACACCCTCGCCAGACGAGGATGCCCCCTGGGCAAGGGAGGGATCGCAAGGTGAATCGTGCATCGATCGGTTCGGCGGGGGGAGGGGTGGAACGATGCCACCCTCACCTCAAGATGCGGAGCGCGCACCGGCGGGGCCAGCGAGCCGTCCGGCGACGACCGGCGCGGGTCTCCGAGCCGCGCACCCCACGGGCCAGCCACCCCGCCGGGTCACGACGATGTTTCCGTCGGAGGAAACAACCACGCCGTTCGAGTGGTTGTTT
>JANQNV010000169.1 GCA_028279425.1 Longimicrobiales bacterium | reverse complement strand
CGAGCCTTCGGGGTCGACGAGAACGGGCCGGTGGGCGACGCCGTGGCCCGAGCGCTCGGCTCGCCGCGAACGGTCGACGGCATCCGCTACGAGCGCGGTTGGGTGGCTTCGGTGGCCACTGCCGGTTTCAGCGGAGACGTCAACGAGCGGGCCAACCGCCTCCGCTGGCCGAAGGGACCCCGGCGCTACACGGTCGCCACGCTGCTCGAGCTGCCCCGGCTGCGATCACGACGGGTGCGACTCGAAGTCGACGATGCCATCCACACCCACGACGCCGCCCTGATCGCGGTGGCCAACACCGAGTGGTTCGGCGGCGGGATGCGGATCTGTCCGGCCGCCCGAGCCGACGATGCGGTATTGGACGTGACAGTGGTCGAGCGCATCGGCCGTCTGGCCCTGCTGCGCTACTTCCCCAAGGTGTTCGACGGGTCGCACCTCACCCACCCGAAGACCACCACCTACAGGGGGCGCCGCGTGCGGGTCGAGGGAGACGACATCGAAGCGTGGGGCGACGGCGAACCGCTCGGAGCCGGGAGCGTGACGTTCCGCGCCGAACCAGGAGCGATCCGGCTGGCCGTGTGAGAGAGCCCGAACCCCGTACCGGCTGCGATTCTCGACCTCAGGGGACGATCAGGTCGGAGATCTCGGGAAGGGGAGGTCAGCCGGCCCGGGCCATCGCGTCGCGGGCCCTCTCTTCCGCGACGCGCTTGCGACCGATGATCGGGGTGGTCGGGGGAAAGCCGGCCTCGGCTCGCTCGGCCTCGGACTCACCGCCCCAGAACCCCAGCTCCCGGTTGGTGCGGGCATAGTCCTGGCAGTCGACCGCCACCGGGCACTGGCCGCAGATGGTGCGAGCTCGAGCTTCCCTTCGAACCCGGGCCTCGGGTCGCTCGGCGAACGGGGCGAAGAAGAGATCGCTCTCGCCGGCACACGCCGCCTGCTCCATCCATCCGGTTGGTCCGATCGGGCCCCCCGAGGCCTCGATGAGGTCGAGCATTGGTTCTGGCTCCTTGGGCTCCTCGGTGTAGATCCCCTCCACGCCCAGGTCGCCCGTACGAAACTCGCAGAATCGTAGGTAACCCAGGCACGCCTGTCCCGAAATTCATGATGATTGTTAACGACAACTCCCATCGCGAATACAGATGGCAGGTCGAAGCGTCGCCACTTTCAGTGAGAGCTCGGAAGCCGCACCACGAACCGCGCTCCACCGACCGGCGAGTCCACCACGGTGACCTCCCCGCCGACCTCGGTGACACTGGCGGCCACGACGGCCAACCCCAAGCCGGCACCACCCGTATCGCGGGCGCGAGCCTCCTCCAGCCGGGTGAATC
>JANQNV010000257.1 GCA_028279425.1 Longimicrobiales bacterium | reverse complement strand
GGGGTCGCTCACACCGGGGCCATGATCAGGGTGGCGAGCGGCGGCAGCGTCACCAGCAGCGACTGGTACTCGCCGTGGGAGTCGACGGGCAGCGTCTCCACCCCGCCCTCATTCCCGACACCGGAGCCGCCGTAGATCTCGGCGTCGGAGTTCGCGAGCTCGATCCACCGTCCCTCGACGGGCACGCCGAGGCGGTAGTTGTCGCGTACCACGGGCGTCATGTTCATCACGACCAGCACCGGCCGGTCGTCGTCGTCACCGCGGCGCAGCCACGCGAGCACGGAGTTGGCCGAGTCGTTCCCCTCGACCCAACGGAACCCGGCCGGGTCGCAGTCCCTGCGGTGCAGCGAGGGCTCCGCCGCGTAGAGCGCGTTGAGGTCGGCCACCCAGCGACGAATTCCCTCGTGGCCGGGCGTGTCGTGCAGGGACCAGTCCAGGTTCGCCTCGTGGTCCCACTCGGTCGGAGCCGCCAGCTCACCCCCCATGAACAGCAGCTTCTTTCCGGGTTGGGTCCACTGGTTGCCGTAGAGCAGGCGCAGGTTGGCCCGCCTCTGCCAGTCGTCGCCGGGCATCTTGTTCAGCAGCGAGCCCTTGCCGTGGACCACCTCGTCGTGGGAGAGCGGCAGCGTGTAGTTCTCGCTGAAGGCGTAGACGCCCCGGAACGTCAGCTCGTTGTGGTGCCAGCCCCGGTGGATCGGCTCACGCTCCATGTACTGGAGCGTGTCGTGCATCCAGCCCATGTCCCACTTGTACCCGAAGCCCAGACCGCCGACGTAGGTCGGGCGGCTGACCATCGGCCACGCCGTGGACTCCTCGGCGAAGGTGGCGGTGTCGGGATGCTCCTCGTAGACGGCTTCGTTGAGCTGGCGGAGGAACCCGATCGCTTCGAGGTTCTCGCGACCGCCGAACTCGTTGGGGATCCACTCGCCGTCTTCGCGGGAGTAGTCCAGGTAGAGCATCGATGCGACGGCGTCCACCCGCAGTCCGTCGACGTGGTAGCGGTCCAGCCAGCAGATCGCGCTCGACAACAGGAAGGAGCGCACCTCGTTGCGGCCGTAGTTGAAGATGGCCGAGTTCCAATCCGGGTGGAACCCCTGGCGGGGGTCGGCGTGCTCGAAGAGGTGGGTCCCGTCGAAGAGCGCGAGGCCGTGGGCGTCGGTCGGGAAGTGCGACGGCACCCAGTCCAGGATCACGCCCACGCCGCGCCGGTGCAGGACGTCGATCATCTCCATGAGGTCCCGCGGTGTCCCGTAGCGGGCCGTCGGGGCGAAGTAGCCGGTGGTCTGGTAGCCCCACGATCCGTAGAA
>JANQNV010000136.1 GCA_028279425.1 Longimicrobiales bacterium | reverse complement strand
GATCGGCGTCACCGGCGCCGATGTCCTCGCCGCCGCGGAAGGCGGCTATGGCGATCTGACCCCCGTGGCCACGGTCGCGCGGGACATGGCGGGCCCGGTGGGCGCCATCGTGATGACCATCGCCGCGCTCCTGGCCGTTTCGTCGGGTGCGAACGCCGGTATCCTCAGCGCCTCCCGGTATCCGCTGGCCATGGGTCGCGACCGCATCCTCCCCGACCGGTTCGGCAAGGTCGGGGGGCGGGGCACCCCGACGGTGGGCATCGCGGCGACCGTGGGTGTGATCGTGTTGTGCGTGACCGCCTTCGACCCGACCGGGATCGCGAAGCTCGCGAGCGCCTTCAAGCTGGTCATGTTCGGGCTCGGCTGCCTCGCCGTCGTGGTGATGCGGGAGAGCGGAATCGCGTCGTACGACCCGGGTTATCGGTCGCCGTTCTATCCCGGTATGCAGATCATCGGGATGCTGGCTCCGGCGTGGCTCATCTTCGAGATGGGGCTTCTTCCGACCGTCTTCACGGGCACGCTCATCCTCGGTGGCGCGATGTGGTTCACGTATTACGCCAAGGATCGGGTCGACCGCGAGGGGGCGATCTTCCACGTGTTCGAGCGATGGGGTCGGCAGCGCGACGACCGGCTCGACACCGAGCTTCGTGAGATCATGAAGGAACGGGGCCCGAGGGACGCCGATCCCTTCGATGAGCTGTTCACGAGCGCACGTGTCCTCGATGTCGACGGGGGCGCCGACTTCCAGGATCTGGCGCGGCAGGCGAGCGAGTTGCTCGCGCTCGACCTCTCCGTGCCCGCGCAGGAGCTCTGGGGAGGCTTCATGACCGGGACGCGCATCGGCGGCACCCCGGTGTCCCACGGGGCGGCGCTCCCCCACGTCCGCATGCACGGGATCGAGGAGCCCCACCTGGTGCTGGCCCGCGTCCCCGACGGTGTGCGCTTCGAGGAGGGGACGGAAGCGCACGCGCGGGCATCCGCGGAGCCGGTGCACGCCGTCTTCTTCCTGACGGG
>JANQNV010000114.1 GCA_028279425.1 Longimicrobiales bacterium | reverse complement strand
CGACGCATCCCGTGGATGCCCCCGCGCACGAACGGCATCAGGACTTTGGCGACACTACACTAGGGTCCCGTTTGAGAAGTCCGGTGCACAACTCCTCGAATACCATCGGGGCTTTTCAAACGGGACACTAGCAGGGTTCCGCCTGTCCACCTCCGACCGTTGCTCGATGCTCGCCGAATCCCGTTGGTCGACCTCCACCCCTCGGTCCGAGCGAGCAGTGGAATTCGGTCGCGAGTCGCTCGCCGCTGCTCGTGCCCGACCGATGGAATCCGGTCGCGGGCCGCGATGGCCCGCCACGAGGGGGGGGTGCCGCGCTGCCGCGGTAGGTGCTCTCTTCACCCTCGCCCCCTGGCTGGGTCTCCACGCCCAGGAGCCCGACACCTCGCCTTCGAACCCGCTCCTCGAGGTGGGCTCCGATGTGGTCGACGGGGGGGTGGGCTTCGCACGCGATCTCTGGGCCGTGGTGTCGTTTCCGTCACGGCTCGACGGCCGCGGATGGGCGAAGGTCGGCGGCGTGCTGGGTGTGGGGCTGGCCCTGTACACCGTCGACGCGGAGATCACCGCCGCCACCCTGCGTCAGGCCGGGCATCAGCCACATGACGCGATCCGTGAGGTGGGCGACTTCTTCGAGCCGGTCGGGCTCATGGGCAACACCAACGCGATCTGGGCGGCGGGGATCGTTGCCGGCTACCTGACGAAGCAGGAATGGCTCCGCGCACCCGCGCGCGATCTGCTGGTATCGCACTGGGTGGCCGGCCTCACCCGCAACCCGGTGCGTGACTTCGTGGGGCGTCGTCGCCCCTCCGACGGTTTCGGGGCACGCACCTACGTCCGAAACGAGGGCACCTCGTTTCCCTCTGGCCACGCCTCGACGATCGTCCAGGTGGCCACCATCTTGTCGCACCACATCGACCGGCGGTGGGCGAGTGCGTTCCTCTACGGGGCTGCGGCGACCGTACTCTTCCAGCGGGTCGACGACGAGAAGCACTGGGCGTCGGATACCTGGATCGGCGCCGCCTGGGGGTGGGGGGTGGCCCGTACGATTCTGCGTAGTCCGGAGGGCGAGAGTTCGGGCTCGGGGGTCGGGCTCGCGCTCGTACCGGGTCCCGGTGGCCTCGGGCTCGCGCTCAAGGTTCCGTTGCGGTGACGGACCACGAAGGGCTGCGCCACGGAGAACGGCCGGGCGTCGATCCCGAGGTGACCGCCTCGCAGGCCGTGCTGCGGTCGGAGCTGGGAGATGTCGCCGAGAGGCTCGAGCGGGAGCAGGGTCGCCTGCAGCGTCACCTGCTGTGGCTCTGCGTCGGCGCCTCGCCCGGCCTTCTGATTCCGATGTTGTTCGTGACGTCGCGGTTCGGGGGTGCGGCATTGGCGGCCGTGATCCTCACCGTGATGGTGCTCGAGGGCGGGCGGGCGTTGGGTACGAAACGCCGTATCTCAGGGCTCGAGACGCTCGCGATGGAGCTTCGGGAGCGACTCGAGGCCCTCGGTCACGAGCCCCGCCGAGCTCCGGAGCGGTCCTCGACGGCGGAGTCCGGTCACCCCGACCAGGAGCAGGAGGCCTCCGACGAGGAGCGGCGCCAGCGCCAGGCTGCGCGGGAGACCGCCGTAGACGAGGATCCCGTTCAGGATTCCCCGTGTCATCGGCATGACCCCGAGCAGGCTGTCGACACTCCGTAGCGAGTCCTCGAGACCGGGGAGGACCGCCGCGAGGTAGAGACCGACCGCGCCGAGGGTCGCGGCGAGCGCGGCCCCGTCTCCTCGATGCACGAGTCGCCAGGCGACGTGCAGCAGAGCCCATACGATGGAGGCCAGGAAGGCCGATCGCGCGAGCGGGCTGGTCCAGAACGCCTGCCAGAAGAACTGGGGGCCGCGCACGGCCACGGCGCCGAGTACCACGACGGCCGGGACTGCGAGCGGCCATAGCGCCGCAAGGGCGTCGAGGTCGGCGCGACTCCAGCCGATTCCTCCCCGCGTGACCTTGAGGGTGAGGACCGCCGCAGCGAACACGCCGCTGAACGCCCCCACGGGGAGCCATCGACCTTCCGGCACGAAGAAGGCGGCGATGAGCACCCAGAGGCCGACTCCCGCGCACCCCGACACCACGCGTTGCGCCAACGGTCGTGAGGGCGGCTCGACCCGCAGTGTCAGCGCGGCGAGCACGACCAGAGCGAGCAGCGTCCAGCGCGCCCCCGGAATCGAGGCGAGGGCGAGTTGGCTGCGCCCGAGGGAGGCCACGGCCGGTTGAAACTCGAATGCCGGGAAGTCGAGGTCGTCGGACCAGGCCCGGCGATGCTGTTCCGCGGCCGCCCCGAAGCGGGCTCCGTCGGCTCGCCACGTGCCGGGGTCGCCGCTCCGGAGCCAGTGCTGATGGTTCAGCATCGTGGCACGCCACCAGGCCAGGGTTTCGAAGAGGCTCTCCTGGTAGGCGAGAGAGCGGAGGGCGTCCAGGTGCGTTGGGTCGTCGGGCAGGTTCGGGGTGACGGCCTCGAGTCGGGCCCGCATCCTCCGGGTGAGCTCGACGGCCTCGAATCCATCGGCGATCGCGCGCTCGCGGTCGTCGCCGACGACCTCGTACACCGCGCTCGACACGGCCGACCACCCCCCGATGTGGTCCCATTCCTGGATCCACATGAGCGGCGGGAGGTCGAAGTCGCCCACCACCACCTGGCGCTCGGCGAAGGGCCGCAGATACCACGCCTTCTCGACCGCGTCGCGGGAGAGGTTCAGCACCTCGCTGTAGGCCGCGACGACGGCGGGGTCGGTCGAGATCGTCTGGCGAACCCACTCGGCCCGCAGTGCCTCCACGTCGGCCTCGGGGTCCTGCGCGAGCCGCGAGGTGGTGAAGACGCTGGCGTCGATCCACCGCCAGAAGCCACTCAAGGGATACAGCGAGATGGGGCCGGCTTTGAGGGGTCCTCCCTCCTGGGTCCAGAGCGAGACGCCGACGACGTTGGGATTGCGGGTGAGGATCTGGCGGAGGGCCCGTTGGTGGAGACCGCCGAGCTCGTTCGGGAAGGCGCCGAATCCCTCGAACTCCCGGCGCGCCTGGAATTCGACGATTCGTTTCTGGCTCCCGGCGAGCAGCGTGGGGTTCAGGGGGAGGAAGCCGAAGTAGTCTCCCCGGGTGTACTTGGTCGAGACGACCAGGGCGGGAGAGTCGATGTCGGCGAGGGCCGATGCGTAGACGGTCGGTTCGTTGTGGAGGTCGCCGAGTTCGCCGAGTCCGACCGACCAGGAGCGAAAGACGAGGGTGCGCTCGTGCCGTTCGAAGACCGGAAGCAGCGACTTCAGCATCGTATCGACGTGGCGCGGCGTCCGCAGGGCCATCTCACTGCGGTAGTCGAGTCCGTCGATGTTGTAGAGCGCGCCGGCCTCACCGACACGCACCACCACACCCCGCACCTCCGGGAAGTTCGTGAACAACTCGTCGAGGCCCGCTGCGTATACGGCCCACAGACGCGGATCCGCCGGGTCGAGCCCTCCGGTCGTGTCGAGGAGGTGCCGCTCGAGGTCGCCGGTGAGCGCGAGCATGTCGGTCTTGAGAAAGATCCCCATCCCCGCCGCCTCGGCGTGCTCGAAGAGCCCCCGGAAGGCGTGCTGGATGGCGCGGTGCCGGGCACGCAGAGGCGAGTCGGCCTCGTAGACCGCCCGCCCGTCGTCTACCCGATCGAAGTTGATGAACTCCAGGAAGGCGTCGACGATGACCCCGTTGTTGCCGTATGCCGCCATCCGGTCGACGTACGCGATCCAGTCGCGACGGACACGTTCGAACTCCTCGGCGTCGACCCAGGGACCGGACGGCAGGAGGAGCTCGTCGAAGGCGTGGGTCGCATGCGAGTAGGTGGTGCCCCACGACGCGGTGTCCGCGGGGATTCCTACCGCTCCTGCGTCGACCAATCGAAGGGCGAGGGGTTCGCCAAAGGAATGGGACCGCTGGGGGCCGGGGGTAGAGGTTGCCACTCCGACGCCCGGAGGCGGATCGCCGTCTTCGAGCACCGGCTTGGGCGACGAGGTGACGTCGAACGGAGCCCCGAGCACGACGCCTCCAAATGCGGCCACGATGGGGAGCAGCAACATCGTCAGGGGGCGGGGAGGCGTGTGCACGGTGGAGACCGGGGGGTTGAAGGGGTGGCGGAACCCGACGAAGGGCCGCGGGAGCGGGCAGCCGGGTCCGGCCGTCGGGTCGGGTCGGTAACGCTCGCGTAACCGGAAGATAGCCGGAGAGTCTCCGTGAGGCGTGTAACATGTGATCGTAACGACGTGCGGAAGCGGCCCGAGGGGCCCACTTTGCGGGCGAATCGCTGCCCCGGCCCCCTCTGGAGATTCACCGCTCATGATCCCGACGACGCCTCTCTCCGCGCTTCGCCGCGTCGCACTGGCGATGGTGGCGCTGGCCGCTACCTCGATCGCCTGTGCACCCGCCGCGCCCACTGAGCGCGAGCCCTTCGACGTGGTCGAGGCCACGATCGACGAGATGCAGCAGGCCATGACCGAAGGCCGGGTGACGTCGCGCGAGCTGGTCGAGGCGCACCTGGTTCGCATCGCCCTCTACGAGGAGCGCGTCAATGCGACGATCGCGGTCAACTCCGAGGCGCTCGCCGACGCCGATCGGCTCGACCGGGAGCGGGCCGAAGGGCGGGTGCGGGGGCCGCTGCACGGCATCCCCGTCGCGCTGAAGGACAACGTGCACACCACACAGATGCCGACCACGGGCGGGGCGCTCGCCTTCGAGGGGTTCATCCCGCCGTATGAGGCGACGCTCACGACCAATCTCCGGGAGGCGGGCGCCATCATCCTCGCCAAGACCGTGATGACCGAGCTCGCCAACTTCAAGGCGCGCGGCATGCCCGGGAACTACAGCGCCGTCGGTGGCTACGGGCTCAATCCGTATGACCCGCGGCGTGACCCGCGCGAGGGACGCGACGACGGCCGGCCGCTCATGGGTGTGGGGGGCTCGAGCTCGGGAATCGGAACGGCGATGAGCTTCTGGGCGGCCAACGTAGGTACGGAGACATCGGGTTCGATCCTGTCTCCCTCGAACGCCAACATGCTGGTGGGGATCAAGCCCACGGTCGGGCGCGTGAGTGGTTGGGGGGTGATTCCCATCACCGCCGACCAGGACATCGCCGGGCCGATGGCGCGGACCGTGGCCGACGCCGCCCTGATGTTGGGGGTACTCGAGGGCGCGGCGCCCGATCCGAACGACCCCGGCACCTCGCGGTGCGAGCGGCCCGAGGGGGGCGACTACCGGCCGCACCTGCGTGCCGACGGACTACAGGGCGCGCGGATCGGGATCCCCCGCGCCCTCTACTACGACGAGGTGGCGGTGCCGGGCACGGACCGCACCCAGGACCGACTCTCCGACGAGGGCGGGGAGGTGATGGCCGAGGCGATCCGCATCCTCCAGGAACAGGGCGCTACGATCGTCGATCCCGCCGACATTCCGAGCGTCGTCGATCCGAACCCCGACGACAACCTGATGCGAGCGGGGGGGAGCTCGGTGCTCGCCTACGGCATGAAGCGCGACTTCAACGCCTGGTTGGCGACGCTCGGCGACGACGCCCCGGTGCGCACGTTGACCGAGCTGCGCGAATGGAATCGCGCCCACGAGGCCGCGGGCTCGAACAAGTACGACCAGGCGCTCCTCGATCTGTCGGATGCGATCGATCTGGAGGCCGCCCGCGCCGAGTACGAGGCCGACCGCGCCGAAGACCTGCGGCTCAACGGTGAGCACGGGATCGACGAGGTGATGGAGGCCCTGGAGCTCGACGCTCTACTCTTCCCGGGGTCGAGCGGGGCGGGGATCTCCGCGCGGCCGGGCTACCCGACGGTGATGGTGCCCTTCGCCTTCCTCGGAGGGGGCCCCGATCCCCAGCTCCCCGATGGCATGGAGGCGATGCCCCGACCCTTCGGAGTCAGCTTCGCGGGAGGAGCGTGCAGCGAGGCGCGTCTGATCGAACTCGCCTACGCCTTCGAGCAGGCCACGCAGCGTCGGGTGGCCCCAGAGCTCTTCCCCTGAGACGGCGCCGGGCCGGCCGCCACTCGGCGACCGGCCCGGCACATCTCGTGGGTCGACGATCGCCGAAGCTACGGCTGGATCGTACCCGACTTCACCACGAAGGGAATCTCGCCGCGGATCACATGCCCGTCGTCCGCCATGGTGCGCCACGCTACCGTGTAGCTTCCGTCGGCGAGTGTCGTCCCGACGGGGGCGTGGAAGATCTCGCCGTCGCCGGAGTGCGTGATCTTGCCGGTCTCGATGAGCGACTCGGCGTGGTCGAGGAGTCGCACGCTCGTGGACCCCTCCTGCGGAACCTGAGAGAAGGTGAGGCGGATCTCCGAGGGTGGCGCGACCGTGCTGTCGGCCTCCGGCGCCGAGCTCACGAGGCGGAGATGGAGGTCGTCCGACGACGCCGGACCGGCGGCGAACATCGAGGCCGCGGCGAGACCCGTGAGGGCAAACAGGAAGCGGGTGCGGTTCATGGTGGATTCCTTGGTTGGAGGGGTGGGCTAAAAGGAGAGGGAATCGAAGGACATCTGAACGCGAAGGGCTCGCGGAGCCCCGGGGGTGACGAACCCGCTGGAGCGTAGTTCGACGTGACGGACGTCGAAGAGGTTCCCCACCTCGACGTCGAGCGTACCGCCGTGACCGGTCGCCCAGGAAAAGCCGACGTCGAAGATCGAGTAGGTCTGCGTCTGCACCGACGGTTCGCCGATCGGCACGTGGGGACCCACCGCTTCGAAGCGCATGAGCGCCTCGATCGACTCGGTCAGCGGAGCCGAAATCCCGAGGCGTCCTCGCCAGTCGGCCAGTCCGGGCACGTGCAATTCGAACGCCGGCGACTCGGCGGGCGCCGGCGTCACCGGGCTGAACACGTCGTGCGGATGGTCGTTGTGGGCGTCGACGTAGGGGCCGCTCATCCGCGCGTGATTCCACGTCGCACCGAGGTCGGCGCGGATCTGGCGGGGTAGATCGAGGCCGGCGGTCAGGTCGAGCCCCTGTCGGGTGCTCCCACCCGCGGCGCTCGAGCGGAGGGTGATCGGATCGAACACACGTTCGTTGTCGACATCGACCCGGAAGGCGGTGAGTTCGGCCTCCCAACCCTCGCCCCGGCGCGCCATGGCGAGTTCGTGCGACCAGGCGAGGTAGGGCTCTCGCGTCGGGTCGCCGATGATGCCGACGGCGCTGCGGAAGCCTCGCGCGGTCGTACCGCTCACACTCCAGCGGTTCGAGAGTTCGTAGCGCATGCCCAACTTGGGGGCGAAGACCGAATTCGTGGCCGAGATCCACCCCGCGTCGGGGTCGAAGTCGGAGAGGCTTTCGTGCTTCAGGACGTCGAGGCGCGCACCCAGGTCGACCCCGAGTCGGGCCGTGGGGGTGAAGCGCCACCGTGCGTAGGCCGCCCCCGCGAGGTGGCGGGCATCCAGCCCCACCTCCGGGTTCACGACCTCGCGAGCGAGGGTCGTCGCATGCCGGTACCGCACGTCGTCGGACCGACCGGTGAGGCCGAAGACGAGATCGCCATTGTCGGTCGCGAGACCCATCTCGACCTGGCCCCCGAATCCGGTGCGATCGTCCCACTCGCCCGATTGCTGAATCGACCCCGGGGTCCCGTCGTGCGAGTGGCCGGG
The DNA here is from genome assembly GCA_028279425.1 of Longimicrobiales bacterium. Classification (GTDB taxonomy): domain Bacteria; phylum Gemmatimonadota; class Gemmatimonadetes; order Longimicrobiales; family Gaopeijiaceae; genus Gaopeijia. The sequence goes on along the minus strand of JANQNV010000114.1, from coordinate 87,869 downwards.
GATGTGCAGAAAGAGCGAGTAGTCGGACGCCAACGCCCACCCGACGGCCTGGATGAAGGCCGAGTTCGCCACGGGTTGCGAGAATCGGGCATGCGCCATGGCGCGACGGGAGCGCCCCCCATCGGAGAGGTCGAAGGCGTCGTCGAACTGCACGGCGTTGAAGTCGGGAATCGAGACGAATCCGGGTGAGTCCCAGTCGCTCTGGTACAGACTGAGGCCCCCTTCGAGTCGTCCTTCGCCAAGCTGCGTCCATCCTCGGGCGAGGGCGTTGCCGAGCCAGAACCCCGCGCCGTTTCGCCACCCTTCATCGCGGCGTCCTTCGAGTCCGAAGAACAGCCCGTTCGTCTCCGCCCGTCGGCCTGTCGTGAAGCTGCCCTGAACGTCGCCGAAGCTGGTGCCGCCCACCGATGCCTCGGTCGACTCGGCGTCGGCGCGTGTGAACACCTCGACCGCGCCGGCGAGCGCGAAGTCGCCGTAGAGGGGGCTCGCGTTGCCGTGCAGCACGCGTAGCGAGCTGACCGACGAAGGCATCAGCACGTTCCAGTCGGCGTAGCCCTCGACGTGTCCGTGGGCTGGCAGGTTGACCGGGACTCCGTCGATGACGAGGAGTACGTCCGACGAGTGGTCGGAGGTGAAGCCCCGCATGCTCACGTTCGACGCGTATCCGGGACCCTGCCCCTGGTCGTGCACCTCGAGGCCGGCCACCTGCCGCAGCAGGCGGTAGGCGTCGGGCGCCTGCGCCCGGCGCAACACCTTCGGATCGACCGTCAGCGCCCCGATGGGCGGCGGAGCCGACCGCTCCCGCTCGACGGCGATCGCGAGCGGGGCCAGGAGAAGCGGCACGGTGTCGGAGCGAACCGAGTCGGGCGGTGTCTGTGCGGCGGCCGGGGCCGCAGTGGCGAGAACGAGCGTCGCCGCCACCCAGCACGTGGATCCCGCCGTGTGGGCGCGTTCCCGCGACCGGTAGCCCGCCGGGGCCCGGTGGCGCGTCATGGTGTCCGCCCCCCGCCGAGTGCCCGTCATGGCGCCCCCCCGGCGGCAGGCCACGGGTTCGACAGCGCGGGGTTCGAGATGAACGACGAGTCGGTCAGGCTCAGCAGGAAGTCGAGTACCGCCCGGCGCTCTTCGTCGGTGAGCGTGAAGCCGCGCACGAAGCCGCTCTTGTTGGGGTTCTCGCTACCCACCCCCGCGAACGGTCCACTCTCCACGGTCCGGCCGCCGGCGGCGTAGTGATCGAGCACCTCCTCGAGCGTCGCGATGCTCCCGTCGTGCATGTAGGGTGCGGTCAGCTCGATGTTGCGCATCGTGGGCGCCTTGAAGCGTCCCATGTCTTCGGGGCGCTGCGTGAAGGTGTGCAGCCCCGTGTTGTGCGGAGGGTACGCCCCCGTTCCGCCGATGTTGTAGAGCCCGTTGTTGTGGAACTCGATCTCGGGTGAGCTCTTGCCCTCGAAGTCGAAGGTACCGGTGAACCCGAGTCCCCCGTGGCAGTGGAAGCACTCGAGGCGTTCGGAGAAGAAGAGCGCCTGTCCGAGCCGAGCCGAGGGGGTCAGAGCCTCGCGATCCCCGCGCCGGTACCGATCCACGGCCGAATTGCCCGAAATCATCGTACGCTGGAAGGCGGCGATGCCTCGCGTGATGGTTTCGATCGAGATGGGGTCCGGGCGATCCGGAAACGCGGCGGCGAAGAGACGCTGGTACGTCGTATCGGCGCGCAGGCGGGCGAAGAGCTCGTCTTCCATGCCGGCGAGACCCAACTCGACGGGATCTTCGCCGAACAGAGGCGTCAGCGACTGGTGCGCGAGATTCCGCTCGTTCGGGTTGGCCCAGTTGAGGGCCGGCTGATAGCCGACATTCGTGAGCCCCATGCTGTTGCGGGGGTGGAGTTCGCCCGTCGATCCGACGGCCACCGCGAGTCCATCCGAAAAGGCCGCTTCCTGCTGGTGACACGACGCGCAGCTCTGGGTCTCGTTACCCGACAGCCGCACGTCGTAGAAGAGGTGCCGACCCAACTCCACCCGAGCCGGCGTCATGACCTCACCTTCCGGCACCCGCGGTGCCGGGAATCCCTCGGGCAGGCCCCAGTCGAAGTCCCCGACGGGGGGGGGCACGACGGTGTCGGGTCCCAGAGCCTCGTCGCCTCCGCACCCCGCACCGGCGGCGGCGAGGAGGGCGGCCAGAGCCACCCTCCCCACGCTCCACCGGGTCGAGGCGCGCGTTGCGCCTCTCATCGGTCGTCCGGTTATCGGACCGAGAAGAAGCTCTGGCCCGAGGGCTGACTGCCCTCGTAGGCGAGACCGAAGTTGTTCATGACCACCGGGCACTCCGGATCACCGGGGAACGACATGCATCCCTTGGCGCCGGTGTTGGCAGTCAGGTCACTCGCCTGGAGAAGGGTCCCGTAGTCGGCCCGGATCTCCTGGGTCTCCCAGTTGAACGAGGTGAACTCGAAGGTGGGGCGGTGCTGGTTGGCGCACGACGTGGCCGGCACGGTCGGATCCCCGCCCGGGGCGCAGCCGGTGCTCCCGAGATGCACGAACCACCCCTCCGGCTGCGCGGCCGAGGTGTGGTCGATGCGGGCGAACTTGTAGCCGGCGTTCCACGACCAGAAGAGGGCCGTGAGGTCGAGTGGCGCCGCGGCCGTCGTCTGGTCGGCGTGGTTCATGCTCTGCGGCACGCCGAGGGTGAAACGAACCCCGGTGTAGGTGCCGGCGGGGACGGTTCCACGGACGGACACGTTGGTGGCGGTCGTGCCATTCACGCAGGGGCCCGAGCCGTTCTCGAAGTCGAGCAGAGCGAGGTTGTCGCGCTGCCAGATTCCGTCCTGCTCCAGCGACACCACCTCTTCGGATCCGTCCGAAGCGAGAAGCGTCACGTCGTGGACGTAGAAGCGGAAGTCGACCGGTGTGATGGTCGTCTGCGAGGCCCCGACGTTGCTGAAGGTCTGCCCGCACGCGAAGGCGGCGCCATTGACTGCGGCCGCGAAGTCGATGGTCACATCGATCGGGCCTGCGGGTTCGATGGGGTCGTCGTCGCACGCGGCGAAGACGAGGGGGAGGGCGACGGCAGCAAGAATGGTGAGCCCACGGCTCGAACGAGTGTTGTTCACGATGGATTCCCCTAACGGATCAGTCGGTTCGGAGCGACTCTCCCGCCGTCTTTCGGCGAGGGGTCACTCAGTGGTCGACGACCGCTCCCCGACACCCGGATGGGGTCAGGGACGACGACGTCGAGCGATCAAACGGATGTCGTAGGGGCGGCCGGAGGGGCGTTCGCGAAGGGAAGGAGAGATCGCGGAGTCGTGCCAGGGAGCGCCTGGCCCGGAGAGGCGACCTCCACACTCGGCGGGTTCGCGGCGCTCGCCACCGTCGCACCAACGGCGGGCGGAGCCAGGGAACTCGCGGTCGAGCAGCACAGGCCGCAGTTGCCGTTGCAGTCGTCGTCGCTGGACCCACCATCGTGGTGCGCGTGGTTCGCACCGGCGTCGGCATGCGCCACCTCGCTGTGGGCGGCGCCCGCCTGATGGGCGAGCTCCCCGTGCGCAACGCCTGCCTGATGGGCGAGCTCCCCGTGCGCGACGGTCGCACCAGAGGCGGCGGCGTGCATACCGTCGGCGGCTGGTGCGTGGGACTCGCCGTGCGACGAGTGGTGCTCCATCTCCGCCGCGACGACCTCGATACCCAGCGCCTCGGCGAGGCCGAGACAGCAGGGGTGCACGAGCCCGGAGAGCACGAAGAGCTGCAGCAGCAGACTCAGGCCCAGGGCTCCGACGCGGTGAGTGGCGGTTCGACGCATGACTAAGAAAATTCACCCAACGTTGGTGACAGGCAACGTCTGAAGTCGATCACGAGTCCCATGGAGTACACCGAGGGCGGTCGGAGGGTCGCACGTTGGGCGCGGCTTCGGAGGCAGGGCGCCAGGGCGGGTCGCGTGGCCGTTCGAAGGGTGCCGAACGAAACTCGGCGGGCTAGGATGGCGTATCGTTCAGTGTGAGATGCGACGCACGAACGCGTCGAAGAGTGATCCGGACACGGGGATGGACACCATGAAGTTCGCAGCTGGTTTGACCGTGACGGGTGTCGTGGGCTGGCTCCTCCTGGAGGCGCTCAAGATGCTCATGGTTCCGGTTACCGCCTGGGTCATCGCGATGCTCACGATCGCGCTCAAGGTCGTTCTCGTGATCGTCGGCCTCGGCGTCGCGTTGGGTGTGGGGATCTTCTTTCTCAAGCGATCCCAGACCGAATCCTCGGCCTGAGGCTGATTCGTACGACCTGGGTCGCCCCACGTCTCTGACGGGGTCTCCGGGAGCTCACGTCGATTCCCTTTGTCGGGGTCGCCGCGCCCGCTAGCTTGCCGGCGCCATGTATGCCCCCATCCTCCGCCTCTTCGAAGCCTTCGCCGGCGCCGAGCCGGCGGCCGTATCGGTCGTCGCCGCCGACGGTTCCGCTCGTTCGTATCACCGGCTGACCGCCCCCGACGGGCGCACGGTGATCGGGGGTGCCGGCCCCGAGCCCGAAGAGAACACGGCGTTCTGGTCGTTCTCGCGCGCCTTTCGTGGCATCGGACTGCCGGTTCCCGAGATCTACGCGGTCGACGAGGCGTCCGGCACCTGGCTCATGGAAGACCTCGGCGATACGACGTTGTTCGCCGCGCTCGAGTCGGCCCGCCGCGACGACGGCGGGTTTCCGGAGGTCATGCTCGACACCTACCGGAAGGTCGTGGCCGCGCTCCCTCGTTTTCAGGTCGAGGGTCACCGGGTGGCGGACTACAGCGTGGCCTATCCGCGCGCGGCCTTCGATCGGCAGTCGATTCTCTGGGATCTCAACTACTTCAAGTACCACTTCCTCAAACTCGCGCACGTGCCCTTCCGGGAGGCCCTGCTCGAGCGGGACTTCGCCCGCCTGATCGACGCGCTCCTCGAGACGGATACCGACGGGTTCCTCTACCGCGATTTCCAGTCGCGAAACGTCATGCTGCGCGACGGCGAGCCGTGGTTCATCGACTACCAGGGAGGGCGTCGCGGCGCACCCCACTACGACATCGCCTCGATTCTCTACGACGCGAAGGCCGACCTCCCCGATGCCGTACGTGCGCAGCTGCTCGACCACTACCTCGATGCGCGCTCCGAGCTCGTTTCGGTCGATCGTGACGCCTTCCTCGCGGTGTATCCGGCCTACGTCCTGGTGCGGATTCTCCAGGCGATGGGGGCGTACGGCTACCGCGGGTTCTTCGAGCAGAAGGCCCGGTTCCTGAAGAGCGTCCCGTATGCGGCTCGCAACATCGCCGGGATTCTGGAGCGGGGACTCCCGGTCGACCTGCCGGAGGTGGAGGCGGTCTTCCGTCACATCGTGGCGCGGTGGGCCGGGGAGTCCGAGCCGACCCGCTCCGGCGCGGCGCTCCACGTCGGCATTCACAGCTTCAGTTACCGGCGAGGATACCCGCAGGACGAGGGCGGACACGGTGGAGGGTTCGTCTTCGACTGCCGCTCGCTCCCCAACCCCGGGCGTCAGGATCGCTACAAGGCAGCCACCGGCCTCGATCCCGAGGTCGTCGAGTTCATCGGCGCGCTGCCCGAAGCGGATCCCTTCTGGGAGGGCGTCCGGAGCTTGACCACCGCCCATGTCGAGCGATGGCTCGCCCGCGGCTTTTCGAGCCTCACGGTCGCCTTCGGGTGCACGGGTGGCCAGCATCGTTCCGTCTATTTCGCGGAGCGCACGGCGGGCTTCCTTCGAGAGCACTTCCCCCAGGTCGAGGTGACGGTCGAACACCGGGAGCGCACGCGTTGGCCACGTCGGTCGGGTGGTGCTGCCGCCGAAGTCGAGGTCTGACGTGGATGCGATGATCCTGGCCGCGGGCTACGGGAGTCGCCTGCGACCTCTGACGGATCACACCCCGAAGCCACTGATCGACGTCGCGGGGCGCACGGCCCTGGAGCACGTCGCCGCCCGCCTGATCGCGGTGGGTGCGGATCGGATCATCGTCAACGTCCACCACCTCGCCGAACAGATCGAGGCGTTCGCCGAAGAGCGCTGGCCGTTCGAGGCCGAACTCCTGCTGTCACACGAGCTCGAGGAGCCGCTCGGTACCGGCGGCGGGATCCTGCATGCGGCGCACCTCTTTCGGCGCGACGCGCCCCTGTTCGTGCACGTCGGCGACGCGGTGGCCGACGTGGACCTCGCCGGTATGTACGCGGAGCACTGCACGCACGATCGGCTGGTTACCCTCGCGGTCCACGAGCGCGACTCTGCTCGGTGCCTGTGGTTCGACGACGATGGCCTCTACGGGAGAGACAACCGAAACGAGGGGTGGACGCGGACGATCCGGGAGCCGATCGGCGCGAGTCGACGGTGGTCGTTTGCCGGAATCCACGTGCTTTCGCCGCGCATCCTCGACCTGTTCGTCGAAGAGACGCCGTTCGACATCATCGATGCGTACCTGCGCTTGGTCGACGAGGGACACGCGATCGGCGCCTTCGACGTGACGCGCGGACGCTGGCTCGAGATCGGGAGTGTGGAGCGACTCGAGCGCGCCCGAGCGATCCTCGCGGCGGACGGGGAGTAGGCCCGGCCCACCCTCGGCTCCTGCCGCCGCTCAGCCGTCGATGCCCGACGGCCCCGATGCCGACGTCATCCGCTGGCGGGTCGTCCGCAACGACCAAAAGCCTCCACGATCTGCTGCGGGAAGCGACGTTGGAGGATTTTGGTCGCTATTCGACCACACGTCGCCAGCGTCGGCGCGATCAGCTGGATGGTGGAGAGTTTGGGTCGTATAGCGACCAAAAACCTCCACAGGGCCGGTCGGGGGCCGCATAGTGGCGACTTCGTGTCGCCCCGGACGCATGACGGGGTTGGGGGCGTCGCCTTTCACCCTCCCCGGCAGGGGTCGCACCGCTCCCGGCTCCCGCTGCAGCCCTGATCGCTCCTTCGCTTCCGGCTCCCGCTGCAGCCCTGATCGCCCCATCGCTCCCGGCTCCCGCTGCAGCCCTGATCGCCCCTTCGCTCCCGGCTCCCGCAGCAGCCCTGATCGCCCCCTACCGCCGCTCAGCCCTCGCGGCCCGACGGCTCCGATGCCGACGTCATCAGCTGGCGGTCGAACTCCTGAGCCGAGCGTAGCCGCCGGACCTCGGCGGTGAGGTCCTCCACCTGCTCGACCAACGCATTCACCTGGGCCGGGCTAAGGCCGTCGTGCTGCTTCGACTCTCGAAGCGCCGCCGACAGGGTCTCGACCAGAGGCTTCAGAGCGAAGCGGGACACCAGGATCAACATGAGACCGGTGACCGGGATGAAGATGGTCGAGATGATGGCGATGATCGGGATCAGGACGTCCATGGCGCTCTCCGAGGTGGTCTGGGCTGCCCCGGCCTACGGACGGGCGCCGCCCGCGGTTTCCGGCGCGCGGGGCTTACCGGTCGATCACCACCATCAACGATCGGCCGCCGTCGCCATGCGACCGCCTATCCGGGCACCACCCCGTCGCCCGAACCCGCCAGCCCCTACTCGAACACCACCCTTCGCTCGGTCAGTCGCGTGATCCAGAGCCCCGAGTTGAGGTCCGATGAATAGATGCGTCCCTTGAAGACCTGGGCGCCCCACGTCATCGGCCAGTTGGGCACCGTCGTCTCGGAGTCGGTCGTCAGCACGCGCGCCACCTCGCGGCCCTGCGCGTAGAGGTCGCCCCGGAGCTCGCCGGAGATGTCGAGCACCCGGAGTCCAGCCTGGTAGTAGCCGACATAGAGGCGATCGCCCTCGGCCCAGATATTGTGCACGCCGGCCTCGGGCACCTCGTAGCGGGCGACCTCGACGGGGTTCTCGGGATCGATGTAGTCGATCACGTGGATGTAGCCGCGGGCGTGGATGGCTTCGTCGGCGCTCCAGCCCGGCGGGAAGATCTCGTCGCCCACGAAGAGGTATCGCCCGGCGCGCCAAGCCACGTGGGTGTTGCCCACCGGATAGGCGTACCGCGACACCTCGACCGGTGCGGTGGGGGTGCCGCCGTGCGAACCGGCCCCGACGTCGAGCATGAGGATCCCGTCGTCCCAGTACGACAGGTAGGCGTAGCCGTCCTGGACGATCACGTCGTGGAGCGTCTTCGTGCGCTTGGGCAGTCCCCACGAGCCCACCTCGCGCACGGCCTCCGGATCGGAGATATCGAGGATGTGAATGCTCGACGTGCCGTTGTGGGCGGCATACACGACGTCGCGCTCCCCGTCGATCCAGACGTTGTGCACACCGCCGGTCACGGTCTCCGCGTACTCCGACAACACGGTGGGGTGGGCCGGCGTCGACAGATCCAGGAGCACGATGCCGTTGCGCCGATCCGACGCCCCCTCCCGGGTCGCGATTCCCAGGCGGTTGTTCGGGTGGATCTTGATGTCGTTGATGCGGCGGGCGTCCATCTGCAGTGAGTCGGTGAGGATCGGGTTCCCCGGATCGGTGACGTCGAAGACCTTCATCCAGTCGTGCATGTAGGTGCCGATGTAGACGTAGTCGCGACCGTCGACGCCCTCGAAGACCCACATGTCGCCCGAGTGGTGGTCGGCGATCGGACCGCGGCCGAGCACGACGAGCTCGGCGTCGTACTGCCGGGACTCGACGACCACGATCGCCGTCTCGACGAGCGATTCGCCGACGCGGGCCGTCACCACGTATCGCCCGGGCTGTTCGGCCACGAAGACGCCCTCCGTGCCCTCGGGCCGCACCTCGGCCCCGACGCCTTCGACCGACCACGCCGGTGCCCACCCCGCGCCTACGCTGAAGCGGACCACATCGCCGGTCCGAACGCGCGAGCGGGCGGGCGACATGGCGGCGGGGGTCGTGGGCGAACGGACGTCCGCGGTCCACTCGCCCGGGGCCGCTCCGCTCCGCGCCGTGATCACCGCACGGCCCTCGCTCACGCCGTAGACCCGACCCGTTTCGTCGACCCGAGCGACGGTGGGATCGGACGAGGTCCAGGCCACGTCGTCGACCAGCTCGGTGCGTCCACCCGTTCGGTCGAGGGCTTCGACGGCAACCGCCGTACTCCCACCCAGCGGCACGCCCTCGGCCAAGACGGGCATCAGCGCCAGCGTTGCCGGGGGAGGCATCGGGACGGTCAACGAAAGGAAGCCGATGTCGGCTCCCTGCCTCACGGCGATGCGGGTCTCCCCCGGTGCGACCGCCGTGACGACGCCCCCCGCCGAGACGGTCGCGACGCCGTCGTCGAGCGAGGTCCATTCCAGCGATGCATTGTCGAGCGCGTCCCCCTCCGATTCAGCCCGGACGACGACGGTGATCGACTCGCCGACGTCGAGCTGTGAGGTGGCGGGTGTGACGAGCAGAGTGCCGGACGGCGCCTGCTGAAGGACGGCGGCGAGCACCAGGCCGGCGGCGGCGGAGGTCATGGCCAATCTCCAGGGGGAGTCGAACGGGCTCGCCGAGTCGCTCGGCGCCCGCGGTCAGGATGGCCCGACCCCCGCAGCCGGGGCAACCACCCCGCGCCTCGCCCTCGGCCCGATCGCGCGACCCGCCCCACCGCCCAAAGGGGCTCGGACCGGCTCAGCCCCCGGATTGCCGGCGCAGACGCACTTCCAGGTCGCCGGACCGGATGATGACGATGTCGCCCTCCTCGATGTAAACCGCGGACTCTCCCCGCACCTCGATATCGACGTCGCCGAGGCGCGACACCTGGCGGAGGGGCCCGGGAGAGGCCGGGCGGGGAGCCCGTGACGGCGTGACCGTCGACGTCGGCGTCGGGGCGGATGGAGGGGTCGGAGCGGATACCGACACCGGAGCCGGGGCCCGCGGCACGACGAGGTCGACGTCGAGAGATCGCGCTCCGCGCTCGACCCCGAGCCGCAGTGCGCGACCGGGCTCGAGTCGCGAGAGCCGCTCGCCGCCGCGCTCGCTCAGCACCGAGAGTCCGTCGACCCGGACGATCCGGTCGCCGGGGCGGAGGCCGGCGGCGGCAGCCGCGCCGTCGGGATCGACCGAGCGCACCTCCGGGGGGCGTTCGAGGATCAGCGACGCCCCGTCGCTCGAGGTCGACAGGCTGCAACTCTCACACTGGAGGGTGGCGCCGATCGACCCCAGGCTCGACGACAACGACATCCATTCCCCTGCGAGATCGCTGAGTGGAGCCGGCTCGGGACGCGGGGCGCGCGGGGGCTCGACCACGCTGGCCGAGGGGCGGGGTTCGGGCCGGGCGTCGGGAGCTGTCGGCGGCGCGACCGATGGCCTCACCGAGGGCCCGACCGGACGCGGTGCTGCAGGGGGAGCTGGCGGAGCCGGCGGCTCGGGCCGACAGGTCTCGCCGGCCTCGATCGAAACGTCGCGCTCGCGTCCTTCGCGGCGCACCCGCACCCGCACGGCGTCGCCCACCTGGAAGCTCGAGAAGGCTTCGCCGCCCCGTCGGGTCGTGATCAGATGCCCGTCGATGGCCACGATCACATCGCCTGCGCGGAGGAGCCCGCCCGACGGCCCGTCGCGGGATACGTCGAGGATACGAGGTTCGGTACGAAACGACGCGCTGCGCCGGCCCGCCGCGAACGAAAACGAGCAATTCTCACACGAGATGCCGGTGATCCCGAGCGACGGGATGGTCTCGCACGCCGGCTCGACGAGGTCGGCGCGTTGGGCCGCAGCCGGTGCGGCGAGCGCGAGGGCAAGCGGCAGGTAGAGCGACGTGAAGCGAGTCATGATGAATCTCCTGGGGGACGCGATTCAGAACCAGAGCACGGTGCGGGGTGTGACGGGACCCTCGGCGCCTGCTTCGGCCGTTGCGGCCTCGAACTCGGTGATGGGGTCGATGGTGGCTTCCAGCGCCTCGACGAGGCGCCACAGATCGGCGTCGTCGGGGTCGAGGCGAGCCAGCTCCGTCGCGGCCGACCACAGGATGGCCCGGGCCACCTCGCGCCCCACCTCCGACTCGGTCGTATCGGTCTCGGCCAGCGCCGCGAGCGCGGCGACGTAGTTGCTTCCCGTGCGTTGCACGAGTGCGGCGGTGCGGGCGGCGTCGGCTCCATTCAAGGCCGCGACCACGTCGAGGGTGCGCTGCCCGCCCCGCACGTCCCCGGCCACGAATCCAGCTACGAACAGCACGACTCCTGCGGCCACCGCGGCCACCGGTGTCCACCGCCAGCGCGCGGGGCGTGAGGCGGCTCTGGCTGCGTCGCCGGACCAATGCAGCAGCCCCTCTTCGCGGAGGCGCATGACGGTCCGGTCCTCGAGGGACTCGGGGGGATCGAGTGGTGCCGGCGAGGCCGGTTCCGGGGCGTCGGGACGCATGGGTTCGTACCTCATGAAATCGGGGCTTCGTCGGGTTCGCCGAGGGCCCTGCGAAGGGCGCGGCGCGCGTGAAACAGCTGACTGCGTGAAGTGCCGACGGCGATCTCGAGCTGGTCCGCGATCTCGGGGTGGGTAAATCCCTCCCAGTCGTGAAGCAGCAATACCGTCCGGTATCCCTCGGGTAGAGCTTGCAGCGCTGCCTCGAGGTCGATGCGCGTATCGGTGGGGTCGGGGCGGGCGGCGCCACCGACGAGGGGGAGGGGTTGGTCGTCGAGCCGGCGACCGAGCCGTCGCAGCTGTTCTCGGGCGCGATTCAGAGCGATCCCGGTCAGCCAGGTGCGCAGCGACGACTCCCATCGGAAGCCCGGCAGGGCGCGGACCGCGCGAACCCAGGCGTCCTGCACGGCGTCCTCGGCGTCGGGCCCCGCGCCGCCGAGGACGCGCACCACGAGCCGGAACACCGCCGGTGTGTGGCGTCGGTACAGGGCGCGGAAGGCGCGTTCGTTTCCACCCATGACGGCCCGTGCCAGGTCGCGGTCGGGAGCGTCATCGGCGGCGAGGATTCGCATGTTCACACCTTCTGAGGGACGTGCGCGGCTCGAAGCGTTGGTCGGCACGCCCGTTTCGCGTCCTTTACCCACCCGTCATGGGGTGACGACGTGTCGGTCGCACGGGGTCATCACTTTTCACTTCCATGCGGGCGTCCCTACGCGTTCTCGACATCACGGACTTCTACTCCGACGGCGTGAGCGGAGGGGTCAAGACCTACCTCCACGCCAAGGCGGCGTACCTCGAGGCTCTGGGGGTCGACCACGTGGTGGTCGTGCCGGGGGCCGCCGACGAGGTCATCTCGTGGGGTGCCACACGCGTGTATCGCGTGCGCGGCCCCATCCTCCCTGTGTCGACGGCGTACCGCGTGATGTTGTCATCGCGCCCGATCGCCGACATCCTCGGCCACGAACGACCCGATGTCATCGAGGTCGGCAGTCCCTTTCTGGTGCCTCGACTCGTCTCGCGTGCCCTCGGCGACGAGGTCGTTCCCACGATTGGATTCTACCATGCCGACGTGGTTCGTACCTTCGCGGAGCCCTACGTGCCCAGCCGGATTGCGGCGCCGCTCCGCGTCATGGCCCGCCAGGTGGCGCGCCGGTTCGTGCGCGGCGTCCACTCGGGGTTCGATGCCACGGTGGCGGCGTCGGCATCGGTCGCCGTGGATCTGGAGTCTCTCGGAGTCCCGCGCGTGCACACGGTGAGTCTGGGCGTCGACCTGCAGGCATTCCGCCCGCGCGAGCGGCGTGCCGCAGCCGCTCGGCCCTGGCCGGTTCGGCCCGGCGTGCCCGTCGGGATCTACGCGGGCCGCTTCTGCGCCGAGAAGCGCCTCGACGTGCTGGTCGCGGGGCTGAAGACGCTCGCTCCGTCGGAGCGGCCGCACCTGGTGTTCGTAGGCGGAGGCCCCCACCTGGACCGATTGCGCCGAGAGGCGGGGGGCAGCGATGGCATCACCGTGCTCGGCTACGTAAGCGACCGCATCGAGCTCTCGCAGCTACTCAATGACGCCGACTTCTACCTGGCCCCTGGCCCGGGTGAAACCTTCGGCCTTTCGATCGCCGAGGCGCTGGCGTGCGGACTTCCCGTGGTGTCGGTCGATCGCGGTGCGGCGCCCGACCGCGTCGCGGGGTCCGGGGTGGGCGAGCTCTACGGTCACGGCGACCCCGAGAGCGCGGGGCGGGCTCTGAGGCGGATGGCCCAACGCCTGAACCCGCAGATGCGCGTCCAGGCGCGCGAACATGCCGAGGCGAACTACGACTGGGCCGATACCTTCGACTCGCTGGTGCGTCTCTACGAGGGGCTGCTCTCTGGCGTCGTCTGCTGAGGGCCGGCTGCGTCTCGACGTTGGGCGGCTTGCTCTGGCCGTCGTTTCGGTCGGGGCCGCCGTCCTGGCCACCGGGTGGGTGGTGCAGCGTCAGGACGTCGCGCTTCCTCAGCTGCTCGCCGCAGTTCCACCCCGCGCGCACGCCCTCGCCCTCCTCGCGTTTTCGGTCGAGATCATCGCCAGAGGTGTGCGGGTCTGGTGCGTGGCCCGGGGACTCGGCCTGGGTCTGCGGGTTCGTACGTCGGTAGGCGCGCAGCTGGCCGGTGACGCACTCGGCGCGGTGACGCCGTCCCGGGTCGGATCCGATCCAGCGAAGCTCCTCTTCCTGCGCCGAGACGGCATTCGGATCGGCTCCTGCGGTGCGCTGCTGGTGGCCGAGATGGCCTCCGAGGCGTCGGTGCTGGGGGCCATCGCGCTCCTGATGCTGCTCGGTTCCTGGAGCCCATGGTGGTCGGCGGGAATCGCCGCCTACGCGGTCGTGGTGGCGTCGCTCGGGGTGCTCGCCCTGGTCGTGAGTGGCTCGTCGGCCAGCGCCCCGCCCCGGTTCTGGACGGCGCTGCGACTGGGTCGGGCCCGGTGGGAGGCACTCGAGGAGACCTTGCGGGACTTCAGAGAGTCCGCGGGCCGCCTCCGACGGCTCGACGGCCGGTGGGTGGCGGCGATCCTGCTGGCGACGACCGTTCACATCGGCGCGCGAATGGCCGTCCTCCCTGCGCTGGTGTTGCCCGTCGTCGCCGAGGTCGAGGAGCCCGCCGGGCCGGTGGATCCGGCGGCTCTCGTCGTCCGCCCGTTCGTGGTGCTCTACGCCACCGCCCTGCTCCCGCCTCCCGGAGGCGCGGGCGGAGTGGAACTCACCTTTGCCGCTCTGCTGCGCGACGTCCTGACTGCCGACGTGCTGGCCGCGACGCTGGTGTGGTGGCGGTGGTACACCTTCTACCTCAGCGCGCTTGTGGGGGGAGTGGTTCTGGTCATGGCGAGGGGAGCCCGGACCGTGCCAGGAGTTCGTTCGCCCGCTGAACGTACACCGAGTCGAGCGCGTGACGGGGCGGCTGCTCCCTGATCCACCGGAGCAGCTCGCGGCCCTCGGCGTCCTCCGGCTGCCGCTCGAGGAGCAGTCGCGCCAACTCGTACGTGTGCACGAGTGGGCCGGGGTCCTCTTCGATGGCCGTGCGAAGATGATGCTCGGCGCTTTCCCAGGACGCTTCGTTCAGGACGGCGCCGAGGCCGAGCCCCCGCGCGATCATCCGGGTCGCCCACCCCAGTCGCTTCGCTCCGGCGTGCAACCGGCCCACGATGTGGTGGGCGCCCCCGTGCCGAGGGTCGAGCTCGAGGGTGAGGGTAGCACATCGGTGGGCTTCTCGGGCCAGCGAGATCTTGGTGCGACCTCCCTGCTGATCGGCCAGAAGGCCCAGCGACGCGGCCAACCAGTACGTGGCCTCTGGGTTGGCCGGGGCGAGCGCGAACGCCTCGCGTCCGGCCTCTACCGCGGCCTCGAGGTAGGCGACGCGCTGGTCGTGCGTGGGTGCCGTGAGGCCGAGCGCCGTGCCCTCCAACGCCGCGCGAAGGTGGAGATCCACCTGTTCGGGCGAGTGGGCGCGGAGCGGCTGCAGGAGGTCGAGCGTTCGAAGGGGGGCGACGTAGGGGGCGGGAAGAAGCGTCGTCGGCGGCGGCAGAGGTGCGACCGGCTGCGCGGCCGTCGGGGCGGTGAGGGCTGCAACCGCCACGAGGATCGTGGTCCAGACTCGAGCGTGGGTCGTCATGGTTCGAAGATCCCTTCGCATGTCGACGCCGGCGCGGCTACCGCGTAGCGAAGGCGCAACGATTGTGGGAGCGTTGGCGGCCTCAACCGAAGTAGCGGAACCGGTCGGTGCGGATCTCCCCGCGGAAGACGCGATGCAGTTCGATCGCGAGCCACTTCGCGCTCTGTCGCAGGAGTCCTTCCTGTTCGAAGCGCCGTTGGGCGATTTCGACCCGGGGGCGGCGCAAGAAGGTGTACCGGCCCGATTTGCGCAGCCGCACCACGTAGTCCTGGTCTTCGGCCACCATCACCGACGCGTCGAAGCCTCCGACGTCATGGTGGAGTGCTCGGCGCACGAAGAGGAAGCCCCCGATCGAGTGTGGCCAGCCGAGGGCCGTCGACCACCGGAAGTACGTCGACGACAGTGTGTGCTGGAGGGCGACGGCGCGCCCACCCCGATCGGGGACGAACGATGTGCTGGCGGCGTCGAACTCGTTCCGGGTCGCGGCCTGCCAGATGCGCTCGATGGCATCGGGGGGAAGCGACACGTCGGCGTCGAGAAACAGCAGCCATTCGCCCTCGGCCTGCTCGGCCCCGGCGTTGCGACTCGGCCCCGGTAGCCCGCCTCCTTCGAAGGCACAGGTGCCCAGCTCCTGAGCGATCCGAGGCGTGTCGTCGCTCGAACCGGCATCGACCACGAGCACCTCCCGCACCCCCACGCTCTGCCGGGTGAGGGATTCGATCAGTCGCGGTAGCCAGCGGGCCTCGTTCAGCACCGGCACGACCACGCTGATATCGGCGGCGCGTCCGTGGCCCGGGGGAAACGGCCGATGTCCGGGAGAGCCGACCCGGGTCAGCCGAAGGGCTGGGCCGTGAGCGACCATAGGCAGGCGGCCGTTGCGAGAGGGACCGTGAGATTGTCGTCGACCGGAATCGGGAGCACCTCGGCGAGGGCGGCCACGGTCGCGACCACGAATGCCGTCCCAACCGGCTGATCCGAGGCGACCACGGCGAACGCCACGATGAAGAAGGTGAGGCTTCCCAGGGCGGTCCCCTTCCCGAACGGTGTGCGGCCGAATCTGCGGCCGACGACCGAGGCCGCCGGGTCCGCCAGCCCGAGGACCAGCAGCGCGAGCACGGCCGGCGCTCCGGGGGCGGCCCACCAGACGAGGGCGGCGCCCAGCGCGTACCACGTCGATGAGGCGATCGCCGACTCCTCGCGCGGGGAGGCCAGCGGGCGAAACACCGAAAAGAACGCCCGGTTCAGTCGCGGCGAGCGCAGTCGTACGATGTCTGCCGCGAGCAGGATCGCGGTCGCCAGACCCAGGAGCGCGGCCACCTGGGGGGTCGCAAGACCGGTGAGCTCGGGGGCGAGCGCCAGGGCGACGCCACTCGTCGCGTGAAACACCCTCCGCCAGGGCTGAAGTCCCCGGGTGCGGGCCACGAGGTCTGTGAGCGATGGTGTCCGAGTGCCGTCCATGCGAGCGAAGGTATTCGCTTCCCGCGACGGGCGGACGACCAGGGCTCCCGGAATCCGCGCACTGTTACTCCGGCGAGGTGAGCGCGTTACCTGAATCGAGGGTGAACCGCGGTTCTCTTCCGCTCGTACACCGTATCTTGGGGTTCGTCCTCCTGGCGCTACCACCGGTGGGGGTGACGTCCTCGGGACGGGCCCGGTACTCGCGCGATACGAGGTCTTCATCGGCCCGAAGGCTGCGGTGCCGACGTTTGGGTCATGCCCAGCGTGACGGTACATCTTCGGTTGGCCGAGCAGGTGCTCGAGTCGCGGCGCGGGAGCGGCCGCTCGCAGCCCTTCGATGCCGACGACCCCCGCGACGCCAACGCCTTCCGGCAGGGGGCCCTCGGTCCGGACCTCGGCTACATCCCCGGCGGCCATCGGCCGCTGTCGGATCTGGCACACTGCCTGCGCCCCGCCGACCTGACCCGCGCACTGATCGCGCGCGCCCGTACCTCTCGCGAACGCGCGTTCGCATGGGGATGGGTCACACACGTCCTCGCCGATACGCTCATCCATCCCCTGGTGGGATGTGCCGTCGGAGAGCTCGTGGCGGGCTCGCCCGCTCGTTTTCAGAGCGGCGACTCGCAACCGATCGGTCACGTGCGCGTCGAGGCCGGACTCGACGCGGTCTTCGCGGGTCGCTATCCGGATCTGGGACGGCTCCGGCTTCGGCCGGCCTTCGATTCGGCCGGAATCCAGTTCCTCGTCGGTGCGTTTCGAGATACCTACCGCGCCGCTCCACCGGCACCGCTGTTCTTGTCGAGCCACCGTTCGGCCGCGAGGGCGGGCGCCCACGGGCTGTTGCTCGCCCTCGCCTCGGCGCGGACCCTCCCGTCGAACGACGCGCCACTCCGCACGGGAACCGGTCGGCGCTACCCCTCTCTCGGTCGCCTGCGCTCCCTCCTCGCCGCGTCGTGCGTGGCGATGGCCTACGTACTGCCGGTGCGCCCTCCGATGTGGCTCGTCGAGGCGGTTCGAGACGTCGAGGAGGGGTTCGTGGAGCTCTTCGACGAAGAGGTGGCGCTCGCGGGCCAGGGCCTCGCGAACGTCAACCTCGATACCGGCCGCCCGGATCTCGCGGAGTGCGACTACGGGGGGCTGCGGCGGAGCCTGGACTTGATCGACGAACTGGGCGGAGCCCTGCCGTCTACCTCCGCTCCACATTCGCTCCCGGCCTGACCATGCGCATCGCCCTCTTCACCGACACCTGCTTTCCGACGGTCAACGGAGTGGCCCGGGCGCTGGGACTCCTGATCGAACACGCGAACGCACGCGGCCACGCGGTGCTGTTGGTCAGTCCCGATCTCTCGGCCGAACCCCACCCGGGGGCGGCTGTCCACCTGACGATTCCCGGGGTCCAGCTTCCCTTCTACCGTGAGCTCAAGGCTGCCCGACCGTGGCTTGGCGGGGCAATCCAGAGGGCGCTGTCGGACTTCTCGCCCGACGTCGTTCATGTCGCGACGGAGGCGATGGTGGGTGCGGCGGGCCGGCGATGGGCGCTGTCCAACGATGTGCCCCTCGTGACCTCGTATTGCACGAACTTCCCGGACTACCTTTCTGGCTATGGCATGGGGTTCGGCGAGCAGCTCTGCTGGGGCTACCTGCGCCGCTTTCATGCCGCGGCAGCGGTGACGTTGTGCCCGAGTCGGGCCACCCTTCGAGATCTGGCCTCCAGAGGATTCCACAGCCGCATGGGGTTGTGGTCGCGGGGGGTCGATTCGGACTTGTTCGACCCCACCCGGCGGGACGAGGAGTTGCGTCGCGAGATGGCCCCGGGGGCCGACGTCGTGTTGCTGTACGTCGGGCGGATCGCTCCGGAGAAGAAGATCGATCTGCTGATCGAGGCGCTTCCGCGGATTCGTGCGAGCACCACGCAGCGTGTGGGGTTGGTGCTCGTCGGTGGGGGCCCGGCGCGCGACGGTCTCATGGCGGCCGGTCACCCCGACGTACACTTCACGGGCTACCGCCGCGGCACCGATCTCGCCGCCCACTACGCCTCGGCCGATGCCTTCGTGTTTCCCTCCGACACCGAAACGTTCGGACAGGTCGTGAGCGAGGCATTGTCGAGCGGCTTGCCCGTCGTGGCTCCCGACCGGGGAGGCGTCACCGACCTCGTGATCCCCGACGAGACCGGGTTCCTGTTTCGGCCGGGCCGCGCGGACGAGCTCGCCGACCGCGCCATCCGGTTGGTCGAAGACGCCGCGCTTCGTCGCCGCCTGGGGGCGCGGGGGCGAGCGCTCGCGGAGGGCCGGAGCTGGTCGGAGGTGTTCGACGGACTCTTCACGACCTACGACGAAGTGTGTGCTGGTCGCAACGCTGCCGTTACGCCATCCCCCGCGTTCCGTCGGATCGTGGCCCGATGATGAATCGGGACGAGCAATCGGCCGCACTCAGCCAAGGAGATTCGATGTCGACCTGGATCGTGCGGATCATGGACTACGATGAGCGCCTGCTCCGTGCCGTGATCCTTCAGAGGCGCCCGGTGCTCGATCGTGTCATGCGCGCCGTGACCCACCTGGCCGACTGGCCCGTCTCGGTGACGCTCGCGCTCGCGCTTTCGTTCGGCGCCGTACCGTCGCTGCAGGGCGCCGGGCAACGCGCTGCGCTGACGCTCCTTTCGGCCCACCTCCTCGTGGAGGTGCTCAAGCGGGTCTTCAGCCGCGAGCGCCCGCAGCTGGGCACCGGCATGGCGTGGCTCGTCACGGTCCCGGACCGCTTCAGCTTCCCGTCGGGTCACGCGACGGCGGCGATGTCGATCGCGGCGCCTGTGGCTCTCGCCCTCGGCTGGCCCTGGAGCCTCGCCGTCGTGGGTGTGGCGGTCGCCGTCGGTATCTCCCGGTGCTACCTGGGCGTCCACTATCCGGGCGACGTCGCCGCGGGGTGGGCGCTCTCGCTGCTGACTCTGGCGGGCGTGGTGGCGGTGGGGGGATGACGGCGTCCGGGGGGTGACGCGGGGCCGCGCAGCCTCCGTCAGCCCTCGAGGAGCCGGTCGGCCGCCCCGCCGTCGGTCAAACTCCGACGCCCGTGGTGTGCGACGGTGGCGCCGACCTGATCTACCAGCTTGCGGAGTGCGCGGCGGCGGCGTGCCACCACACGCTTGAAGGCGAACCGGGCGATCCCGTAGGTTGCCGCCATGGCGCCGAAGGGGAGGGCCACGGTCAGGGCGACCGACCCGACCGCCGCGCCGATGCCGGAGCCCAGTCCCACGCCGAACCCGACGCCCCCTCCACCCACGATGCCCCCGAAGAGGGCGCCCACGAGCTGGCCGTACCGCTCTTCGATGCGGATCGTGGTGCGACCGTCCCGGCTCGACACCATGATCTGCACCGCGCGGGTCGACTGTTGCCCCCCACCGCTGAAGTTCAGCGTGCGGCCTACCGAACTGACGCTGCCTGTGATGTCGGCGGCGGCGTTGATCGCGGGCACGAGGGACTCCAACGCCGACGTGTCGAGTTCGCCGTCGAAGGAACGCTCGATCGTGAGTTGGATCTGATCGCCGGCGAGGAGTGGGCCCAACCCGCCCTGCCGTGTCTCGCTGTCGAGTTCGGCGGCCGCCTCCTGCAGCATCGCGGGGTCGATCCCGGCTTCCCGCGCGATCGCCTCGAGTTCCTCCAGCGTGAGTCCTCCGGGGTCCCGGAGGTTGGGTTGCTTCGCCTGGAGTTCGGTCGCGCGCTTCAGGAGTCGCGCGACCTCGTCGTCGTCGTAGCGTCGTGCGGGGAGGTTCGAGGTCATGGCTGCAAACTACGCGGTGACGGGGGTGTGGGATCAAGTCGACCCGCAGGGGCGGGGCCCAGCACGAACGGCGGACTGGCTGTCTTCCCCGATGGGCGTCCATATTGGGCGACCCAGTGCGCAGTTCTCCGCTCACCTCCACCCGTCGATGCGTCATGCTTGAACGCCTTTCGGCCTCCCGTGGCCCTTCCATTCTCGCCGTCGCGCTTTCCCTGATCTTCGGAGCTCCCGCGTGGGCCGCCGCACAGTCGTCGAGTGCCGCCGACTCCGACCTCCGGCCCATGACGTTCCTCGACATGCAGGAATTCAACCGGCCGGGTTCGTGGACACCGAGTCCCGACGGCGAGTGGATGCTGTATTCGGTCACCGATCCCGACTGGATCGAAGACGAGTCGCAGTCGGACCTCTACGTGGTGTCGTTGCGTGAGGGGTTGGCGTCGACCCGGCGCCTCACCTTCACCGCCGACTACAACGAGGGCTCGCCCGGGTGGGCGCCCGACGGTGGCTGGTTCGTGTTTTCGTCGAACCGCGACGAGGACCTCGACGGAAGCCAGCTCTTCATGATGCGGGTGGACGGCGGGGAGGCGCAGCAGATCACCCATGAGGATGGGGGCATTTCGGGCTACGAGTTCAGCCCGGACGGGTCCTGGCTCGTGTATCGAGCGGGTGAAGACGACATGGAGCAGCTCCATGCCCTCTCGGTCGCCGACCTGAGCGGGGCCCTGACCGGCGCCGCCGCTCTCTCCAGCGTCGAGGCGGTGGCGCTCACCGATGAGCCGGCCGGAATCGACGGATGGGCCTTCGCCCCCGACGCCTCGAGCATCTACTTCACGCGGGCCGAGAGAATCCTCGAAGACGAGAAGAAGCGCTGGAAGCAGGGCTTCACGGTCGACATCCAGAATCCGATCACCCCTCTCTCCAACCTGCACGTCGTCGATCTCGGTTCGCGCGAGGTGCGCCAGCTCACCCGCGACCTCGAGGCCAGCGTCGACCAGTTCGAGATCTCGCCCGACGGCGCCTGGGTCGCGTTCCTCGGGGGCTCGCCGGAGCGCTACGAGCGCAACATCACCGCCTCGAGCCTCTACCGTGACGCCTTCCTGATGGAGGTCGCCACCGGAGATGTGGAGCGGCTCTCACAGACCTTCGAGGTGGCGGAGTCGGGGTTGACCTTCTCGCCCGACAGCCGGTGGCTCGCCTACGTGGCGCCCGAAGACCAGAGCGGGTACAGCATGACGGAGCGCAAGGTGTTCTTGCGCGAGGTGGCCGATCGAGGAGGCGACTTCCGCATGCTCGGCGGGGGCTTCGACGGTTCGGTCGGGGCGGAGTTCTGGTCGGAAGACGGGGCCACCATCTACTTCAACACCGGTGTGAAGGTCACCACGCAGCTGCACGCCCTCGACACCGGATCGGGCGATGTGCGACAGGTCACGGATGCGCGTGCCGCCCTTCGCGTCGGTCGCGACGAGGACTCGGGCGTCTACCTGATCAACTACAGCGATCCCACCACGCCGCCTACGGTGTTCACGGTGGAAAGCCTCGATGACGTGGCCGATCGCGATGCGTGGGTGCAGCTCGTCGAGGCCAACCCCCAGGTCGACGAGATGGCGCTCGGCCGGGAGGTGGAGGTCGAGTGGACCTCGTCCGACGGTCGACGGGTGGGCGGCGTGCTGGTCTACCCGGTCGGATATCGCGAGGGAACGCGGTATCCGCTGATCGTCGCGATCCACGGCGGGCCGGCCTCGGCCGACGTGCTGCGCTTCAACGGAGGCTACGGATCACAGGTGTATGCCGGGGCGGGATACGCGGTCCTGAAGCCCAACTACCGTGGCTCGACCAACTACGGCAACGCCCACCGCACCGACATCGTGGGCGACTACTTCACCCTCGGCTACGAAGACATCATCACCGGCGTCGACCACCTCATCGCCGAGGGGATCGTCGATCCCGACCAGATGGGCGTGCTCGGCTGGAGTGCGGGTGGGCACTGGTCGAACTGGATCCTGACCCAGACGGATCGCTTCAAGGCCATCAGTTCGGGGGCCGGGACGATGAACTGGATCTCGATGTACGCTCAGAGCGACGTGCAGCGGAACCGCCAGTTCTACGTCGGAGACGACCTGCTGTACGACAACTTCGACATGTACTGGGATCAGTCGCCGTTGAAGTACATCCGCAACGCGAAGACGCCCACGATGGTCCACGTGGTCGAAGGCGACCCCCGGGTCCCGAGCCCCCAATCCAAGGAGTTGCACATGGCGCTGAAGCGGCTGGATGTGCCGACGGAGTTGTTCCTCTATCCCGGGCGCAGTCACGGCATTCCGGATGCGCGCAACCGGTTGGTGAAGTCCGTGAGTGAGATGGCCTGGATGGATCACTACGTGCGCGGCATCGGCCCCACCTTCGAGTGGGAAATGGTGTTGAAGACGCTCGAGGAGGCCGAGGAGCCCGCCCCAAAGGTGATTTCGGACGAGAACTCGAACGAGGACGCCGTACCCGGTCTCGCAGGAGCGGGACGATGAGGGCGGCTGTCGAGGGTCGCCGCCCGCATCGGGGGGCGGCCTGGAGGCGCGGTGGGGGCGGGGCACTGGCGCTCGTGGCCGCTCTCGGTGTCGTCGCCGCCGGTGCGGCGCCCGTATCGGCGCAAAGCGCGCGCACGCTCTCGCTCGAGATGTACCTCGACTTCGAGACGGTGTCGAATCCGCAGATTTCGCCCGACGGATCGCAGGTGGTCTACACCCGCGGGTGGATCGACAAGATGAACGACCGTCGGGAGTCGTCGATCTGGATCATGAACGCCGACGGCTCCAAGCACAGGATGCTCGTCGACGGGTCGAGCCCGGTATGGTCGCCCGACGGCACCCGCATCGCGTACACGGCAGCCGGCGAGCCGGAGGGGAGCCAGATCTGGGTCCGCTGGATGGACGACGAGGGGGCAGCCACCCAGATCACTCGACTCGAGAAGGGGCCCGGCAGCCTGCGTTGGTCGCCCGACGGCACCATGCTGTCGTTCACGATGACGGTCGACGCCGAGCCGGCGTGGAGCGTGACGCCTCCGGGGCGACCCGAGGGAGCCAGCTGGACGGCCGGTCCCAAGGTGGTGACCAAGGCCAACTACCGCTCCGATCGCGTGGGATTCGATGACGACGGCTGGCGCCATGTCTTCGTCGTGCCGGCCGAGGGAGGCACGCCCCGGCAGTTGACCGACGGCGAGTGGAATCATTCGGCCGGTCGCTGGACTGCCGACGGGTCGGAACTCGTCTTCTCGTCGCTGCGCACGGCCGACGCCGAGTTTTCGTATCGGGAGTCCGAGATCTACGCCGTCGACGTGCGCTCCGGCGCCATCCGCCAGCTTACCGAGCGCGTCGGTAGCGATACGGGTCCGGTACCGTCGCCCGACGGCCGCTGGATTGCGTATCGCGGCGTCGACCAGCACGACGACACGTACCGCAACCTGGGGATCTACCTGATGGCGACCGACGGGTCGGATGAACGCCTCATCTCGGGCGACTTCGACCGCCAGATCACGGGCGATCTTCGCTGGGCAGCCGACGGATCGGGCCTCTACTTCACGACCAACGACGAGGGCGATCGCAATCTGCACTTCGTCGCCCGAGACGGTGGCGTCACGCGGATCACGGACGGCGACCACCTGCTGGTCACGACCTCGATGACGGCGGCGGGGACGGCCGTCGGGACGCTGACCTCACCGCAGGCTCCGGCCGACGTCGTGCTCTTCGACGTCGACGATCCGGCGGGCATCCAGCAGATCACGAGGGTGAACGACGACATCTTCGCCGGGGTCACGCTCGGCGAGGTGGAGGAGTTCTGGTATACCTCGACCGACGACCTGCCCGTGCAGGGGTGGATCGTGAAGCCGCCCGATTTCGACGAGTCGCGCCGGTATCCGATGATGCTGTCGATCCACGGCGGCCCCCACTCGATGTACACGACGGGGTTCAACTTCGGGTGGCAGGAGCACGCCGCGAACGGATACGTCGTGGTCTACACGAACCCGCGCGGCAGCACCGGCTACGGCAGCGCCTTCGCCAACGAGATCAAGAATGCGTATCCGGGCAAGGACTTCGACGACCTGATGAACGGAGTCGACGAAGTGATCTCACGTGGCTACATCGACGAAGAGAACCTCTTCGTGTACGGCTGCTCGGGAGGAGGGGTGCTCACCTCGTGGATCGTCGGGCACACCGATCGCTTTGCCGCCGCCTCGGCCAACTGCCCCGTCACCAACTGGCTTTCGTTCGTGGGTACGACCGATGGGATCGGCTGGTACAACAACTTCGAGCATCTCCCGTGGGAGGATCCGAGCGAGCACCTGCGGCGCTCGTCGCTCATGTACGTCGGCAACGTCACCACGCCGACGATGCTCATGACCGGTGAGAACGATCTGCGTACACCGATGCCGCAGACCGAGGAGTTCTACGCGGCGTTGAAGATGGTGGGGGTCGAGACAGCCATGATCCGCTTCAGGAACGAGTGGCACGGCACCTCGCGCACACCCTCCAACTTCTTGCGGACCCAGCTGTTCTTGCGGGAGTGGTTCAAGAAGCACGCCCGCGGGCGCAACATCACGGATTGACGAGAGCGGGGATCCGGACGGTGGCGACCTCGGCCACCTCCGGGTCCCCCAACTCGGGCACCGATACGAAGTGGTAGGGGGCGCCCGGGGAGTCGGATTCCAGCCAGGTCGTGCGCGCCACGCGCATGTCGGGGCACAAGAACAGGTTGCACGTCGGGCTCCGGAGGTCGCGTGGCAAGACGCACCCCTCGGCACCTTGAAAGACGCACCCGTCCTCGATGTGTTCGTCGGGGAGATGGCGTCGATAGGTTTCGATGATCTCCTCCTCGTTCGCCGCCTCGGGGCCCGAGGGCCACACCCTGCGGATCGCGGAAGGCGACAGGAACGCCTTGGTTCCGCCCGCGAGGCAACAGTAGCCGCGGCAGGCGATGCAGCCGGCCAGGAGTGGTTCGGCCTCTGCCTCTTCGACGGGGCGACCCCGAAGCCACTCGGGGACCTCCGTGGAGCCGTCTCCCCGTCGAGCCGCCGCCACGGACTCGCTCAGATTTGCGATGAACGCCGCCCGCGACTCGGCGCTGAGGGGGACGGCCGGATTCCGATTGGAGGGCACGAGCGACCAGGGCGTCGCCTCCGGATCGACTCCGATCACCGTCAGCTGGCGCCGAGCGGCTTCGAGCCGGGCCTGCTCGCGCGCACGGCGCTCCCGGAGCTGGGCGGCCCCGAGACATGTCAGCTTGTTGCACACGCGGCGCCCGGCCGCGGATGCGAGCCCGTCGATGGGGTCGCCGCACTCGTCGCATGCACGAGCGAAGGGGAAGGAGACCGTCTGCATCGCGTCCTAGCCGAGCTGCTCCGTGAGGATGTCGGCGTTGTAGCCGATGATCAGGCGAGAGCCGGTCCGCAGCGCGGGTGCCCGCAGCTTGCCGGAGCGACCCAGAAGGAGACCGAGCAGTTCGTCGTCACTCGGCCGTTGGGCATCGAGATTCAGATGGAGGGTTTTCTTGCCCTTGGCCACGTACAGGTCGGTCACCCCGTCGAGCAGCGTGAGCGCCTCGGCGCCCACCACGGGGTCCTTCGTGGCATGTCGCACGGTTCCATCGGTGATGTCGTTCTTCTCGAGAAACTCTCGAGTGCGGGCACAACTCGTTCAGCCAGGGCGGTGGTAGCGCCATTCCAACTGCATCGCAGACTCCGGGTCGAAGGGTGGAGAGGGTCGCTGAGCCTTGCGCCACACGTCGCCGGGGGCAAGGGGGTGGACGCCGGCCGAACGGGTCCGCGCCGACCTCGAGCTTGAATTCCGGGTAGGCTGTTGGGAGTTTGGAGGTGTGCATGTAGAACTCCGGAGGTGCCCCGTGACGTCTCGTTCCCTACGCTCGATCGCTCTCTTCACCGCGACCGTCGCGGCGCCATCGCTCTTCGCGCGTGGTGCGTCGGCACAGATCCTCGACGTCGCGCCCACCTTCCAGGGGAGCGTGGACGCGGCCTTCACCCCGCTGCCTCAGGCACGCTTCCAGGCGTACGGCGTGATGGTGGGGCTCCAGAAGATCGGTTCGTGGAGTCCCAACGTGTGGTTCCAGCGGTATCAGCTCGAGTCCGACTGTGTCGGCACCTTCGGGTCGGAGTCCGACTGCCGCACCGACGGGTGGACGATCTCGGTCGGGCCCGCGCTCCAGTTCATCGAAAATGATCGCTGGACCGCTCGGCTCGTCACCCAGGTGGGTGTGGATTCACGTATCCGCACCGATTTCACGGGGGGCACCGGGGTGCACGTCGGCGTCAAGCTCGGCGCGTTCCAGCCCACGGCCTTCAGTCGCCTGGACTTCTTTCGCGGCGTCGGCTACACGACGATGGGCGTGGGACTCCGTTTCCGGATCTCGAACGGTACGAGGGGAGACGAGACGGACTGGTATCGCTGAGCCGCCGTCTCCTCACTCGAGAGGGATGTAGAGTTCGGTGCGCAGCTCCGACTCGTCGACCTCGGCCGGGCCATTCAGGTAGACCTCGAACGACACGTCGTCCGCCAGCCGCTCACCGCTGCTCTGCAGCCACCCGCCCATGAAGCGCGCCCATGCGTCGCCGATCGTGCGATAGGGGCCCACGTGGACGGTCCGGGCGAACCGCCGCCCGGCGATCGTGCGCTCTTGCAGGGGCTCGGGCAGTGTGTCGTCGAGCCCGACCGACACCGCCGCTTCCGATCGTAGCTCGGCTTCCGGCGTCGTCTCCGGGTCGTCGTGGTAGATGCCGATCATCCGACTGTCGGATCGCAGGAGGCCAGCCGGTCCCGCCATCGCGTGAAGCCGTCCGAAGGCCTCACCGATGCGGTGGTAGGAGCCCTGGTGGGCGATGAAGGCGACGCGTTGATCGGGTAGGGTGATGATGGCGACGTCCATGGTGTCGTCCTCGTCGTTGGGATGGAATACGGGCGGGACTCCCTGGGGGGAGTAGTGCACGCCGGACCTCGAGGTCAGCAGATACCGGGTGTCTCCGGGCGCACACCGAGACGGATCCTGCGCGCCCCTCCGGTAGGCCGAGGGCGAGGCGCCGAATGCCTGCAAGAAGGCTCGCGAGAAGGCCGCGTGGGTTTCGAAGCCTGCCCGGAGAGCGATGGTGGCCACGGTGTCGGAGCCCGTCGCGAGCTGCCAGGCCGCACGCTCCAGGCGCAGTCGCCGATGGAGCTCGAGCGGCGTTTCGCCCACCAGACCGCGGAAGATGCGGTGGAAGTGGAACGGCGAGGTCGCCGCCTCGCGGGCGAGGGCGCGGAACTCGACGGGGGCGTCCAGCCGTGCCACGATGCGCTGGATTGCGGCCCGGACGGCTTCGAGGTAGTAGGATCGGGTCGTGCCTTTCATGCCGGAAATCTAGTCGCGGTCCAGCCTTTCGGCTGTTCGCCGTTTGCGCACTTGCGACGACCCTGTCGAGAATCCCGATCGCCGTTCGTCAGAAGGGGGAAGAGGCCGAAAACGTCGGCCTCGGACCCGTACCGGAGAATGGCCCATGCCCCGCTTCCTGATCCTGCCCCGCGACGAGCCCTCGGAGTTCCTCTCGCTGTCGCCCGACGAGATGCAGGCCGTGATCATGCGCTACGGCGCCTGGGCCGCCGACCACATGGCGGCCGGCCGACTCGAGACCGGTGAGAAGTTGACCGACAGCGCCGGCAAGGTGCTCCGCGGAGTCGGGGACGACCTGAGCGTCACGGACGGACCCTTCGCCGAGGTGAAGGAGGTCGTCGGCGGATTCTGGATCGCCAACTGCGCCGACTACGACGAGGCGGTCGGGATCATGCGCGACTGCCCCCACCTCGAGTTCGGCTCGATCGAGATCCGCCAGATCGAGGTGATGGAGCAAGTCTGACATGACCGACGCGGCGGTCGGCGCTCTGGTGGGAAGATCTCTTCCGTCGGAGCGCCGGCCGGATCGCGGCCTGGCTCACGCGTACCCTCGTGCCCGCAGCACACCGCGTGGGACCGCATTCTCGCGTTGCACGACGATCTGCTCCATGAACTCCGTAGGACATAGTGCGACTGGATCGCGCCGCGGCGCTCGGCATGCACCAGGGTCCGGCGGCCGGTCCTGCGGCACTCGGTGAGGTGGCCGAAACGCCGGGACGCGGGTGCGAGCATCAGGCGACCCGAGCCTTCCTGCCCACCCGTGCCGGTACCGACGACGAGGCACGGGCGGCGTGGCGCCGGGCCGCCGAACTCGCGGGCTCCGAGGCGCTGCGGCCCTACCGAACCGATGCCGCGCAGGGGTGGGGTGACTGCTCATGCCGAACCGATGCCGCGCAGGGGTGGGGTGACTGCTCACTCCGACCGCAGAGCCCCCACGGGGTCCAGCCGACTGGCGCGGCGCGCCGGGAGGTAGCTCGCCACCAGGGCCACGGTGAAGAGTAGCGCCGACACCACCGCCAGAGTCCGTGGGTCGGCCGCTTCCACTCCGGCGAGAAGGCTATCCATCACACGGGTGAGGGCGACGGAGGCGAGCAACCCGAGGGCGATACCCGTCACGGTCAGGACCACGGCGCGTCGCACCACCATGGCGCGCACGCTCGCCGACGAGGCGCCCAGCGCCATTCGAAGCCCGATTTCGGCGGTGCGCTCACTCACGGTGAAGGCCATCACCCCGTAGATGCCGCCGGCGGCGAGCACCAGGGCCAGGGCCGCGAACAAGACCAGCAAGGTGGCGTTGAAGCGAGGTTGCGCGACCGCGGCCCCGATCCGGTCTTCGAGGGTCGCGAGACCGTTCAGCGGCAGCTCGGGGTCGAGTTCGCTCACGGCGGTTCGCACCGCGGGGATCAGGGCCAGCGGGTCGCGCTCCGCCTCGACGATCAGCGTCTGCCCGGAGCCGAAGGCGGCCTGGCGGTACGGAAGGTAGGCCGACGGCTGGACGGCGTTGCCCAGCCCGGCGTTCACGACGTTGGCCGCGACCCCGACGATCTCGCGCGGCGTATCGGTCAGCGTCCGGATCTGGCGCCCGATGGGATCCTCACCAGGGAAGTGGGTGTCGGCGAAGGCCTCGTCGACGACGACCACTCCGGGAGTGTCGCGGCGGTCGTCGTCGGTCAGCCCACGCCCCCGAACGATCGGGATCTCCATGGCTTCGAAGTAACTGGAGTTCACGAATCGCAGGCGGGCTACCGGCAGATCCATCGTCCAGGCGTCGTGGACCCCCTCGATCCGTACGTGGATTTGCGGTCCACCTGCGGGGGGGAGGAAGGGGTTGAGCGCCACACTCTGGACGCCCTGGATCTGGCCGACGCGGTCGACCAGGGCGTCGTAGAAGCGCGCCTGATCATCGAGCGTAGGATAGCTCGCCGCCGGGAGGGAGAACTGCGTCACCAGCCTTCGTTCGGTGGCGACGCCCACATCGACGGCCAGAAGCCGTTGCACCGTCTGCAACATGAGCCCCGCCCCGGTCACCAGAACGAGGGCCAGGGCCAGCTCGGCGACGACGAGCGCGGACCGAAGACGGTGGCCGCCCGCGGCGGTGTTGCTGCGTCCGCCCTCCCGGAGCGAGCTCTGTAGATCCGTCCGCCACACCGACACCGCGGGGGCCGCCCCGAACACGATGCCCGTGGCGAGCGCGGCGAGCGCGGTAACCCCGAGCACCGGTAGGTCGATGGCGATCTCCCCGCCCCCGGGCACGCCGACCGGGCCGAGGGCGAGCAGTGCATCCAGACCCCACCGTGCGAGCAACACCCCCACGAGCGCCCCTCCACCGGCGAGCACCACGCTCTCGGTGAGGAGCTGACGTGCGAGGCGGGCGCGGCCTGCTCCGAGGGCGGCCCGCAGCGACATCTCGCGGGTACGACCGGCCGCGCGTACCAGCAGCAGGTTGGCCACGTTGGCGCAGGCGATCAGGAGCACGAAACCGACGGCGCCGAGAAGCACCCAGAGCATGCCGCGCACCGCCTGGGTCATCTCCGCGTGAAGCGGCCTCACATCGGCGCCCCACCCCGCGTTCGACTCCGGCCAGTCGGCCGCCAGACGGTCGGCCATCGCCGTCATCTCGGTCTTGGCCGCGTCGAGTGTCGACCCCGGTGCGAGGCGGCCCACGGTCGTGAGGAAGTGCCAGTTGCGGTCGTCGAGCTGGGCCTGCTGGATCACGAGTGGTGTCCAGAGCTGCGCCGTGCTGGGGAACTGGAAGCCTTGCGGCATCACGGCCGACACCAGGAACGACTCGCCGTTGACGCGGATCGTTCGGCCGACGAGCCCGGGGTCGGCTCCGTAACGCCGCTCCCAGAGGGCGTGCGACAACACGGCCACACGGTGCGCGCCGGCCACGTTGGCCGATGCGTCGAAGGTTCGTCCGAGGGCCGGTTGGACACCGAATACCTCCCAGAAGTCGGCGGTGACCGCCATGCCCGGGGCCTGCTCCGGCGGGCCGTCGCCGTCGGTGAGGGCGTAGCTGCTGCCCGACCCCGCGGCCAGGGCGGAGAAGGCGTCGACGTCGGTGCGCCAGGTGAGGAAATCCTCGGCCGACGCGGGGACCCGATCCCACCCCCGCTCGCGGTCCTGCTCCCAGACCAGTGCCAGCGCATCGGGGTTGGGATAGGGCAGGGGACGCAGCAACACGGCGTTGACCACCGTGAAGATGGCGGTGTTGGCGCCGATCCCGAGGCCGATCGTCGCGAGGGCGAGGAAGGTGAATGCCGGGCGCCGGGCAAACGTGCGGATGGCCAGACGTAGATCGCGGGCGATGGAGTCCAAGGTCAGCTCCTGGAGCCGGAGGTACGAGGCGTCGACCAGCGCCCAGATCGAGCGTCGGACGAGGCGGAGGCGCTGGGTGAGACCGGGCGGTGGCCGGGGCGGATCAGGCTCGAAACCCCACGCCAACTCGCTCTCCCACTCCTGTCGGAAGTCGTGGCGACGCGCGGCGGGCACGAGGGTGGTGGCCATTCGTACGAACCAGGCGGCGATCATGTGTGTGAGCGCACGCCGAGGATGCCTCACGTGCCCCTCTCGGGCTCCGGGTCGGGAAAGATCCGAGCGACGCCCGGGAACCGCTCTTGAGCCCGAGCGAGCAGTGCGTGACCGTCGGCAGTGAGGCGGTAGTAGCGGCGGGCCGGGCGGTGATTGGAGGCCGCGTTCTCGCGGTCTTCCCAGTGCGCCTCCAGGCAGCCGGCCGCCTCGAGACGACGGAGTGCCGGGTAAACGGTGCCGTCCGGGATTCCGGTCGCGTCCATGATGTCGAAACCGTAGCGGTGTCCTGCCCGGATGGCCGCCAGTACGACGCCCGTGAGATACGTCAGCCTCATCCCCTCGCTCCTCCCCTCCGCCGGTCCGCCTTCGGTGCCGGCCGGGCGCCGGCCTTTCGGCGCGCGCTCGGTCCGGCTCGCCCGGTTCGGCTCGCCTCGGCGCCGGCCGTTCGGGCGGCCGCGGGTCCGGTCCGCTTCCAGCCTCTTCGGCCGGCGCTCGACGGACGCTGTCACGAAATCTATATAGGTGTCCCCCGAAATCTATATAGCCGCCTCGGCCGCGCAACCGGTCGCCAGGCAGGGGGTGGGGTGGGGGTGCGTCGAGGGGGGCGCGTCGAGGGGGGCGCCGAACGACCAAAAGGCTCCACCATTCGCCGCCGGGGGCGATGGTGGCGCGAAGGTGTCGCTATACGACCAAAAGGCTCCACCATGTTGCCGCGGAGCGCGATGGTGGCGTGAAGGTGTCGCTATACGACCAAAAAGCTCCACGATGCTGTCGCGGGGGCCTATGGTGGCGTGAACGTGCGGTAGGCTCGCTGTGCGGCGCCCGGCACCCCGTGTCGCTGTCCGCGCCTTCCACGGCCGCGCCCGCCATCCGCCGCCTTCTGCGCCGCGCCCGCGCCCTGCGACCCATCCGCCACCCGTGCCCTGCGACCCATCCGCCGCCCGCGCCCTGCGACCCATCCGCCACCAGCGCCCTGCGACCCATCCGCCGCCCGCGCCCTGCGCCCCATCCGCTGCCCCCGCCCCCATCCGGTCCGTCGCGACCGCCACCCTTCGAAGCCAGTGCTCCCTACCGGGAACGTTCGTCGCGCGGTCGCACACCGTAGCGGTCCATAGCGGCGCGGACCTGGTCGGCCTCGGCGGTATCGGGGAAGAAGCGGTAGCTCGGGGCGACGATCGGCTCGACCTTCGACACCTCGACCACGATGACGTTGATGAAGTGGAAGCGATCGCCGGCGATCGCGCGAAGGGGGGCGCGGATGGTCTCGAACTCGGCGTCGCCGGGCTGCACGAGGGATGCGGCGCCGGTGAGCTTGAAGCCTCGCTGCACGAAGACGTCCACGAAGCTGACGCACACGCGCCCATCTGCTCGCACATTTCTCGCTGTCCGGGGCGAGGCGATGTTCGCCACCGCGATCCGCCGATCGTCCAGGGCCGCGAAGACCTCCTTGGGCGAGACGTTCGGGGCTCCCTCCCGGTCGACCGATGCGAACCAGCAGAGTACGGCACGCTCGAGGGCCTCGCGTACCTCCGCCGTCAGGATCGACATCACGCCGCCCCCGCGTCGGGGTCGATCGAGAAGACGCTGCGGGTGGGGGCAGACGCGGCACAGGTCGCACGGGTGGCCGAGGTCGCGGGCGGCGTCGAGGCCACGAGGGGCGCAGAGGTCGCCGGAGGCGTCTCAGTCGCGAGGATCGCAGAGGTCGCGGAGGTGCGCATGCGGTGGCGGGGTCACAGGTGAGGGCCGGTCGGAAGCCCAGTATCGAACGCTTGCGCGGGGACGGCCACACCAGACGCGACGGCAGGGTCGGGCGCCTTGCCCCGCGTCGCGACCT
This sequence comes from Longimicrobiales bacterium, assembly GCA_028279425.1. Lineage (GTDB taxonomy): Bacteria > Gemmatimonadota > Gemmatimonadetes > Longimicrobiales > Gaopeijiaceae > Gaopeijia. The sequence goes on along the minus strand of JANQNV010000114.1, from coordinate 54,962 downwards.
CGGGGAGGTTGCGTCACCCGACTCCGTACTCTCGAACGACGACCCCGATGCGCTCTATCCTGTTCGGCGCCCTGTGCGCGACCCTCTTCGCGACGGTCGTGGTGCCTCTCGCCCCCATCGACGCCGCCGCCGTGGCCGCTCAACAGGTCGACCCCACCTGGGTCGACGGCATCCGATTCCGACACGTCGGACCCGAGGGGAACCGCACGATCGCCGTTGCAGGTGTCCCGGGCGATCCGATGATTGCGCTCATCGGGGCGGCGTCGGGAGGGGTGTGGAAGACGGAAGACGGCGGCGCGAGTTGGCGGCCCACCTTCGACGATCAGGACGTGCAATCGATCGGGTCGTTGGCGATCGCACCCACGGCACCCAACGAGGTGTGGGCCGGTACCGGCGAGACCTTCATCATCCGCCCCGCTCTCGCCATGGGAGACGGCGTCTACAAGTCCCTCGATGGAGGGGAAACCTGGCAGCACCGCGGCCTTCGTGCGACCGGCCGCATCGGGCGAATCGTCGTGCATCCTCGAGACAACGACGTGGTCTTCGCCTGCGCGCTCGGACACGCGTATGACGACCAGGCGGATCGCGGTGTCTACCGGACGACCGACGGTGGAGAAAGCTGGGAGCACGTGCTGTTCGTCGATCCGGGGACCGGCTGCGCCGATCTGGCGATCGATCCCGAGCGCCCCGACATCCTCTTCGCGGGGATGTGGTCGCTCCGGGTCGACCCCTGGGGTCTTCACTCCGGGGGGACGGGTGGCGGGGTGTACGTCTCGCGCGACGGCGGAGACGCGTGGACGAAGATCGCCGGCCGGGGGCTCCCCGGGCCGGGTGAACTCGTCGGGAAGGTCGCGGTCGACATCGCCCCTTCGGATCCGGACCGCGTCTACGCCCTGCTCGAACTGGACCACCCCACGCTCTATCGGAGCGACAATGGGGGGCGCACGTGGCGCCTGATGAGCCGTGACCACGACCTTGCCGAGAGGGCCTCGTACTACACCCGCTTCCGTGTCGATCCGGTGGATCCCGACCGACTGTACTTTCTCTCGGTCCGCTTCGGGATGAGTCAGGACGGCGGGCGCACGCTCGTACCGAATCCGCCCCGGGGCGGCGGCGACACCCACGACATCTGGATCGATCCGACCGACCCGGATCGGTTCATGGTGGCAGACGACGCCGGGGCGACGATCACGCTCAATCGAGGCAAGTCGTTCGAGCGCATCGTGCTCCCGATCGCTCAGATGTACCACGTCTTCACCGACAACGAGGTGCCCTACAACCTCTACGGGAATCGCCAGGACGGCTGGTCGTACAAGGGCCCGTCGAACTCACGGTCGGGATCGATCACGGTCGGCCACTGGACGGGGGTGGGGGGATGCGAGTCGGGATTCGCGATCCCCGACACCGCGGCCAACAACGAGGTGTGGTCGGGGTGCTACGATGGCGGCCTGGAATACTTCGATCCCGCGACGGGGCACGTGCGCAACGTGCGCGTCTGGCCCGAGGCCGCCTACGGGTGGCGTCCCGCTGACCTGCGCTACCGCTGGCACTGGACCTTTCCCGTGGTCATCTCTCCCCACGACAACAACACCGTCTACGTGGGAAGCCAGCATGTGCACCGGACCCGTGACAAGGGGGCGAGTTGGGAGGTCGTCTCGCCCGACCTGACGCTGAACGACAAGTCCAAGCAGCAGGATTCCGGTGGGATGACCACCGACAATCTCATGACCTTCGACGGCTCGGTGCTCTACGCCCTCGCCGAGTCCCCCGTCGAGGAGGGTCTCCTCTGGGCGGGCAGCAACGATGGACAGATCCAGATCAGCCGCGACGGCGGCGAGAACTGGTCGAATGTGTCGGCCAACCTGCCGGCACTTCCCGAATACGGTCAGTTCTCCAACATCGAACCCTCGCGCTTCGACGCCGCAACGGCCTACGCGGCGGTCGACTTTCACCAAATGGGCAACTTCGATCCGTTCATCTACGTCACGCGCGACTATGGGGCATCCTGGTCACGCATCGATGCGGGGATCGAACGAGGGCCGTCGTCGTTCGTCCACGTGGTGCGCGAGGATCCGGTGCGTCGCGGGATGCTGTTTGCTGGCACGGACAACGGCGTCTGGTTCTCGCTCGACGACGGTGGCTCCTGGACCCGGCTTCGCAACGGACTACCCGCGGCCCCCGTATACTGGCTCACGGTCCAACCGCACTTCCACGACCTCGTGGTCGGCACCTACGGCCGGGGTTTCTGGATCCTGGACAACATCACGGGGCTGCGGGCGCTCGACGCCGAGAGGATGGCGCAGCAGGTGTCGGTGGTCGATCCGCTTCCGGCCTACCGCTTCCAGTCGATCCAGGGACGCAAGAGTTCGCCGGGGCACGTCTCCGGTCGCAATCCCCGGTACGGCGCCTCGATCGACGTATGGTTGGGTGCCGGGGTTGCGGGCCCGATCGTCACCGACATCGTCGACGCCGAAGGGCAGGTCGTCCGGTCGTTGCGCACCGCCGGCTCTCCGGGTCTGAACCGGGTTCAGTGGGACCTGCGGCACACCTCTCCCACCGCTCCACGGCTACGTACGCCGCCACCCGACATGCCCTGGATCGCCATGGAAGACGAAGGCACCCGGCGTCTCCGCACCTGGGACCTCGACCTCACCGGCGGGCAGCGAGGCCCGCTCGCCGTGCCCGGCACCTACACGGCCCGGATCGAGGCGGGGGGTGCCCGTTTCGAGGTGCCGGTCGAGGTGCTCAAGGATCCCACGTCGACCGGGAGTCTCGACGAGATCCGGGCGCAGGTGGCCCTCTCACTGGCGTTGCGCGACGACCTGCAGGAGATGGGTCGCATGATCAATCGACTCGAGTGGATTCGCGAGCAGGTCGAGGATCTGCAGGATCTGACCCGCGTCGAAGCCGATGCCGAGGCCGTCGCCGAAGCGGCCAGCCAGTTCCGCGACAAGCTGCTGGAGGTGGAGTCGCAGCTGTTCGACCTCGATCTGTCGGGAGCTCGTGAGGACGCCTTCCGAGGCCCCATGAAGCTCTACGGGCGCATGTCGGCGCTCGGGAGCGATGTGGGGCGCTATTCGGCCGACTTCGCGCCCACGGCGCAGCAGTCGGAGGTGTACGATGTGCTCAAGGCGCGCTTCATCGACGCCCAGGAACAGATGACCGAGCTGCTCGAAGTCGATCTGCCGGCGCTCAACGCCCAGCTCCGCGCCCGCGGGATTCCGATCATCTCCTGATCGGAGGGGTGGTGGCCGGCCTCACGGCTGGGGGCTGGTCTTTGCGCCGTGGGGCCGACCGACCGGCGGTGGCCGACCGACCGGCAGGGGCCGACCGACCGGCAGTGGCCGGCCGACCGGCGGTGGCCGGCCTCAACGCACGATGAAGGGGATTCCCGTTGAGCGGTCCCCGACGATGAGGCGCAGCTCCGTGGTCCCCGTCCGGCGACCGAGCAGGTCGGCGCTCGGACCGATGGGAGTGCCCACGAAACCGATCGAGGTGTCGACGAACTTCCACGAGATACGAAAGCCCTCGGGCGACAGCAGCGCCCCGGAGGCATCGAACAGCTGCGCTTCGACCCGGGGGCGCTGACCCGGCGCGATCTCGATCCGGTCGGGCACGATGGCGATGCGGTCGAGACCCGAGGGTTGGACGTAGACGTTGCCCCGGACCTCGCCCCGCCCGAGACGCGCCGTCACGCGGGCGGAGCCGAGTGCCGTCGCGGTCACCTGGCCCGTCGCGCCCTGGGCATCGAGCGAGGCGACGGAGCCACCGGTCAGCGTCCACTCGGTGCGGGCGGCCCGATCGAGCAGTTCATCACCGCGCTCGCTCAGGGGGATGGCCTCGAACGAGGCGGTCTCTCCGATCGAGATGTGCAGTGAGTCCGGGCGCAGCGACAGCGTCTCCACCCATTCCGGCTGGAAGCTCTCGCACGCCGCGCCGGACAAGACCACCATGGCGATGGACGAAAGACGGGCGATACGCGAGTCGCGGCGCCGGGCGCTCCGATCGGGGGTGCCGCGCCGGGCCGTCCGATCGGGGGCGCTGCGCCCGACCGTCCGAGCGGTGGTGCCGCGCCCAGCGCTCCGATCGGTGATGCCGCGCCGGGCCGTCCGAGCGGGGGTGCTGCGCCGGCTCATCGGACCGCTCCGCCGAAGGTGACGCGGGCCCCCACCTGGATCTGCCACTGCGACTCCGGCGAGAGAACGTTCCATGGTTCGTCGACGCGCAGCTCACCGTCGTCGCCCCGCTGTGGGAGCACCGCGCCGCCCCACCGGACCACCCGACTACCACAATCGATGCACTCCTCGAGGACCGGCGCGATCGGTCGGATGGATTCGATCCGGCCCCACTGTCCATTCACGAGGTTGAGCACGTTGACGACATCCCCCTCCAGCCGCACCTCGGTGGCGCCGAGGCGGAAGGTCTGCGCCAGGCGGAGGTCGAGGTTGTTCTGCCAGGGGGCGCGGCAGGCGTTGCGGTCCATGATTTCGCCGATGTACTCCGCGATGCAGGGATCTTGTCGCATCGCGGCCGCCATCAGCTGCTGCGATCCCAGCGGCGCCGGGAGGTCGAAGGCGTCGGACGGCACGTGCAGCAGGTCGTTGAACCGATCGAAGGCGCCTCCGTTTCCGGGATACCCGTCGCCGTTCGCATCGGCGGCGTAGACGTACGAGAAGGGGAGCCCCGACTGACCGGTGTACAGCAGGGAAAGCTCGGTGTCATCGAGTCCGGGGAACGGGGTGCCGAAGAGGGCCACCACGAACTTGTGCGGACGGTCGAAGTTGGAGCGCGTCAGCCCCGGGTCGTTTGCGGCGTTTTCGACGGGGTTGAACCCGAAGTTGGACGCCATGTCGGCAAACATCAGGCTCATCCGATCCCAGGAGCGCGAGTACGCGTAGCCCACCTGCAGGTTGAGCCGGTCGGTGACCTGACCGCGCGCCTCGGCGCTGAAGGTAGCCGCCCAGTCCTCACCGTCGTTCGTGATGGCCAGGACCTGCCCGAAGCTGGGGTTGAGGGGCCGGTAGAACTGGCGTTCGAAGCCGCCGAGCTCGCTGTAGCCCGGTGCGGGGGCGCCACCCTCGATGTTGAGCTCCTGGACCCCGATCTGGTTGATCGCCTTGCTGAAGAGCACACCGACGGTCGCGCTGAGGCGATCGCTGATTTCGCGATCTCCGCTGACCGAGAACTTCAGATCCTGGGGGTAGCGGAAGTCGCCCGGGAGCACCACCACGGAGTTGGTTTCGGTGAATGCACCGAATTCGCACGACGTCGGCAGGCTCCCGGGCACGTAGGCGGGCACGCCGTTGCCGGTGGGCGGTTCGTCGGTGCGGCGGCCCTCGCAAATCTGCGTCACCGACCGGGCCCCGTCGTTGTGGAAGGCGTTGGCCAACCAGACGTAGGGGAGCTGGCCGGCGAACATCCCGGCGCCGGCCCTCACCTGCCAGCGCCTTTCGCCCTCACTCTGCCAGTTGAAGCCCCAGCGCGGCGAGATGAGCAGGTTGCCCGACGGCAGATTTCCCGTGTCGTACCCGAAGAAGTCGAGCACCTCGAAGTTGGTGTCGGGGGAGCCGAGCACGTGCGGCACGTCGAAGCGGAGTCCGAACCGCATGCTCAACCCCTGGCCGGCGTTGAGCTGGTGCTGGACGAAGCCGCCCCACTCGAGCACGCCGAAGTCGGCCGTCGGGTCGAAGCCCTCGGCGGTGCGGGTCACCTGGAAGCGCTGCGGAGCGTTGGTCGCGACGTCTGCGGCGCGGGCGAAGAAGTATTCGCCGCCCGCCCCGGGCAGGAAGGTGTGGGCGATGTCGTAGTAGGCCGCGGTGACCCCCAGCGTCAGCACGTCGTCGCCGCGGGTGATGTCGAGTGCGTTGGTCAGCCGGAGGGTGGTCTGCTCGAGGTTGTTCTCCTGCCCGAAGAAATCGCCTCCGAACCGCACCGGCCGTACGAAGGATGCGCCGTCGATCGAACTCAGCAGGTCGACGTCGATCTGAGGCACCCGGCTGACGGGTGTCGTTTCGTCGCTCACCCGTTGCACGCTCAGGTCCAACTGGTTCGCGAGCGAGTTGCCGATGGGTGAGAAGAGCTGAAACGAGGTGGTGTTGGAGAGCGAGCGCCGCATGACCGCGTTGGACGACAGTTCGTAGGCCTCGAAGGCCGTTCGGTTGGGGCTTTCGTCGTTGCTCGTCAGCGAGAAGATGTTGCGCACCGTGAGGCGCGTGCCCCCGTCGAAGTTCCAGTCCAGCCGCCCGAAGACGTTCGACAGCTCCTGGCCGAGCGGAAACACCTCGCCGGTACCCGTATCGATGCCGAACTGATTCTCGACCTCGGTCTGGAGCGAGGTCAGCGACTCGGGGCTGATCCTCACGACGGAGGGTGCGTCGCGAAAGAGGTTGTATCCCGAGGGGGGGCGATTTCGGGTCTCGAACTCGCCCGATACGAAGAAGTGCCCCTTGTTCAGCTTCACCGGACCACCTGCCGACAGAGCGATCAGCGACCGGTCGACGCCCGATGCCTCTACGGGCCCGGTGGGCAGCACGAGATCGCCCATCAGCGACTCGGTCCGGGCCACGGCGGCCCCGCGGAACCGCCAGTCGTTCGTGCCCGAGCGGGTCACGGCGTTCATGACGCCCCCGGTGAACCCCGAGAGGCGCACGTCGAAGGGGGCCACGAGCACCTCGTACTGCGTCACGGCGTCGAGGGGCAGCAGCTTGGCGCCCGCTTGTCCACCCGGGACTCCCCCCGACGTCAGCCCGAACATGTCCTTGTTGAGCACGCCGTCGATCAGGAGCGAGTTGTAGCGGTCGTTTTGTCCTGCGACCGAGAAGCCGCCCGACTCGGTCGTCTTCACGAGTGGGCTCAGGAGCGCCAGCTCGGTGATGTCACGCGACAGGACCGGCATGGACTCGACGATGCGCTCGTTGAGGAGGGTGGCCGGTCCGACCTGTGCCGGATTGAAGATCTCGTCGCGTCGTACCTCGACGTCGACCCCCTCGATGTCGACGGCCTGGGGCGCCAACACGAAGTTGAGGGTCGTGACCTCACCGACCTGTAAGGTCAGCCCCTCGCGGCGCTCCTCGGCGAACCCCAGCGCCTGCACGGTGACCTCGTAGGGGCCACCGGGCTGCAGGAGTAGAATCAGGAAGTCGCCGCGCTCGTTGGTGATGGCGCTGCGGTTCGCCCCCGTTTCCTGATGGGCGACGATGACGGTGGCCGCGATCTGGGCCGCTCCGTCGATACCGGTCACCCGGCCGCGGATCGCCGATGTCGTGCGAGACTGGGCGGCCAACTCCGGTGCGAGGGCCAGCGCGGCGGCGAAGAGGGCGAGGGAGGGTACGATGCGTGGCAGGCGCACGTGGAGGATCCGAACGGAGGGATGGACGCAAAGTCGCCTAACCTGACAGGTCGGAGAGGTTTGCGCCACACTGCGGCGCTCAATCGAGCTCCGGACCCACAGGCAAGGCGCCCTCCTGCACACTGCGCACCATACGGCGCTTCAGCCGGGTGGCTTCGCGATGCTGCTCCTCGGCGCGGTGGATCTGCGCGGTGTGCGAGTCCACGTGATCCGGCGACTCGGGTTGTCGCTGGAGGTAGCTCCCGTCGGGCTGCATCAGCCATCCGGCTCGCTGGTCGGCCAGCTGCGCGTCGATGATGAAGCGGAGTTCCTCCCGCAATTCGGGTCGTTCCACCGGGGTGAGGACCTCCACTCGACTCTTGAGGTTACGGCGCATCGCGTCGGCCGAGCCGATGTAGTACTCCTCCTCGCCCCCGTTTGCGAAGTAGTAGATCCGGCCGTGCTCGAGGAATCGTCCCACGATCGAGACGACCTGCATCGAATCACTCAACCCCTCGAGGCCGGGTCGCACGCGGCAGGTGTCGCGCACGATGAGGTCGACGCGGACGCCGGCCTGGGAGGCGTGGTAGAGCGCCCGGCAGACGTCGACGTCTTCGAGGGCGTTCATCTTGAATTGAATCGACCCCCCGCGTCCCTCCGCGTGGTGTTCGATCTCCCGGTCGATCTTGGCGAGAATCGCCGCCTTCAATCCCTTCGGGGCTGTGAGCACGCGCTTGTACTTGCGTCGCGGCTTGTAGCCCGTCGTCAGGTAGTTGAAGAGCTCCGTCAGATCGGCCCCGATCTTCTTCGAGCACGTCAGGAGTCCCACGTCGCAGTACAGCCGGGCGGTACCGGCGTGGTAGTTGCCGGTGGCGATGTGCGCATAGCGGCGCACCCCGTCGTAGTCCTGTCGGACCACGAGGATCGCCTTGCAATGCGTCTTGAGACCCACCACCCCGTAGGTGACGTGGATGCCGACGCTGGCCAGGTCGTTGGCCCAGCGCAGGTTGGCCTCTTCGTCGAAACGGGCCTTGATCTCCATGACGACGGCCACCTGCTTGCCGTTGCGAGCGGCCGCCTTGAGGTGGCGCACGGCGTTGGAATCCTCCGAGGTGCGATAGAAGGTCATCTTGATCGCGCGCACCTTCGGGTCGTGCGAGGCCTCTTCGAGGAAGCGCTCGACCGAGGTCGAGAACGACTGGTACGGGTGCCGCAGCAGGAGCGACCCCTTTTCGCGAATCGTATAGAAGATCGAACCGTCGGTCGTGAGGTCGGGATGATCGACGGGATGGTGAGGGGCGTCCTTGAGGTCGGGGCGGTCGATCCGTGTGAGCTCCATGACGTCGCGCATGCCGAGCAGGCCTCCCACCTCGAACACGTCGGCCGCTTCGTCGAGGCCGAGTTCGGCGGCGAGCATCCCCTTGCGCACGGCGTCCATGTCGCTGCTGATCGCCACCCGCACGATCGGGGCGAGCCTGCGCTCACGCAGCTCCGACTCGATCAGCTCGACCAGGTCGTCGGCCGACTCCTCGTCCTTTTCGGTGTTGGCGTTCCGGGTCGCGCGGAAGAGCTCGCAGGCGACGACCTCCATGCCCGGGAAGAGCAGGTCGAGGTTGGCGGCCATCACGCTCTCGAGGGGCACGAAGACCCGTCCCTCGCCGGTGGTCAGAAAACGATTCACGCCGGGGCTGATCGGGATCTTCACCCGGGCCAGATGCTCCTGCGTATCGCCCGGGTGCCGGAGCGTGACCAGCAGATTCAGCGACAGGTTGGAGACGAAGGGGAAGGGATGGGCCGAGTCCGTCGCCTGCGGCGTCACGAGGGGGTAGATGTTGTCGACGTAGTCGGTTCTGACCTCGTCTTGCTGTTCGGCCGTCAACTCGTCGAAGCGGCGCACCGCGAAGCCCTCCTCCTCGAGGTCGGGGAGCAACTCTTCGAACGTCTGCCGTAGTTGCCCCTCGAGCTCGGCGACCATCGCCAGAGCGTCGGCCATTTGCTGTTCCGGAGTGCGTCCGTCGACGGTGACGTCCTGGATTCGCGCCGACACGAGCTGCTTGAGTCCGCCGATCCGCTTCATGAAGAACTCGTCGAGGTTGCTACCGACGATCGCGATGAACTTGACGCGCTCCAGGAGCGGCGTGCGCTCGTCGCGCGCTTCGTTGAGGACACGGAAGTTGAAGTTGAGCCAGGTGAGCTCGCGGTTCAGGTAGAGCGCCGGGTCGGACAGGTCGAAGGAGCCTTCGGCCGACGGTTCGGGAATGGGGACGGCGTCGGCGGGGGTCCTCACTTCAGCTCTCCGTCGGGGCGTCGGCGCCCTCGTTCAGGGTGTCGTCCAGCACGCCGACCACGCGCTCGAGCACCGCCAGCCGGGCGGCGCGCTTGTCGTTTGCGTCGATGACGTACCAGGGGGCGGGGGGCGTGCTCGTCTTCAGCAACATCTGGTCGACCGCCACCTCGTATTCGGCGGCCTTTTCGCGGTTCCGCCAGTCTTCGTCGGTCAGCTTCCAACGTTTGTGCGGCGTCTCTTCTCGCGCCTTGAACCGCCGCAGCTGCTCGTCGGGGTCGATCGCGAGCCAGAACTTGATCAACACGACTCCTCCCTCGACGAGCATTCGCTCGAACGAGTTGATCTCTCGGAACGCACGCTTCCACTCCCGTTCGGCGGCGAAGCCTTCGACGCGCTCGACCAATACGCGGCCGTACCACGAACGGTCGAAGACGATGATCTGCTTCTCCTCGGGCGGGCGGAGCCGTCGCCAGAACCGCCACAGGTAGTGGGTGTTGCCGTCGTCGCCGTTCGGGGCGGCAATGGCGTACACGTGATACCCGCGCGGGTCGAGCCGTGCCGTCAGACGTCGGATCACGCCGCCTTTGCCCGCGGCGTCGGACCCCTCGAACACGATGACCAACGATCGACGTCGTTCGTAGAGGCGGCGTGCGTGCTGGCGGAGGCGCAACTGTGCGTCGATGAGCGCGCTCTTGTAGTCACTCATCGTGAAACATCCTCGTCGTCGTACCCATTCTCGTCGACCGGCTCCAGCGCCTCCTTCGAGGGGAGGTCGACGCCGAGTCGCGTCAGCTGCTCCTCGACCCGCTCGACGACGGTTTCCAAAACCTGAACGCGGGTCCACCGGCGATCGGTCGCCGCGATGAGTCTCCACGGCGCCCACTCCGTTTCCGTGGCCGCCAGCATCTCTTCTTTGGCCTCGAGGTACTCTTCGTAGCGCTCGTGCCGCGCCCAGTCTTCGGCTTCGACCTCCCACGCCGTGAGCGGGTCGGCACTCAAACTGTCGAAGCGACGTTTCTGTTCGTCGGCATCGATGTGAAGGAAGAACTTGATGACGGCGTACCGATCGTCGGCGAGCAGACGCTCGAAGTTGTTGATCTGCCGATAGGTCTTCGCCCAGTTCTCGTCGACGAGGCCCTCGACCCGCCCCACGAGGACGCGCCCGTACCAGCTTCGATCGAAGATTCCCCACGAACCGTACGTCGGTACCTTCAGCCAGAAGCGCCACAGCCACGGCATCTGCCGCTCGAGCGTGCGAGGCTCGCGGATGGGGTGGATCTCGAAACCGCGTGGCTCCAGCCGGCGCGTCAGTGCTCGGATCGAGCTGCCCTTACCCGAGGCGTCCCACCCCTCGAAGGCGATCAGCGCCGAGACCCCCTCGCGCCAGCAGGTGCGCTGGAGACGGAGCAGCCACGACCGTGCACGCGAGATGCGGGCGTCGCCCTCCTTCTTTTCGATCGAGACGTCGAGATCGAGGTTTTCGAGCACCGGTGGGCCTTCTGTTGGAGGGGTGTGCGCCCCCGACGACGAACGCGGGGGGGCGTACGATACAGAGTTTCGGCACGCCTCGCGCGGTGGACCAGATCGAGGCGCCGTACCCCTCGTGCGCGAGTTTGGCCAGATCGCCTTCGATCCACCTGATCGCGGGTGGGTCGCCGGCCGGTCGGGTGGGGCGTGAGCGGGGGGTGCGCGAAGGGGAGGCGAGGCCCATCCTGTTCCGCATGCGTGTGTTTTCGGTGCCCGTGGTGGCTTCGGCGCTCCTCGTCGGCTCGCTCGTGAGACCCGATGGCCTGCGCGCCCAATTCGATGCCTTCGACGCTGGGGAGCTCTGGTTGGGCGGGCTCTCCTGGGTGGGGCGGCAGTCGGACGTCCTACGCCCAGGGTGGCGTGTCATGGCCGCCGGTACGGCCGAGGTCGCGGAAGGCCGTCACCTGATCGTCGAAGCCCACTACGGACGCTTCAACCCGCGGGTCGAGGGCACCGCGGTCGCCGAGGCGGGCGTCCGCCTGGCTGGCCGAGTCCAGTTCGAGTCCCGTGGGCAGTGGACGCCGCACATTCAGGCTCGTGCTGGCCTGCACGCCCTACTGGGCACGAGTGAAGCGAACGGCGTCCGCCAGGTCGGCCTCCTGCTGGGGCCCGAGGTCGGGGTGGCCTACCCGATCGACGAGCGCCTGTCGCTCCTCGGCGCCGTGGAGGGCGCGTGGATCTGGTACGGCGACGTCGTCGGTTCGACGCTCGATACCGACGGGTCGGGCGGGTACGCCCTCCACGCCGGGTTGCGCGTCGGGGTCAGGCTTCTTCTCGACCGTCGACCCTGATTCGAAGCCAGTCGGCGAGGTCAGCCAGCTCGCGCGTACTGATCTGGTGTCCCATCGGGTAGTCGTGGGGTGTGACGTCGGCTCCGATCTCGCCGAGTGAGGTTCGCCCGCGCAGGCCGAGCGTCAGGGGGATCGCCGGGTCGTGCGTGCCGTGTCCCCAGAAGACGGGCACTCCGTCGAGCGCCCCGGGCCGCACGGGCACGGCCTCGGGGGCATCGACGAGGAACCCCGACAACATGACGACTCCAGCCGCGGCACCGGGGCGGGTCAGTGCGTACGCCAGCGACGTCGTCCCTCCCTGGCTGAAGCCACCCAGGACGACCCGGGCCGGCTCGAAGCCGAGCGTCGAGGGGAGGTCTCCCAGGAAGGCGTCCAGCGACTCGAGCGACCGCGTGAGCGTGGCGGGCACCACGCGGTCGTCGGCCACGTAGCGATACCACGCCCACCCGGGGCCGTACCCCCACGGGGCTCCTGGGTGGGGCGCTTCCGGCGTGACGAGCACGGTGCCGGTCGGAAGGGCGGGGTACACCCCGCGCAAGTCGTGCCGGTCGGCGCCTCGCCCGTGCAAGAGGACCAGCGCCGTCGATCCGTCGCGAGCGGAGTCGCCCCCCTCGATTTCGAATCGCAATGGCGGATGAGCGTCCATGTCGAAGTTTAACCTCGGGTCGGGAGCTTCGTCAGGCTCGTCTCGATCGCCGAGCGCGACACTTCCAGCCACGGCGGCAGCATGAGGTCACGACCCAGGCCGTCGGACGGTTCGTCGAGGGCGAAGCCGGGTCCATCGGTGGCGATCTCGAGCAGTTGGCCGTCCGGCGCTCGGAAGTAGATGCTCTGGAAGTACGACCGTTCCTGCACGGGCGTCACGTCGACGCCCAACGAGCGCAAGTGGTCCTGCCACGCGAGCTGCTCGTCGGCGTCGCGTGCCCGGAACGCGATGTGATGGGTCTGGCCGGCGCCGGGACGGGCGATGTAGCTCGACCCCGGCCAGCCGAAGAGCGTGTACGACGATCGTGGCGACACCTCCGATCCGTCGTAGTGCGCCCAGAACCAGTGCTCGGTCTTTGCATCGTCCTGGTTGAGGGTTCGCTTCACGAGGCGCAGTCCCAGGGCCTCGGTGTAGAAGTCGTGGGCGCGCTCGAGGTCGTCGGTGATTCCGGTGATGTGGTGGATGCCGGACAACACCATGTCGTCGGTGATCGTGTCGACCGGTTCGGGCCACGACGCTTCGGCGATGCCGCCTGCGTCGCGTCCTTCGGGGAGCCGCTCGGCGGGTGGGGTGACCAGGCGCTGGCCCAGAGCGTCGGCCGGTTCGTCGATGTCGTAGCCGGGGCCGTGCGTCGCGATCTCGAGCACCTGACCGTCGGGATCGGCGAAGTAGATCGACGAGAAGTAGCCTCGATCGAGCGGTCCACTCACCGCCACCCCTGCATCGGTGAGACGGCGCTTCCACTTCAGCTGGGCGTCTGCGTCGGCGACCCCCAGGGCGAGGTGGTGCACGCCGCCCACTCCCCAATGTCCGCGCCGGCTACGCGGCCATTCGAAGAAGGTCAGAATCGTTCCCGGGTCCCCGAGACCCCGTCCGAAGTAGAGGTGATAGGCAGACGGATCGTCGAAGTTGACGGTCTTCTTGACGAGGTCCATCCCGAGCAGGTCGCGGTAGAAGCGGAGGGTTCGAGTCGCATCGGTCGACACCATCGTGATGTGGTGGAAACCGGAGGTGGCGAGATCGTTCATCATCGGGTCCAGAAGAAGGTGGAACGTCCAAATAGTTTAATCTTGAAATATATGTCGTCAAGGGGCGCCCCAGGGCTCCCCCGGATGGCACGGAAGCTGCACTTCCCGTGGCGTGCCCTTCGTCGCTGTCCTGGATCCGTATGCTTCCCTCTGCCCATCGAGCCAGGTCGTTTTCGCGCCTCCGAGGTGGTGTCGTGGCCTCGGCGTGCGTCGCGCTCGTCGCATGTGCGGAGAACGGTGTCGAACCCGCCGCCACAGCCGCCGTGAGTCTCTCCGTCGCGGCGACGGGAGTGTCGTCGACCACGGTGGTCGACGGAAACCATCAGCTGCGGTTCGATCGGGTCGCTCTCGTGGTGGGCGACATCATGCTCGGTGACGCCGAGCTTCTCGAGTCCGGCCCGGCGCTTCTCGAGGCGCCCCTCGACGGCTCGGTGCGGTCCCTCGTGGCCAGTGTGGTCGAGCCCGGCCGCTACGACGAACTGAGCCTGACCTTCCACGCCCCCGTACCTGGGACCCCCCCCGACGACGTCTTTCTTGCGTCGCATCCGGGCTTCGATGGAGTCTCGGTTCGGGTCGAGGGCTGGTGGGACGACGTCGCCTTCGTGTTCGAGCGACGACTCGACGAATACCGAGCCGTCGATCTGCGCGGGCTCGATCTCCTGCCGGGCCGCACGCGCAACGTCACCTTGCTCCTCGACCCGGCGTCGTGGTTCCGCGCAGACGACGGCTCGCTGATCGATCCCGCCGGTGCCGATACCGATCCCGTGGTGGCGGCACGGGTGGAGTCGAGGATCCGGGGATCCCTCGAGGCGTTTACCGATCAGGACGCCGACGGGGTCGCCGATCCGAGTTGAGTCGATCCGCCTCGCCGGTTTCGATGCGCCCGGTGCGTTTCGAGCCAGCCGAGCCGGGTTCTTGCCCGCGGCACCAGGCGGTCCACATCTTGGGCCCTCGGTTGGCGTGACGTCACCGAGACGATCTCGCCCGAACCCTCAGTGTCATGCACTTGGATCTACGCTCCCTACGCTCGCCCCTCGCGATGGCCGCCGCGCTCCTGCCTCTCTCGGCCTGCGCTCCTTCGGCTTCTCCCTCCGGCAGTCCCTCCCCGGCGGCCGCTCCGCCCGCCCCCGCCGCCGAGGCGCCGTCCGCTCCGGCTCCGGCGGCTTCCGCAATGTCGCTCTCGGATGGCGCCTTCACGGCCGAGCAGGCGACGGCGGGGCGGCAGGCGTTCCGGCAGGTGTGCGCGGAGTGTCACGACACCTTCGAGTTCCGGGGTTCCGACTTCTTCTTCGAGTGGGAGGGTTCGACGGTCGGTCGTTTCGTACGGCTCGTCCAGGAGACCATGCCCGACGACAATCCGGGCACACTCCCTCGGGAGCAGGTCGTGGCGATTACCGCCTACGTGCTCGACCTCAATGGATTCCCGGCGGGCTCCGTTTCCCTCCCGGAAGACGACGAGATTCTCTCGGGGCTGCTGATCGAGAAGCCCTCCGGCGCACCTGTGCCCGCGTCCGCGCCGACCCCGTGAGGTCGTCCGACCCGAGCCGGCCGATCCGCCGATTCACCCTCGCCGAGGTGAGCGCCTCTGCTCCGCCGGCGAGGAGCCACCCATCATCGACCCTCCGGTGCCGACCCGCGCGGCGCCGATGACCGACGTGCACGAGAGCCGTCCATACATCCTGCTGTCCTGCGCCGGCCCGGGTGAGCCGGCCCAACTGGTGGCGCTTGCGCTGCCCGAGGGGTACTGAGCGATGTCGAAGATCGATCGTCGGCGGTTTCTGGAGTTGTCCGGCGCGGGCACCGGGGCGGTGCTCGCGGGAGTCGTTACGCCGGCGGAATCGCACGGTGCCGAGCCGACGCCCACACCTCGCCGGGCCCCCTTCGTGCGCTCGGGTCAGGCGCCGGACGTGTGTGTGATCGGGGCCGGCGTCTTCGGCATGTGGACGGCGCTGTACCTCCAGCGCCTCGGCGCTTCGGTGCAGGTCGTCGACCTCTACGGTCCCGGCAACTCCCGCGCGACGTCGGGCGGCGAGACCAGGGGTGTCCGCACGAGTTACGGCGATCGTCCGCACGGCATACAGTGGGCCCGCTGGGCGAACGAGGCGATCAAGCGCTGGAAGCAGTGGGACGAGGAAAACGCGGGCGGTGGGGTGGCTCCCTTCTTCTACACCACCGGAGACCTGATCCTCCGCGCGGAGCCCCAGCCCTACCTCGATCGCACCAAAGCGCTCTGGGACGAGCTCGGGATCGAGTACGAGGAGCCGTCGATGGACGTGGTGGCTCGCGAATTCCCCCAGATTCGCTCCGACGATATGACGGTCGCGCTCTACGAACCGCAGGCGGGGGTCGTGCGCGCGCGACGATCGATCGAGTCGGTGGCGCACGTCTTCGAGCGAGAGGGGGGCACGATCACCATCGGCCGAGCGGCCCCGGGACGGGTGGAGGCCGGCCGCCTGCTCGACATCACGGTCGATGGCGGGGACCCGATTTCGGCCGACGTCTTCCAGTGGGCCTGCGGTCCCTGGTTGGGCAAGGTGTTGCCCAACCCCATGGGCAACCGCCTGCGCATCCCGATGGGCCACGTCTTCTATTTCGGGACGCCGCCCGGCGACAGCTCCTTCAACTGGCCCAACTTTCCGAGCTACGGGGTGCCGGGGTGCACCGGGTGGCCGGCGCTTCCGCCCGATCATCGGGGTTTCCGCGTGCGCACGGGGGGGCGTTCTCCGGAGGATCCGGACGTTTCGTCGAGGGCGATGATCCCGGAGGAAGGGTTCCAGCGCGGGCTCGACTTCGTGAAGGAGCGGTTCCCGGCTCTCGCCGATCAGCCCATCCTGGAGACCCGCGCCTGCCATTACGAAAGCGGGCCCAGCCGCAACTTCGTGATCGATCTGCATCCGGACTGGCAGAACTCCTGGATCACCGGGTCCGGCTCCGCCGAGGCCTTCAAGCAGGGGCCGGTTCTAGGGGACTACATCGCCCACCGGATCCTCGACGACGACCTCGAGCCCGAACTGGCGGAGGGCTTCCGCATCCCCGAGGAGACGTACGACGAAGACCCCGGTGGCTGATCGGACGTCCTCGAACGAGGCCTACTGGCGCGCCAACGTGCGCCTCGTCCTGATTCTCCTCTTCGTGTGGTTCGCCGTCTCGTTCGGCGCCGGCATCCTCTTCGTCGACGTGCTCGATCGGGTGATGCTCCCCGGAACGGGCGTGCCTCTCGGGTTCTGGTTCGCGCAGCAGGGCAGCATCTACGTTTTCGTGGCGCTGATCTTCGTCTATGTGGTGCTCATGAACCGTATGGATCGGCGCTTCGGTGTCGACGAGGGTGACGCTCCGTGACGGTTCAGGCGTGGACCTTCGCCCTGGTCGGCGTGACCTTCGCCCTCTACATCGGCGTGGCGATCTGGTCGCGGGCGCAGTCCACGAAGGACTTCTACGTCGCGGGGGCCGGTGTGTCGCCGCTCGCCAACGGCATGGCCACCGCGGCCGACTGGATGTCGGCGGCGTCGTTTCTGTCGATGGCCGGGCTGATCTCGTTCCAGGGCTACGATGGTTCGGTCTATCTCATGGGGTGGACCGGCGGCTATGTGCTTCTTGCGCTTCTGCTGGCTCCCTACTTGCGCAAGTATGGCGCCTTCACGGTGCCGGACTTCGTTGGCGACCGCTACTACTCGCAGCTCGCCCGGTTCGTCGCGGTCGTATGTGCCCTCTTCGTGTCGTTCACGTACGTCGCGGGCCAGATGCGGGGCGTGGGGATCGTGTTCGGGCGCTTCCTCGAAGTCGACGTCGGGATCGGCGTCGTGATCGGCATGGGGATCGTCTTCTTCTACGCCGTCCTCGGGGGAATGAAGGGGATCACCTACACGCAGGTGGCGCAGTACTGCGTCCTGATCTTCGCCTATCTGGTGCCCGCTATCTTCTTGTCGATGCTCATCACCGGCAACGTCGTGCCTCAGTTCGGCCTCGGAGGGGCCGACCTCGCCAGCGGTCTGCCGCTGCTCGAGCGCCTCGACGGGCTCCACGCCGAATTGGGGTTCGCGGCGTACACCGACGGGACGAAGTCGACCATCGACGTCTTCTTCATCACGGCCGCTCTCATGGTGGGCACGGCGGGGCTTCCCCACGTGATCATCCGGTTCTACACTGTGCCGCGCGTGCGGGATGCGCGCATCTCGGCGGGGTGGGCGCTGCTGTTCATCGCGTTCCTCTACACGACGGCGCCGGCCGTTGCCGCGTTCGCCCGCACCAATCTCCTCACCACCGTCTCGGAGCGACCCTACGCCGAGGCGCCCGAGTGGTTCTCCACCTGGGAGGGCGTGGGCCTCATCACCTTCGACGATCGGAATGAAGACGGGGTGATCCAGTACGTCGGGCCCTTCGCGACCGATGCGGCCGGGGCCCCGGTTCAGAACGAACTGAGGATCGACAACGACATCATGGTGCTCGCCAATCCCGAGATCGCCGATCTGCCCCCATGGGTCATCGGCCTGGTGGCGGCGGGGGGGCTCGCCGCTGCCCTCTCGACGGCGGCAGGACTCCTGCTCGTGGTCTCGTCGGCCGTCAGCCACGACCTGCTGAAGCGCGGGTTGATGCCGGACATCAGCGAGCGGGGCGAATTGGTCGCGGCGCGGGTGAGCGCCGGGGTCGCGGTGATCGTGGCCGGATGGCTCGGGGTGAATCCTCCAGCCTTCGTGGCCGAGGTCGTGGCCTTCGCCTTCGGCCTCGCCGCCTCGAGCTTCTTTCCGGTGATCTTGCTCGGGATCTTCTCGCGCCGCATGAACAAGGAAGGCGCCATCGCGGGGATGGTAACGGGACTCACCTTCACCGCGAGCTACATTGTCTACTTCAGCTTCGTGAACCCTGCGGCCGACACCGCCGAGTACTGGTGGTGGGGGATTTCGCCCGAGGGGATCGGCGCGGTCGGGATGCTGTTGAACTTCGCGGTGTCCTGGGTGGTATCGCGAGTGACGCCCCCGCCGCCGGAGCCCGTGCAGATCATGCTCGACAAGATCCGGGTGCCGAAGGGGGCCGGAAAGGCGCACGAGATCCACGCCTGAAGCCGGCCGATCCGCCGAGCCGAGCGAAGCGGATCGTGACGTTCTCGGCACAAACGTCATCTCTACAGGAACCCGCAGCAGCGCCGATATTCCAACGCAGCAGCGGAAGCGTTTCCGCACGATCCGTACTCGACTCCGTCATGACGTCCACCCCCGATTCAACCCCGTCGCCGGCTCCTCCTTCCGGAGCCGATGCTCGACATCACCGCCGCGTGCTCCTCGTCGACGACGAGGCCATGGTGGTGCGGGTCATCGCGCGCCTGCTTACGCGGGCGGGCTTCGACGTGACGGTGCACACCGAATCCAAGGCCGCGCTCGCCGAGATCGAGGCGAACCCGCAGGGCTTCGACGTCATGGTGACCGACATGACCATGCCGGGCATCTCCGGAATCGAGCTGGCGCGGAGCGCGAGCGCCGCGGGAGCCACGATGCCCGTCGTCCTCCTCTCTGGATGGATCGATGCCGAGGCGGAGCGGCTGGCGCGAGCCGCCGGAATCGCCCGCGTCCTCTCGAAGCCGATCCAGGTGGCCACCCTCGTCGAGATCGTCAACGACGTCCTGCCCTCGACCCTGCACTGACGGCAGCGCCTCGGCCCGCTACGAGCCCTCTTCGAGGCGCCGGATCAGCTTCTGGATCTTGATCACCTTGCGGAGCCCCACGAGCGCGAGCGTGGCGAGGGGCCCGACGATCAAGACCGCGATCCCCCCCGATACGAAGATCGCTTGTCGCAGGCTATACGCCCCCTGGAAGATGTAGGGGTAGAATGAGCTGAAGAACCAGACGAGCACGAGAAACACCACCGACACGACGCCGATGGCGGTCCCGAAGTCGGGCCACGCGGCGAGAATCACCCGGAGCGCCCTCCAGGTCTCCCAGGCAGTCCACATCAGGACCGAGAGGCCGATCCACCCGCCGATGATGGCTCCCAGGAGTCGGCTCGTGGTGGGATCCATCTGGAAGTAGAAGGCGAAGCCGATCCAGAGGGTTACGAGAAACGCCACCGGTACGGCCAGGAGCGAATACAGCAGGCCGGTCAGCGAGTGTCGAAACGACTCGGAAAAGGGCGTGCCGCGGTCTTTCGAGAAGAGGGCGAGCACGAAGCCGTGCCCGAGTCCGACCAGCGAGCCGACCACGAAGGCGCCCGATAGCGTCATGAAGAAGTCGTAACCGGGAAGCTGCTGCGTCATGGTCATCACGGTTCCGACCATGCCGAACAGGATCCCACCCGACATCGTCCACGAGATGACGACGCGGCCGGGAATGCGAGCTTCACGTGAAAGCGGGCTCACGGAGTCTCGAACCTCTAGTTTCTGAGGGGGGGAGGGCCCAGGAACCAGCGCGGACGATATCGATGACCCCGAGGGCTCGCCACCCCGGAGAGCCGTGAAGGCTGCGAAGCTTCGTCCAGCGCGGGCTGCAAGCCGCGGAACTGTCCATCCGGGCCATCGATTCGTACGATGAGCCGACCTCGAATCCCAGGAGTCCGTCCATGGCCACCACACGTCGCGCGCCAGCCCTCCGCTGGGGGGGCGCCGCCCTTCTCGGACTGCTCGTCGCACCTGGCCTCTCGGCCCAGACCGCCCCGCCCGAGCTTACGGTCGATCCGGACTTGCCTCGCAAGGAGGGCTTCGATGCCGAGCGAGCGTTTCTCGGTTCCGAGCCGATCTTCACCCCCCTTCGCGATCCGGACTTCGAACCGCTGCGGTCGGTTCTGCGACGTGGAGACGTCTCGAACGACACTCCCGTGCTCGTGTTCGAGGCCGGGGGGCAGACCCTCGCGTTGGTCACGAGCCAGATGTCGTACCACCACGTGGCGCAGGGCGACATGGCGGGTGAACCCTGGATGGTGACGTTCTGAGTGGTGTGTAATTCGGGAGCCAGGATGGCTCCGAGCATCGCCGGCGACGTGCACCTTTTCTCGGAGCACGGCCTGTATGACGGTCTCTTCCTCATGCGAGACGAAGAGTCGGGCACGTTCTGGGATCACATGACGGGAGAGGCCGTGTACGGACCCATGGTGGGCACGTCGCTCGACGTCACCGCGCTTCAACAAACGACCGTGGCCCAGGCGCTACTTCAGGATTCCGACGCGGTCGTGGCGCTCTCGGACAGGGAGCTGTGGGAAGAAGACAACCTGAAGCTCGATGGCTTGTTGGCGCGTGTGCGGGGCGGCCTGTCGCAGTTCTTCTCGGCCACGATCGAACGGGAGGACGACCGTCGTCCCACGATGGATCTCGGACTCGGGGTCTGGGGAGGCGACCAGGCGATCTACTATCCCTACGACACCGTGCTGGCCGAAGGGAATGCGATCCTCGGGCGCTACGACGGGCGAGGCATCCTCGTGTATCTCGATCCTACGGCCCGTGCGCTCGCGGCCTACTTCACCGAGGCCGACGGCTTCGAGTGGGACGACAACGTGCTCCGGCTGAACGACGGCGAGAGAATCGAGGGCGGTGTGCTCTACACGGCGGGCGGGGGGCGTGCCACGGATCGGAGACCGTTGCAGGTCTTCACGCGTTGGTACGGTTTCAGCCTCACATTCCCCGGCGTGCCGATTTACGGCGGCGGCTGATCGCGCCGTTTCGCTACGGCCGGGCGTGGTCGCGGAGCATCCGCACCACCTCGGCCTTCCCGTTGTAGTCGGCCCATCCGATCGGGGTCGACTGGTGGGTCGCGTCGACGATGTCGGTACGGGCCCCGTGCGCCAGTAGTGTGCCGACCAGGTCGATCTCGCCCCGCCATGCGGCGTGGTGCAGGGCGGTACTGCCGCCGTGGTCGAGTCGGTCGGGATCCATCCCAGCGTCGAGAAGCACGGCTGCGGCGGTGGCGTCGCCCAGGAGTGCCTCCCGTGCGTCGAACGCATCGAGAGCGGTGGCGAGCTCCGGATGGGCGCGGATGATTCGTGCCACCTCGTCCACATCTCCGCGGCGGGAGGCCGCGACGAGTCTCCGGGGCGGACGGCTGTGCTCGATCAGGGCGTCGTAGGTCGAGGCATGGCCTCGCCGCCGGGCGACCTCGTGGGGCGTATCGGCGAAGTCGAGCGCCCAGACATACTTGTCACCGCCCCCGAGGTGGGAGTGGGAGCGGCCGGGCCGCACGGTCACGTCGATGGCGTCGGGGTCGGCCGCGACGATCGTGTCGACCAGGGCGGGCTCGTCGAGGAACGCGGCGATGAACAGGTCTGGGCGGGCGCCCGCTTCGAGCAGCGCCCGCGTGACGGACGCTCGTCCGTCGACCGACCACATGATCGGGGTGCTGCGGTGGTCCACGCAGCGCTGTTCGAGGTCGGCGCCACGGGCGACGAGCAGAGCGACCATCGTTGGAGAGGCCGCGAGGTGGAGGGGGGCGGCTCCGTCGGGCCCGGGCTCGTTGACCCGAGCCGCCTCGACGTCGAGACAGGCCTCCACGATGTCTGTGCGATCCAGCCCGGCGGCGGCGTGCAGGTCGAGGGTCGCGCCTCGCTCCACCAGGTGCCGGGCCAGCGCGAGACTCTCGGGGCTCGGTCCATCGACACAGCTGTGCAGTGCGCTGTAGGGGCCAGCATCCCACTCGGAGCGAGCGTCGGGATCGGCTCCGGCATCGAGGAGGGCGTCGACGAGGGCGCGATTGCGCTGTCCGGCAGCGAACACGAGGGCCGGCGCGGCAAACGCAAAACGGGCCTCGTCGATGATGTCTCGTAGCCCCTGCCATTCGGCGGCGATGCGTCGCACGGCCTGGGCGTCGCCGCTCTGGACCGCCGACGCGAACGCCGCGCCCCAATCCTCCTCGGCCATGGCCTCGTTCAGCGGCCGACGGCCAGCGAAGCCGGCCAGACGTGGTCGCGACCCATGGCTAGTGTCCCGTTAGAAAAGTCCCTATGGTCGAGGAGACGCACCGGACTTCTCAAACGGGACACTAGCGGAACGTGTAGGTGCCGCCGGCGGATCGGCATTCGCCGTTCTGGTTGCTGACCTGCCCACGCACGTCGTAGACGAAGGTCGACGTGCCCGGGAGCGTGGCACCCCGTTCGAGGGGCACCACCTGGTTCGGAGAGTATCCACGACCAATCACGGCCGACGGGTTGGTGGTGAAGAAGACGTCGATCTGGTCGTCGACGGGCGCCGAGTCGCTTCCGTTACCCGCGATCGGGTTCCCGTCCACGTCGCGAAAGTCGCTCTCGCCGTCGTAGTAGGTGTCGACCTGGTAGGTGACGCCAGCCGTGCAGGGGCCGAAGCTCGTTTCCGGGACGAACGAGAACACGTCGGAGATCCGCATCACGATGCAATCGTAGTCGCCGGGCGTACCCGAGACGGTGAACAGGACGGGGTCGGTCAGAAGGTCGAGCTCGCGGATGCCGGGGTTGGAACCCAGCAGCACCGGCGACGAGCAGTCGGCGTTCGACGCGAGGTAGAAGCGGTAGAAGCCCACGACGTAGCTGGTGGGGTCGCCCCGTTCCTGGAGGGCGGCGGCGGTCGCGGCCGGACCCACCGGTTCGAGATCCGTCACCGAGCGGGCTTGCACGATCAACTCGCCGGTCGCGGGTTCGATGGGATCGTCGTCGCCGCAGGCCGCAGCGAAAACGAGGGGGGCGAGCAGAGCCAGGGGAGCGATGCGCACGTGCACCTCGCGGTGAGGGGGAGGAGGTATCGTCGGCAGGTCAGCGACCGGAGAGGCTCCGTCCCATGTCGATCGTCTCGAAGCCGGCGTCTCCCCACCCCATCACGAACACGCTGAAGCCCTGCTCCATTCGCATCTCGATGTCGGACGCATTCGCCGGGAATCCGCACGGCACGTCGAACTCCTGACAGGCCGACAGGACGCTCTGGATGGCCCCTTCCCACCCCTCCTCATCGAAGACGCGCTCTCCGTCGGCGTCGGTGGTGGTGAAGAGGCCTCGCAGCGTACCTGCGCCGGGCCAGAGCACGCCGATGCCAGGCACCGCGGCGATCTCCCGAACGTTTTCGAGCCCTTCGGCACTCTCTACGATGACCCAGCTGATCAGCTCGCCCTCGGGATTGACCGGCCAGAGATCGGCGCGCTCGAGGTACTCGTCCTCATCGATGCCCCAGTATTCGGGACCCATGCCGACCTCGCCGTCGGGGCGCGTACCGCCCTGGCTCTCGAAGCGCATCGCGTCGAGACCCGCCTGCGCCTCTTCGGCGCTCTCCACCTCGACGAACATGATGCCGCTGACGCCGGCGTCGAGTTGTGCGGCGACCTCGAGCGCGGCCTGCTCGTAGTCGTCGATCTTGGCCATCTTCACGACGAGAGGGTTCGTGCTCGCCGTGGCCCCCGCGTCCATCAGCGCCTCGGCGAACTCCACGAAGGCCGGCAACGCCTCTTCGAATCCGCCTTCCATGCTGCCATCGAAGACGTAGTCGCTTTCGGTGTAGCCGAGCGTCTCGGCCGCGCGCTCCGAGGGTGTCTTGACCGGCGGAGGCGGCGCATCGCCCCGAGCGGGTCCGCCGCCGGGTCGCGGCGCGTAAAGCCCAAAGACCGGCTCGTCGGCTTCGTGAAGCGCGATGAGCGGGTTCAGCCGAGCGCCGTCCTCCAGGGCAGACGCCATCTCATCGGCTTCGGCCTCACCGTCGGCGGTGTCGGCCCCGCCGCAGGCCGTCGTCCACATCGTGCCGGCCGCGAGGGCGGCGGTCAGGATCGCGAAACGATGACGAGGGCGCATGCTGGGACTCCTGGGGCTCGGGGTAGGTACCGATGAAGGCCGGGTGAGAACGGACTAGGGTGCGTCGCCGGGCGAGGGCACGCAACACGGCGGACACGATCAGTTCGACCCGTCGCGCGCCCTATTCACGGCTCGTACCACTTCGCGCAGGGCGTCGAAGCCTTCCACGAGCCTCGGCCCGGGGCGGCCCATCCATCCTTCGGGGATCGGGATGACGTGCCCGTTTCGTACCGCCGGCGTTGCGGCGAGTGCGGGGTTTCGGAGCACCACATCGGGTCGGTACTTGCTCGGCTCGACCCCACACCAGGAAATCACGATCGCGTCGGGCGCGCGCTCCGCCAGTTCCTCGTCGGCGACGGGGCGGCTCTTCACGTCTTCGTCGGCGAGGAGGGCACGTCCTCCCGCCTCGTGGATCAGATCGGTGATCCAACTCCGTCGTCCCGGAGTGATGGTCGGCTTGGGCCACCATTGCACGACGATGATCGGACGCGCGTGGCGCGCCTCGGACGGGCGGTCCACGTCGTGGATCCTCCGCTGCATCTCCCGGACCAACTTCTCGGCCCGCTCGGCGACACCCAATCGAGCTCCGATGTCACGGACGTCTCGATAGACATCGAGGAGTGAGACGGGTTCAGGGGCGATGAACGGGAGGCCGGCCGCCTCGAGCCGCTCCACCACACGTTCGTGTCCGGGCACCGTCAGGGTGGCCAGGACGAGGTCCGGCCTCAGCGCGGCCACACGGTCGACATCGATGTCGAGATCGGGTCCCACCTTCGGCAGAGGCGCGACCACCTCGACGGGATAGTCGGAGTGGTCGTCGACGCCGACGAGCCGGTCGGCACAGCCGAGAGCGGCCACGATCTCGGTGTTCGAACACGCCAGAGACACGACGCGACGCGGATGATTCATACGACGTACTGGCGCACGAGTGAAACAGACCCTATGTAGAAGACGTCCTACCCTATGTAGAAGACGATCATCCCTCTCGGGCCGGTGACCGACCATGACCGTTCGATTGACGCACGCAACCTCTCTGATCCTGTGCGTACTCGCCAGCGGAAGCCGCCACGGCTTCGAGGTGATGGAGATCTCGGGGTTGCCCTCGGGCACGGTCTATCCGGCGCTGCGCCGACTCGAGCGCAACGGGCACCTCACCTCGGAGTGGGAGGACGAGCAGGCGGCCCACCGTGAGGGCCGGCCTCGACGCCGCACGTATCGCCTGACCGAGTCGGGCCGGACGCTGGCGGCGCGGGCGGCCGAGCGTCTCGCTGATGCGAGGCGGTTCCTCGCGGGTGAGTCCGGGTGGGACCCGGCCGGGGGTGGCGCAGGTGGTTGACCACCTCCTGCAGCTCCTGCTCGCGGTGGGTCGGATCATGGTGCCCCCGGACGAGCGGGAACGCTGGACCGAAGAGTGGCAAGCCGACCTTCACGACCTGCGCCGACGCGGGATGGGTCTGGGCGGTGGACTGCTGTGGGTGTGGGGTGTGTGGACGACGGCGGGTTCCATTGGATTCGAGGGGGCCATGATGGACGGATGGGCGAGGGAAGTGCGGCATGCGATTCGGGGACTGCTGCGTCAGCCGGGGTTCACGGCGGTTGCGGTGGTCACCCTGGGACTCGGGATCGGGGCGAATACCGCCATCTTCAGCGTGGTGCGCGGGGTGGTGCTCGAGCCACTCCCGTATCCCGATTCGCACGAACTGGCGTCGATTTCGTCGGCGTTTCCGTCGATGGGCTTCGAGACCTTCTGGGTGTCTCCTCCCGAGTACCTGGAGCTGTCGGAGCGCGCCCGGTCATTCGAGACGATCGGGGCCTATCGTGGGTCGGAGGCGAGCGTCGGAGGGGGCGAGAGGCCGGAGCGGGTTCCGGGCGCCTACGCGACCGCCGAGGTCTTCGAGGCGCTCGACGTGCCGGCCGCCCTCGGTCGCGTCTACACGCGAGATGAAGACATCGCCGGCGCCGCACCGGTCGCCGTTCTTTCGCACGAGCTCTGGCAGCGCACCTTCGGGGGCGATCCGGCCGTCGTAGGGGCCGACATCGACCTCGACGGGGTGCGCACGACGGTCGTCGGTGTGATGCCCGCGGGCTTCGATCTGAACGACGAGGGCATCGAGCTCTGGCGTCCCCTCGCACTCGATCCGTCGGACCCGGGGTCGCGCGGGTCGCATTTTCTGAATCTCGTGGGACGACTCAACGACGGCGTAGCCGTCGAGGCGGCCCAGGCCGAGCTGGCCGAGTTGGTGGCGGGGTGGAGCGAGGCGAACCCCGGAGACGGGCACGTGCCCACGCCCGACAACCACCCGATGTCGATGACGCCCCTTCAGGACGTCGTGGTCAGCGATGTACGCACCCCGCTGTTCGTGCTCCTCGGGGCGGTCGGGCTGGTGCTGCTCATCGCCTGCGCCAACGTGGCCAATTTGCTCCTCGCCCGGGCCGAGGCTCGGCAGAAGGAGGTGTCGGTGCGGGTGGCCCTCGGCGCGGGGCGGGGCCGGCTCCTACGGCAGTTCCTGACCGAAGGGGTCGTGCTGGCCACACTCGGGACCGCGGTCGGCCTGGCCGTCGCGTGGGGTTCCCTGCGGGCCTTGCGAGCGCTGGGACCCGGGGAGTTGCCTCGTCTGAACGAAGTCGACCTCGATCCGGTCGTGCTCTTGTTCGCCGTCGGGATCGCCGTATTCACGGGGGTTCTCTTCGGACTCGCACCCGCGCGACACGTCTCGACGGGAGCCGCGGCCGGCACACTTCGCGACGGCGGTATGCGCACTACATCGGGCGGGCGGCGCGTTCGCCTCCGGGCGCTGCTCGTGATCTCGGAGGTGGCTCTGGCGCTGATTCTCACACTCGGATCGGGGTTGCTGATCCGGAGCTTCGCCGAGCTCACCTCGGTCGATCCGGGCTTCCAGGCCGATGGACTTCTGACCTTCGAGCTTTTCCTGCCGGCGGAGTCGTACCCCGACGCGATGGACGGGCCGGGTTTCCACCAACGGCTTCGGGAGCGACTGGGCGCGCTACCCGGGGTGGTGTCGGTGGCCGCGATGAACGGCCTGCCTCCCCTGCGAGACCTGAATGCCAACGACACCGAGTTCGAGGGTGTGGAGCGGTTGCCGGAGGGGCCGGCGCACAACGTCGACTACTACCAGACGGTGCAGGGCCCCTATCTCGAGACCATGGGCATACAGGTCGTCCGGGGACGCGCCTTCGAGCCAGGGGACCGAGCGGGAACCCTGCCGGTGGCGCTCGTCAACGAGACGCTCGCGCGGGTCTTCTATCCGGGCGAAGAGGTAGTGGGCCGACGCATCCGCCCGTGCTGTGGGGGGGAGGACTGGTTCGAGGTGGTGGGTGTGGTCGCCGATGTGAAGCAGGGGGGGCTGGACGCTCCCGCGGGGACCGAGCTCTATCTCGTCGGCGAACAGGTGGCCGACGTCTACGGGATGGTGCAGCGATCGATGCACGTGGTCGTCCGGGCGGCCGTGCCGCCCGAGACGCTGATGCCGCAGGTGCGCAGGGTCGTTGCCGAGCTGGATGCGACCCTGCCGATCGCCGGTCTCCGCACGATCGACGACGTGCTTGCAGGCGCCCGAGCTCGGCCGCGCTTCCTCACGACGCTCCTCGGGGCCTTCGCCGGTCTCGCCTTGATGCTGGCGGCGGTCGGCACCTACGGCGTGATGTCGTACGCCGTCGCGCAGCGTGCACGCGAGATGGGGATCCGCATGGCGCTGGGGGCGGAGGCATCTACCGTGCGGCGCCTTGTGCTGGGGCGCGGCCTCGCCGTCGCGGGGATCGGTCTGGTGATCGGCCTGGCCGGAGCGTGGTGGCTCACGGGACTCATGGAGTCGCTGCTGTTCGGGATCGCTGCGCGCGATCCCGTGACCTTCGTGGTCGTGCCACTCCTCTTGCTCGGGGTGGCCGTCACCGCGTCGTGGATCCCGGCGCTGCGCGCGACGCGGGTCGATCCGATCGTGGTGCTGCGCGAGGAGTGAGGGGGGGCGCTAGGCGAGCATACGCCGGAAGCGCCACGAAGCGGTCGACAAGCCGACGATCGCCATGGCGCCGAGGATCGCCAACTGTTCGACCAGGTCGGCGGCGGCGGAGCCCTTGAGGAACAGTCCCCGAACGATCTCGAGGTAGTGCCGAAGGGGGTTGGCCATGGTCAGATGCTGGAAGAGCTCGGGCATCGTGTCGACGGGGTATAGAAAGCCGGAGAGGATGATCGCGGGCAGGATGAACAGGAACATCGTGAGGAAGGCTTCCTGTTGCGTGCGGCTCACCGTGGAAATCCACAGGCCCACCGAGAGACCGGCCAGGATGAACAGGGCGGAGGCGGCGAGGAGCAGGATGGCCGAGCCGCGCAGGGGGATGTCGAACCACAGGAGCGCGACGGCCACGACGATCGCGAGCTGTGCCATCGCCACGGCCGCGACAGGGATCGTTTTCCCGAGCATGAGCTCACCGGGAGCGAGAGGGGAGACGAGGAGCTGATCGAGCGTTCCCATTTCGCGCTCGCGCACGACCCCCATCGCGGTCAGCAGGAGGGACATCAGGAGTACGATGACCCCGCACACCGCAGGCACGTTGTAGACGCGACTCTCGAGCGAGGGGTTGAACCACGCACGGGCTCGGAGATCGACGCGGCCCGGAGGTACGGCGCCCGCGGTGGCGGCCTGCTCGAGGGCGAACTGCTGCACGATCCGCTGGGCGTACCCCTGGGCGACCGTCGCAGTATTCGAGTTGCCGCCGTCGAGCAGGACCTGGATGCGGCCCACTCGGCCCGCCCGGGTGTCGGCGCTGAAGCCCGGAGGGATGTGGAGGCCAACCACCGCATCGCCGCGATCGAGCGAACGCCGAAGTGCGGAAGGGTCGTCGCTGGTGGTGACGATGCGGAAGTAGCTCGACGCGGTGAATGCGTCGACCAACGCCCGCGACAGAGCCGAGCGGTCGTGGTCGACGAGGGCGGTCGGAACGTTGCGAACGTCGGTGTTGACCGCGTATCCGAAAAGGACGAGCTGGATGATCGGCGAGACGAAGATGACTCGCTTGGTCTTGGGATCGCGAAAGAGCTGGCGCAGTTCCTTGCGAATCAAGGCGCGCACACGCGATCCGCGTGTCCGGAGGGCTGCCCAGCGCGTCTTCGGGGTCGCTCCGCGCCCGGATTCGGTGCCGTGGTCGCTCATACGTCGAGCTCCTTGCGGAAGGACCGCGTGGCGAGCGACAGCCCGACGACCGCGAAGGCCGCCATGAAGAGCGCCTGTGGCCAGAGCACCTCCAGCCCCACTCCCTTGAGGAAGATGCCTCGTGTGACCGTCACGAAGTATCGTGCGGGGATCAGGAACGTCACCGCTCGGAGCGGGCCCGGCATGGACGCGATGTCGAAGAGGAACCCGGAGAGCAGGACCGCCGGCAAATAGGTCGCGACCATGGCGACCTGGGTGGCGAGGACCTGTGATTTGACGGCTGCCGAGATGAAGATGCCGAGCCCGAGTGCGCCAGTCAGAAAGAGCAGGGTGAGGAGTGCGAGCTCGACGATGCTGCCGTTGAGCGGGGTCCCGAACATCCACATCCCGACCACGACGGTCAGGGCGACGTCGAACAGCCCGATCAGCAGGTAGGGGAGCAGCTTGCCGAGCACGACCTCGGCCCGGCCCACCGGTGTGGATGCCAACTGCTCCATCGTTCCCCGCTCCCATTCCCGCGCGATGGTGAGGGCGGTGAGCATGGCCGCGATGATCGACATGATCACCGCGATCAGGCCGGGCACGATCATGTTGCGCGACGCGAGCGTCGGGTTGTACCACACGCGGGTTTCCGCGGCGACGGGCGGCGCCCGACCCCCTCCCCTGGAGGTGATGCGGCTCGAGAAGCCCCCGACGACGGCCTCGGCGTAGTTGAGGGCGATGGTGGCGGTGTTCGCATCACTCCCGTCGACCAGTACCTGGAGCGTCGCCGTCTCCGAGCCCCGCAGGTGCGAGGTGAAGCCTCTCGGCACGATGAGGATGGCCCGAACCTCGGAGCGGGTGAGGAGCACGTCGGCCTCGGATTCACTCGCGGGTCGCGCGGTGACCCGAAAGAGGTTGCTCGCCTCGAGTGCCTCCACGAGCTGGCGGCTCGTGGACGTGCGGTCGTGATCGACGAGCGCGAGCCGGATCTCTTCGACATCCCAGGTGATGGCATAGCCGAAGAAGACGAGCAGGAGGAGGGGCAGGGCGAACGCGAGGATCATGCTCCTCGGATCGCGCTTCAGCTGAATCCACTCCTTGCGGGAGATGGCGCGCAGGCGCGTCGGGCTCAGGGAGGCCGGTCGGTTCCTCATCCGACTCGGGCCCCGCCCTCGCGCGCCACGCGTTGCACGAAGACGTCTTCGAGCGACGGGAGTTCAGCGGCGCGATCCCGAGCGGTCGCGTCGCTGCGTTGCGACTCAGCCTCCCGCAGCGCCCGTGGCGTGTCGAGGGCGATCAGCTTTCCCCGGTTCATCAGAGCCAGCCGATGGCAGTACTCGGCCTCCTCCATGTAGTGCGTCGAGACGAAGATCGTACGGCCATGCGCGGCGAGATCGTCGATGAGGTCCCAGAAACGTCGCCGCGCCATCGGATCCACGCCGGAGGTCGGTTCATCGAGAAACAGGATCGGCGGTTCGTGAATGACGGCGGTGCCCAGGGCGAGCCGCTGCTTGAAGCCGAGCGGGAGCGCCCCCGTCACGCGATCGGCCTGATCGACGAGATCCGCCATCTCGAGGATCCAACTTCGACGCTCTCGGTAGCGGCCACCGGTGACGCCGTAGAGCCCGGCGAAGAGTTCGATATTCTCGTCGACCGTGAGGTCCGGGTACAATGAGAACTTCTGCGACATATAGCCGATCCGGCGCCGAATCGCCGGGCGCTGGCTGCGTACGTCGAGCGAGGCGACCCAGCCACGCCCCCCGGTCGGTTCGAGCAGGCCGGTAAGCATCTTGATGGTGGTGGTCTTGCCGGCGCCGTTGGGCCCCAGGAAGCCGAAGATCTCGCCGCGCTGGACTTCGAAGGTGACCCGGTCGACGGCGACGAAGTCACCGAATCGCCTCGTCAGCTCGGCCACCCGCACGGGTACGTCTGCACGCTCACCCACCCCGGCCTCGACGGTCTGCACGCTCACCCACCCCGGCCTCGACGGTCGACACGCTCATCCATCCCGGCCTCGACGGTCGACGGGGGGCGGCCGGGTCCCATCGGCGTCGGATCCGGCGGGGGTGTCGGCGCGACCCACTCGGTGGATGAAGACGTCTTCCATCGAGGGGGGAGCCGGGTGCGCCCCTGCAACGGTGAGGCCGGCTGCGGCGAGATCGCGGGCGAGATCGTACCACCGGTGGCCGTCGTGGATCACGACGTGCAGGAGGTCGCCGAAGAGGGCCGCTCCAGCGACGCGTGGGTCGGCGCGGAGTCGATCGCGTACCCGGCGCGGGTCGGGTGCCTCGACCTGCAACAGAGTCCCGGGCAAGGAGGCGCGCAGGGTCTCGGGTGTGTCGAGTGCGATCAACCGCCCGTCGTTGAGAAGGGCGACGCGGTCACACTTCTCGGCTTCGTCCATGTACGACGTCGACACGAGCACAGTCGTGCCCTGGCGCACCATCTCACCGAGGATCTGCCAGAGTTCGCGCCGTGAGATCGGGTCGACGCCGAAGGTCGGTTCGTCGAGCAGCAGGATCGCCGGCTGGTGAATGAGTGCGCAGGAAAGGGCGAGCTTCTGCTTCATTCCGCCGGAGAGTGCTCCGGCGAGGCGGTCTTCGAATTCGTCGAGGCGGGAGAATGCGTACAGCCGTTCGAGGCGCCCCGCCCGCTCCCCTCGGGGCACGCGGAAGAGATCGGCGTAGAAGGCGAGATTCTCAGCGACCGTGAGGTCTTCGTAGAGGCCGAAGCGCTGGGCCATGTAGGCGAGGTGGGGCTTCGCCGCCTCGGGGTCGGTGGCCATCGACACGCCGGCAACCTGGGCGTCGCCCGACGAGGGGCGGAGCACGCCGGCGAGCATCCGCAGCGTCGTGGTCTTACCGGCCCCGTCGGGGCCCACGAGGCCGAACAGTTCCCCCGCGTCGACCGAGAAGGTCAGGCCATCGACCGCAGTGTCGTGCCCGAAACGACGGGTCAGCGCCTCGAGGTGCACCGAGCCCTCGACGACGGGCGATACCGCGGTCACCCGGAGTCCTCGGTGTCGCCGAGCACGACGTCGGCCGGGAGCCCTGGTTTCAAGGCGAGTTCTTCGTCGCCCACGATGCGCACCTTGACCGGGTAGACCAGTTGGGTGCGCTCGTCGGGGGTCTGGACGTTGCGCGGAGTGAACTCGGCCTCGCTGCCGATGAAGGCGACCACACCCTCGAAGCTGCGGTCGGCGTAGGCGTCGACGGTGATGACGGCCGCTTGTCCGAGCGACACCCGGCCGACGCGGTCGCCCCGCACGTAGATGCGCACCCAGCGGTCGTCGGGGCTCATGACAGTGACGAGCGGAAGGCCCGCTGCGAGAATCTCTCCGGGCTCGCGGTGCCGCACGGTGACGAGGCCTGGCTGTGGAGCCACGAGCGACGCGTTGGCGAGGAGCGAACGACTCCGCGCGAGCGAGGCCTGGGCCTGTTCGACGAGGGCGCGTTGCGCCTGGAGGGTTTCCCGGCGCGGGCCCTCTTCGACGAGGGTGGCAGCCTGTTCGGCCTGGATGCGCGCGGCCGTCGCTGCCTCGAGGCGGGTGCGTGCCTGTTCCGTTGCCTGATCCGACAGGGCGCCGCCCTCGTGGAGTCGCCGCGCCCGATCTGCTTCTCGGCGGGCCTGTTCCTCCGCCTCGATGGCGGCGGCGACGGCAGCTCGGGCGCTGGTCCGCTCCTGGGGCCGCGGACCGCCCTCCAGTTCATCGAGTCGAGCGCGCTGTGCCGCGACGCTCGCGACGGCCGCGGCCACCGCCGCCTCGAGTTCGGCGGAGTCCAGGCGGGCGAGGGTGTCGCCCGCGGCGACAGTGGCTCCCTCGAGTACGTCGACGGCGACGAGTCGACCGGGAATCTGGAAGCCGAGGTCGGCCTCCGTGGCCTCTACGGTGCCCGACGCCTCGATGACGGTCGTCGCGGTGCGGCCGCATGCGGCCAGGGCGAGATTCGCGAGCAATACGACGAAGGGGAGTCGCTTCATGGGTTCGTCTCCGTGAGGGTGTCGACCCAGTCGAGATCGAGGTGTCCGATCGCCCGACCCCAGGCGAGGCGAGCGCGCAGTACCGCGAAGCGGGCGTCGGTCAGCAGCGCACGTGCCTGGAAGAGCCCGGCCTCGGCGCGCAGCCAGTCGCTCTGCATGCCCGCGCCTTCGTCCAGCGCGAGGCGCTCGACCCGTGCCAACTCGGTGTACCGTGTCACGGCGGCTTCGAGCGCGATCACGCGGCGGCGGGCCTCCCGCTCTGCCGTACGCGCCCGGTCGGCGGCCTGCGCGAGCTGCTCGGTGACCACGCGTGCCCGGGCTCGGGCACGCTGGGCCTCTGCAGCGGCCCGGTCCGTGGCGCCCCGGCGGGCGCCTCCGGTGAAGATCGGATATCGCAGCTGAAGACCCGCTTGCCACTCGGCTACCGGGTCGGTCGACCCGCCGGCGAAGAGGTTGTAGCCCAGTGCCGCCTCGACCGAGGGGAGCCAAGCCGCGCGGGCCTGGCGCAGATCGGCCTCGGCGACATCTACCATGGACTGCGCCCGTGCGAGCGCCGGAGCGTCCCCCAGGACGTCGACGACCGAGGAGTCGGGGGCCAGAAACGCGGGAGGATCGTCGGTCGGCAGGCCCGGATCGTCGAGCGAGACGCTCCGGAGCTCGGCGGGGGAGGTGTCGATCAGCCGGGCCAACGAGGTGAGGGCGAGTTCGAGCCCTTGGCGTGCGCCTTCGCCGTCTGCCTGAGCGGAGGCGAGTTCGGCTTCTGCTCGAAGCAGGACGAGGGGGGCCG
Organism: Longimicrobiales bacterium; assembly: GCA_028279425.1. GTDB lineage: Bacteria > Gemmatimonadota > Gemmatimonadetes > Longimicrobiales > Gaopeijiaceae > Gaopeijia. The sequence goes on along the minus strand of JANQNV010000114.1, from coordinate 20,662 downwards.
CGGCGCCTTCGTCGAGTAGCCGGGCGGCTCGCGCCACCTCGTCTTCCAGAGCGACCTCACGGCGTTCCTGGGCCGCTACGACGTCCCGGGCCGCCAGTACACTCAGGTAGGCTTCGGCGGTCGTTTCGATCAGGCGGGCCTCGGTGTCGCGTCGGTCTTCGCGCGAGGCGGCGACCATCGCGTCGGCGCGGTCCGAGCCGGCGCGCCGCGCGCCCCCGTCGAAGAGCGTGTACCGCGCCCCCAGGAGTCCCCGTACCAGCGTGGGGTCGAAGTCCGGCGTGGCTGCCGGGTCGAAGCCGTGCAGCGGCGCGACGAGCATCGGTTCCTGGAAGCGGGTGACGCTCCCGTCGACCGACACCGACGGGAGGTAGCCGGAGCGAGCCGACGCCAGCAGCGCCTCGGCCGACTCGACCGCCGCGTGGGCCGCTTCGATCGAGGGGTGTGTCTCCAGCGCACGGACCAGCGCGTCGCGGAGGGAGGTCGGGGCCGCACCCTGGCCGTGGAGTGGTGTCGCCCACGCTACCATTGCGGCGGCGAGCCCCACCATCGCTCGGGTTCGATCGCCGGGCCTCGCGGGCTCACAGCCCCCTCGGGTGGGGCGCCTGACCGCCGTGGACGGGGGACCGTTCCGTCGCCCCATCACGGTGGCTCCGGCAGGTCGGCAGCGAGACCCGCCCGTACGAACTCACGCGCGTGGGCCACCAGACGTTGCCGGGGTTCGCCCGAGGAGAGGTCGAGGCCGAGGAAGTGTCGGAGCGGCGTCTGCACCAGAGTCAGATAGATCGGCTGCGCGATCAGGCTGAGCGATTGCAGGATGGGGTTGCCGGGGCGGATCGACCCGTCGGCCTGACCCTCCGCCACGACACTGGAGAGCGACTGCAGGATGGCGCCCATGACGGCGGCGACCGGAGCGGGCGGCGGCTGCCCCGATGCGATGCGCTCGAGAAGAAACCGGGGCAGGTCCGGGTGCTCGGCCAGGTGTTCGAAGTAGGCGTCGACGACGTCGCCGAGACGATCGAGTGGGGGAACCGGGCGAGAGGTGGTTTCGATGATCCGGTCTCGAAGAGGCCGGACCAGGCTCGTCAGGAGATCGAGGTAGAGCTCTTCCTTCGAGCCGAAGTGATACGTGATGGCGCCGAGGTTCGCTCCGGCGCGGCTCGTGATCGCGCGAACCGAGGCACCGTCGTACCCCTGTTCGGCAAATAGCTCGCGTGCTGCCGCGAGGAGGGCGGTGCGCGTGTCGTCGGAGGATGGAATCGGAATCGGATCGGAGTAATTCATACGTTCGTATTAAGCACAAATCTCCAGCGGACGCAACCCCGGGGTACCGAGGGGGTGTATCTTCGTCTCGGCAGATACGCGCGCGTCTCAACCCCCTGGACCCATGGCCCGTACCCCTTCGACGATGCTTCCGCTGGGCACCGCACTCCCGTCCTTCGACCTACCGGATCCCCGCTCCGGTGAACGGGTGTCGTCGACGTCGCTCGACGGCGCCGGCGGCGTAGTCGTCGCCTTCTGGTGCAATCACTGCCCGTTCGTGAAGCACATCGAGGAGGGATTCGTCGCGTTTGCCGCCGACGTGGCGGCACGTGGGGTAGAGGTGGTGGCGATCTCGTCGAACGACGTCGAGGCCTATCCGCAGGACGGCCCGGCCGCGATGGCGGCGCTCGCCGAGGCCGCAGGGTACGGGTTCCCCTACCTCTACGATGAGACGCAGGAGGTGGCAAAGGCCTTTCGGGCCGCATGCACGCCCGACCTCTATCTCTTCGATCGAGGTGGAACACTGGTCTACCGCGGCCAGTTCGACGGGAGTCGCCCGGGGAACGGCGTGGAGGTGACGGGTCGGGATCTCCGCCGTGCCGTCGACCACATGCTCGACGGGGGAGGCTCGCTCGAGGAGCAGACGCCATCGCTCGGGTGCAACATCAAGTGGAAGCCGGGTGCCGCGCCGGACTACTACGCGACCTGACCCCACCCCCCACGAAGAAACGCCGCCAGGGGACTCCCCTGACGGCGCTCTTCATTCGCGGTCCGATCCTGGCGCGATGGCCAATCTCGGCGCGAACAGCGTGAATCGCTGTTTACGACTTCAGTTGCCGTATCGGCGACCGCTTGCCCGTGCCAGGTCGGACGGAATACTCGGACTAGTCAAGGGATCACCTCCTTCATTCGGGGAAACTGCGGGCCTTCCGTGAACCACCGGGGTGGTTCCCGACGGCAACCTACACGTTCTGCCCCGGAACGTTCAACCCGATGGCGTCATGCGGCGGCGCCGCGGCGCCCGGGTGGCGAACCGCGGAAGCCTCCCTGCGACCGGAGTTCAGGCCGAGCGGTAGGCGGAGCGGAGTAGTAGACCTGCCGCGACCACGGCGATCGTGATCCAGATGATCCCCCAGGCGACCGTCGGGATGCCCGTGAGCTCGGCCAGCATCGCGGCGTCGGACCGAAGGTGGGGTCGGTCCAGGATATCGCTCTTGATGTCGAGGATCGCGTAGAGCACCGAGGTGAGGCCGATGCCCATCATCAGTCGCCGGCTCCAGTCGGGCGAGAGCTTTCGGCCGGACACCACGAGCGAGGCTCCGAAGGCGAAGCCGAAGAATAGCCCGAAGGCATTGCGTACGTAGATCAGAGTGAGGGCCAGCACCACCCCGCCGACCAGCGCGAGCAAGGTGCCGGGCGCCACCCGCTTCCACTGCGAGGCCTTCACGAGAAGGGCGCCGAGCGCCAAGCTGCCGAGGTACCCGGCCGACAGCGTCAGGAAGGCCCAGCCACCCGCCCCGACCATGAGCCCGCCCTGGTTGGGATCGAGGGTGATGTGGCTCACCGTGCCACCCGTCGCCAACATTGCGAGGGCATGACTGGCTTCGTGCAGCAGCACGACGAAGATCTTCAGCGGGTAGATCACCGGTGTGTACCAGAGGTACCACACCGCGACGAAATACAAGCTGAAGCCCAGTATGAAGTTCAGTCGACGTCGAGATTGCGTGGCCATGCCGTGTACTACGGACTCGAGGCGGGGCGAGTTTCCTCGACCTCGATCGTCGACCAGCGGTGCAGGGCGCCGCCCCAGGCGCTGCGCAACTCGTTTCTCGCGATCGAGGCGTTTTGCCCCGACCTCGCGAGCGCTTCCAATGCGGCGTCGCGGATCTGGGTCGGTGGCATGCCGGCGGGCATCCCCAACTGCAGGGCCCACTGCTCGCCCCGCGCAGTCCACTCCCGCTCGATCGCTGCCCGGGCCCCGTCCGACAGCCCGATGCCAGCTGAGCGGGCCGCCGTACGCACGATTGCGCGACGTATCGCCCGCTCGAAGGTGGCCTGACGCACTGCGGGGTCGTCGTCGAGTCGGCGCCACTCGGCATAGGGGAGTAGTGCCGCGGCGTCGTGGAGATCGCTCGCCCGAACGACCCAATCACCCGCGACCGTGGAGCCCTCGGCGATGCTCGCCGTCTCGTCGTCGGAGGCCCGGAAGGCGGCGGCGTCGGGAACGAGGGGGAGGGGGTCGGGGAGGGGCACACCCTCCACTCCGTCGATTCGGATCCCCATGAGCGAGGCCACCTCGCGGGCGACGCCCGGACGGGCCTCCTCGAAGGCGACGGTATCGCGCGCTTCGAGGCGAAGCACGTGGAAGCCGTATTGCGTCTCGGTCACGGGACTGACTTCCCCGGGGGCCAGCGCGGTCGCGGCGGCCCAGAACTCGTCGACCCACGACCCCTCACGGCCAGGGGTGAGCAGGCCCTCACGGCTCTCCGCCCCAGGCTCTTCACTCACCTCGGCCGCGACCACTCCGAACGGTTCTCCGGCTCGGATCCGATCCAGCGCCGCTTCGGCCTTGGCCCGGGCAGCCGCTCGGGTCGGTTCCGTCTCGTAGCGCGCCGAAAACACGAGCAGGTGGCGCACGGTCAGTTCGAGGTCCGGCTCCATCCGGTAGCGCGCCTCGAGCACCTCGTCGCCGACCCCCGCCGAATCGAGCGCCTCCTGGGCTCGCAGGCGCTCCCAAAGCAGATCGGTGACTGTGGCCTCGATCCAGGGTGCCCCGGGCTCGTGGAGGGCCGAGTCGGCCACCGCGATCGCGAAGGCCGTGAGCTCCCCGAGCAGAAGGCGTCGATCGTCGGTCAGACCCACCAGTTCGTCGGAGGTGTAGGCCACATCGCCCACGGAGACGACCGGGGGCGACTCCGCCTGGCATGCGCCGAGGGCCACCATCCCAGCGAGCGCGGCGGAGGCCGATCCCACCCTTCGCATTCCTCGAAGAGAACCAAGAACACGTCTCAGGGTTCGCACGTAGTCGAAAACAGTTGAAGGCGGCCGTCGCGGGAAGAGGAAGAAACGGTGTACACCACGTGCATGTTCTGCAAGAAAGATCTCGGACGAAACGAGCTGATCGAGAGCTTTCCAGTCGGGAGGCGTCTCGCCTTCGACGCGGCGCGCGGGCGGCTCTGGGTGGTCTGCAAACACTGCGAGCGTTGGAACCTCACGCCCCTCGAGGAGCGGTGGGAGGCCGTCGAGGCGTGCGAGCGTCTCTTTCGTGAGACTCGGCTCCGCGCCCAGACCGAACATGTGGGGCTCGCGCGACACCGCGAAGGTCTCGAGCTGGTACGCATCGGCGATCCGCTACGCGAGGAATTCGCGGCGTGGCGGTACGGTGACCAGTTCGGACGCCGTCGCCGGAAGCGCCTGCTGCTCGCCACCGGAGTCGGGGTGGTGATCGGGGGCGTCGTCATCGGAGGAGTCGCCACCGGGGTCCTGAGCAGCGTGCTTCTCGGACAGAGCGGCAACTTCATCAATCTCTGGAACCACACGCGGGTGCGGGCCCGGTTGAAGATGGACGACGGAGAGGTGATGAAGATCAAGACGCCCCAGCTCCAGCAGATGCAGATCCTCGAAGACGACTCCGAGCAGGGGTGGTCGCTCCTGGTTCGCCCCAAGCCGAAATCGCGGAAGTGGGGGAAGACCCTTGAGCCGCTGGTGCTGCACGGTGAGGAGGCTCGCAAAGCCGCCTCGGTCGTGATCCCCGCGGTGAACGCGATGGGCGGAAAGGCCGACGACGTCCAGCGCGCGGTGCGCGTGCTCGAAGACGCTGGCCACCCGGAAGACTTCCTGCGGCGGGCACCCACCGAAGCCCCCGCGCGGTCGTGGAAGAAGTCGGGACCTGCGCCGCTCATCCATCTTCCGGTTCCGACGCGCCTGGCGATCGAGATGGCGCTCCACGAAGAGCAGGAGATGCGGGCGCTTCAGGGCGAGCTGTGGCGGCTCGAGCGGGCCTGGGAGGAGGCCGAGGAGATCGCCGGTATCGCCGACAACCTCCTGCTGCCCGAGTCGACCGACGAGCAGCTCGAGGCTCTCAAGGCCAGGAGCGAATGACGCCCTGATCGGTGACCCAGGCGGTCACCAGGTCGGCCGGGGTGACGTCGAAGGCGGGGTTCCACGTGGCTGCGTCGTGGGGAACCGTGCGTCGTCCCATCCCCTCGCGGATCTCGCCCTCGCTTCGCTGCTCGATGGGGATGCCCGCCCCGTCGGGGGTGTCCGGATCGAGGGTCGAGGTGGGGGCGAGTACGTAGAAGGGGACGCCGTGGCGGCGGGCGAGTACCGCCAGCGGGTAGGTCCCGATCTTGTTGGCGGTGTCGCCGTTGGCGGCGATGCGGTCGGCGCCGACGACGACCGCATCGACCCGGGTGGACGCCATCAGGGCGCCCGCCATGTTGTCGGCGATGACGGTCACGTCGACGCCCGCCCGAGCCAGTTCCCACGCGGTCAGGCGCGCGCCCTGGAGCAGGGGGCGCGTCTCGTCGGCGAACACCTTGAGTGAGCGCCCCTCGGCGTGTGCGAGGTAGAGCGGCGACAGGGCGGTCCCGATGCCTCCCGTAGCGAGCGCGCCCGCATTGCAATGCGTCAGGACGGTCAGCGAGGGTGGCTCGGTCGGGAAGAGCGACAGTGCGTGGCGCCCGATCGAGCGACACATCTCCCGGTCCTCGTCGTGGATCTCAGCGGCCTCGGCGCGGAGTTGCTCGGCGAGGGAGGCTGCGTCGAAAGGGGGCGACGTCGAGAGCGCTGCCGCGGCATGCTCGATCATCCGCGAGAGGGCCCACCCCAGATTCACCGCGGTCGGCCGGGTTGCGCGGAGCGCCTCGGCGTCGTCGCGCAGCGCCGCGATCTGGAGCGCGCCATCCGTCATCCCATGGGCAGCTCGTTCGGTCGCCAGCGCCGCGAGTGCCCAGGCGCCCATCACTCCCAGCAGGGGTGCGCCCCGCACCCGCAGCAGCCGGATCGCTTCCTCCATCTCCGCTCGGGTCCGAAGGGTGACCTCGGTCTCCGCTTGGGGGAGTCGGGTCTGATCGAGGATCACGACGCCGCGCCCGTCGCGAGTGGGGCGCACGGTCGTGAATGGTGGGGAAGGCTCGAGCGCCATCGCCTACGCCCTCAGCCGGCGACGATGTGGAGGTGCGCGGCGACGTGTTCGGCCATCCGCCGGGCCGTGGCCTCGTCGGGGTGCCTCAGAACCACGAGTCCGTCGCCTACCAGCACGCTCCTCCAGTCGCGGCGGGGCGATCCGATCGGATTGAGGTCGATGTCGACGATGTGCGATCCGAATTCGGTGAGAATCGCCTCGAGCCCCTCGTACCGGCGGATCACGCCGTGGCCGCGGGCGCGCTTGTAGATCCAGGCTGCGGAGTACCGCCGCTCGACCGGTTGGGTGAACCGCTGATGCACCACACATTCCGCCCACCCCGAGTAGGTGTCGATGTCGGAGGCGTAGTTGATCAGGTCGACCAGCCCGGCCCCGGGCGGACGCGCCCCGATCTCTCCGAAGACTGCTTCGCCCGAGCGCGTGCGGTACCACTCCATGTGCGTGTAGCCGGTCTGGAAGCCGAGCGCCGCCAGCACCTGGTATCCCATCTCCTTTCCGGCCGCCCACTCCGGGGCGTCGGGGTCACGCACCACGAGGGTGATCGGGCTGACCCACTCGTTTTCCTTCATGAACAGCGCGCGCGGGATGTAGGTGGCGATGCTGTAGTGTTGCACCTGACCGTTCACGCAGAGCGTGTCGAAGGTCATGTCGTCGCCCTCGACGAATTCTTCGACGCTCACCTCGGGGATCGCCCGCAGGGCAGGCAACACGGCATCCAACTCCTGCCGGTTGGCGACCTTGTAGGTGTTCTCTGAGCCGGCCCCGGCGATCGGTTTGACGATGACGGGAAACCCGATGGTTTCGGCGGCTTCGATCACCCCCGTGCGAGTGGTCGCGCTGTAGTGGTGAGGAGTCCGGATCCCGGCGGCGTCGAGCACCCGCTTCATGACCTCCTTGTCGCGGTAGGGGACGGTCTGCTCGACCGTCATGCCCGGCAGCCCCAGCCGTTCGCGGATGCGGGCGCCCAAGATCATGTACGGCTCCCACAGGCACTCGACGCGATGGATCGGGACGCGGCCGGCGAACTCGGCGACACGGTCGACGATCGCCTGCTCGTCGCCGAACGAGACGTGCAGGTGGGCCGACAGCGCCTGGGCGGCCATCGGCGGCATCTGATCCTGGGACTGATCACCCAGCCCGATCACCTTCGCACCGTTCGCTGCGAGCCCCCGCGTGAAGAACTTCATCTCCTTGGGGAAGCCGGGCGAAATCATCAATACGTTCAAAACCACCGTCTCCATTGGGGACCGCGGGTCGGCGATCCGTGCATTCGTATCGGGGTGCAGCCGACCGGCCCACGCCGTGGGGTCAGGCGAGCGCGACCCGAAGGCGGGTGACGATCTTCCACAAGGCGTCCTTCACCACTCGGGTATCGGGGTCGCGCACGATGATGAAGCCGTCGCCCTCGTACGAGCCCGAGGTGGGTTGCCCCGGTCGCGGCAGGCGGGACTCGACGACCAACGGTCCGAGCTCTTCGGCGAGGGTCGCCAGACCTTCGATACCGGCTACCGTACCCGTCCCGTGCGCTCGAAGGTAGGCGGCGCCGGCCGCGTACGGACGTGGCCGGGGCTCGAAACGCCCGAACACCATCGCCTCGGCCCACCCGCGGAAGAGATCGAAGTCGTGCGCCCACGACATGAGATTCATGAATCGAGCCCCCGGGGGGCGGGCGCCGACCTCCGAGATCGCCACGGTTCCATCGCCGCGACGGAACCACTCCATGTGACTCAGGCCCCGGTCCATGCCGAGGACCCGGAGGGCAGGGCCGGCGACGTCACGGATCCCGGCGTACTGAGGATCGTCGGCTTCGCGAGGTAGAAGCACACACCACTGGATCCACGGTTCGCGCACGACCTCGAGTGCAGCGGGCAGGTAGTGGTTGATCGAGTGCCACACCATGCGACCGTCGAGGCTCATCGAGTCGAACGAGTGTTCGTCTCCGACCACGAACTCCTCGAGAAGGAGCGGCCTCTCGGCCGATGGAGGCATCTGCGTCAGGAGGCTCGCGAGCTCGATTCCGCTGTTGATCCGATGTGTGCCGCGAGCGCCCGATCCGGCGGGCGGCTTCGCGATCAGCGGGTACCCGACCTCGCCCGCGAAGACGCCGGCGGCGACCGGTGAGGTGGCGAGGGTATGGCGCGCGCACGGGAGTCCGTGGGCCTGCAACACCCGCTTCATCCGGGATTTGTCGCGGAAGTTCTCGGCGGTCTCGGCCCCCATCCCCGGAATCCCCAGAGCGTCGCGTACCTGGCCGAGCGGCACCTGGAGCTCCTCGAACGTGCCCAGCAACACCTCGACCTTCTGCCCTCGCCCTCGCAGCTGGCGCACGGCCCGGAGGATCTGAACGGCGTCGAGGCCGTCGGAGACACGCACATGGTCGGTGAGCCGATGGCGCAGGCCGTCGGGAATGCGGTCGGACGGGTCCTGGCTGATCACGCTCGTGCGCACGCCCTCGAGGCCGGCCACGGCGCCGATGAAGCGCAACGTGGTCTCGGCGAAGAACGGGGCGACGAAGGTGACGTCGGGCATGGGGGTGCGTGGGAGGGGTGGTGGGCCGGGCGGAGTCCGGCTCCGCCACCCAAGACTACGGCTGCCCGAGGACTCCGCCCAGCCCCTCCGTCATTCGGGCCAGGCGTTCCTGCGCTCGCTGCACCGTTTCGAGGCCCGCGGGGGTGAGGCGCACCCGTTTGCGCGACCGTCCGCCCTTGACCGGTGTGGGGGTGCTCATCCACGTCTCGATCCACCCCTTCGACTCGAGACGGCGAAGCGTGGAGTATACGGCGCCGAACGACACGTCACGGCCGGCCCGCTCGACGATTTCGTCGCGGATGGGCACCCCGTACGTCCCGTCGCCCAGCCGAAGGACGGCCAGGAGCACCAGGTGCTCGAACTCCCCGAGAGAATCGTCTCTGGCCATGGATCACTCCGAGCGAAGTACGGTCGCGGGCTCCACCCGTCCGGCGCGCAGGGCGGGGAGCAGTGCGGCGGCGAGGCCGGAACCCACGAAGACCAGGGCGGTGCCGGCGAAGACGGCGGGCGACCTCGGATCGCCCCCGAGAAGGATCGCGGAGAGCAGTGGTGCCGCGACCCAGGCTACGCCGAGCCCGACTGCGGTGGCCGGCACGATCTGGCGAAGGGCCTGGAGAAGGAGGCCACGGATCAACGTACCGCGGTCGGCACCCAGCGCCTTGCGTACCCCGAGCTCGCGACGGCGTTGGCGGACCCGGAAGGCGAGCAGGGCGTAGAGGCCGACCACAGCCACGAACAGCCCCGCGGCGCCGCCCGACATGGCGAGCATGCTGAAGGTGCCCTGCGCGCGGGTCATGAAGGCGTGCGCACTCGCGAGCGTGCGCACATCGGCCAGGGGGAGGTCGGGAGCGGCTTCGGCGAGGGCGGCGCGCAGCGAGCCGGCCAGGGCCTGGCCGTCGCCGTCCGCCGCGGCGGCGAGCACCATGACCGTCTCGAGGTCGACCTGCGCGAGCGGTCGGTACACGCGGTCGTTGCGCAGCTGGGGACCGTCGCCCAGACGGGCGCCTTCGACGACTCCGACCACCCGTGCCCACACATCGGAAACGCCGGCGACCCGCACGCGGCGCCCGAGGGGTGACCCCGCGGGCCAGTGCCGGGTGACGAACGCTGCATTGACGATCGCCACCGGTTCGCCGTCGGCACCGTCCGCTTCCGAGAAGGTCCTCCCGGAGAGCAGGGCGAGGTCGAACAGCTCGAACCAGGTCGGCTCGACCACATTGACCGCGACGCCGAGTCGAGGCGCGTCGGGCCCGGCTTCTGCGCCGTCGACCTCGAGCGGCGAAAAGGTCTCACCGAACCCGGGGGCGCCCAGCGCAACGGTCGCCATGCGGGCGCCGGAGACGGCGCCCGCGGCGGCGATCACATCGGCGCGTTGGATGCGGCGCCCCTCCGCCTCGTCGGCCGCGAGCGCCACGGTCCCGAGCAGGACCCCATCGCCGTCGAGGGCGCGCCCGAAATCGCGTGCGGCCGACATCGACTTGGCCGTCAGCCCGGCCGCCGCGAGCGCCGCGCAAGACAGCGCCAACTGCGCTCCGACGAAGAGGCGCCCCACGAGGCCTCGACGGTTGCCGTCGCTGCCCCGCCCCGACTTCAGCACGCCGTGAAGGTCGCGGCGCAATACCCGGACGACGGGCGCGATGCCAGCCAGAAGTGCCGCGCCGACGACCAGCGATGCGGTGAACCCGATGACGGGGCCGTCGACGGCCACACGCGTCCAATAGTACCCGAAGTTCTCCGGTCCCATGGTGCGCTGCACGTAGTCGGCCATCAGCGCCGCCACCCCGAGACCCGCCACCCCGCCTACGAGGGCCAGCCCGAGCGACTCGAACAGGAGCTGCGAGGCGAGTTGCGCACGGCTCGCCCCGAGGGCCGCCTGCACCCCGAGGAGGTGGATGCGTTCGGTGGCGCGCACCATCAGCAGGCTGGCGGCGTTCGCGCAGGCGATCAGAAGGAGGGCTACGCCGATCAGGACGAGGCCCGCGAACAGCACGAGTTCGCCCGACTCGCCTCGTCCCTCGGTGTAGCCTCGCACCCTCACGACGCCGGCCGCGTCGTCTCGGCTCCTGTACGTATCGTAGGCCGACCATCGGGGTTGAAGCTGCGCGGTGGCTCCCGCCTCGGAGGCTCCGTCGGCCAACCGCGCGACCGGTTCGTAGACGGCGGCGGGGTGCCGAGCCGGTGCCTCCACCACCCACGCCGAGTGACGTGTGGGGAAGCCGAATGTCTCCGGCAGGATGGCGCTCACCACCCCGGGTCGGCCGTCGACGTCGAGGGTGCGCCCCAGCACGTCGTCGCCATCGCCGAAGAGGGCCTCGACCAGATCGGAGCGCAGGAGGATGGCGCCCTCGGCGTCGGCCCCGCTCGGCAACCGGCCCGCCACCGGCGACACTTCGAGTAGATCGAGGGCGCCCGGCGTGATGGCGGCCACCAGGGCGCGAGACACCCAGCGCTCCGGGTCGCGGAGCGTCGCAGGAAAGCTCCGCGAGCCACCGATGCCGGCGAGCGCCGGAGTCTCGCGCCACCGCCCGAGGTCGGCTCCCGTCACCGCGACCGAACGCCCGTCGCGACTGGGCTGCACGACGTCGAGGCGGACGATCCGGTCTCCCTCGGGCACGGGGAGGGGGCGATCGAGACCGTGGAGAATCGCGAAGAACGTCGCGGCCGATGCGAGGCCGAGGGCCAGGATCCCGCTGGCCGCGATGCTGGTGCCAGGGTCCCGCACCAATCCGCGAAAGGCGAGACGGAGCGCCAACCCCGGGCGCAGGCGGGTGCGCCGCCGCGTGAGCTCCGACCAGACGCCGTGCACGGCTCCCCTTACGACCTGACTCCACCCCCACGACCAGCGTCTCCACCCGCTCCGCCGCGAGCGCCGGAGTGCCTCCGCCAGATCACCGATCACCGCCGGCCCGTCTTCCCTCCACGCCCACTGGAGCAGGCGGGCGGCCAGGGCGGCCGGGTAGGGCAGTGCGTCGTGATCGTGTCGGGACATCGGAGCGCCTGGGTGAAGGATGTGTTCAATGTACAGGAAATGACGGAGGGATGCCCTCGTGGGTTTCGGCTCGCGGTGCGGCCGGTATTCGATAGATTGCCTGTCCTCGCCGATTCCCCTCCGGATGACGTCCGCGCTCCCTCCCGATCCCCACCGTATGCACGTCGTCTTCATCGAACCCTGCTTTCCGGCCAACCAGAAGGAGTTCGTTCGCGCCCTGCATCACGCGGGCGCCACGATCACCGGTATCGGAGAGCGCCCGAAGGACGCGCTCGACGACGACCTGCGCCGCTGGATGTTGCACTATGAGCAGGTGCCGACCGTCGTGGACGCCGGACACCTCGCCCGTACCGTGGAGTGGATATCGCGTCGCAAGCATGTGGATCGGCTCGAGGCGACGATCGAGGCCCATGTGATGGCGGCCGCACAGGTGCGCGAGGCGCTCGGGATCGAGGGGACGTCGGTCCGCACGGCCTGGTTGTGCCGCGACAAGCCGGCCATGAAGGAGGTGCTCCGCGAAGGCGGCGTCGCAACCGCTTCATCGATCGGAGGTGACGAAGTGGAGCCGCTGGTCGACTTCGCGCACCGCGTCGGCTACCCGCTCATCGTCAAGCCCCGGTCGGCGGCGGGAGCCTCGGGCACCGACCGGGTGGATTCCGACGACGAACTGCGGGGGGCGCTGGCGCGGGCCGGCGTGGGGCAGGGGGGGAGCGTCGCGGTCGAGGAATTCGTCGAGGGGCACGAAGGCTTCTACGACACCCTCTCCATCGGCGGCCGGATCGCCCACGACTTCGTGAGCCACTACTACCCCAACGTGCTCGAAGGTATGCGGGCGCGGTGGATTTCGCCCCAGATCGTCACGACCAACCGCATCGACTCGGGAGAGCATTACGGCGAGGTGAGGGCGCTCGGGCAGCGGGTCAACGACCTTCTCGGGATCGGTACGAGCGCCACCCACATGGAGTGGTTCTTCGGTCCCAAGGGGCTACGTTTCTCCGAGATCGGTTGTCGACCGCCGGGGGTACGCACGTGGGACCTCTATTCGGCCGCCAACGACTTCGATCTCTACTTCGAGTGGGCGTGTGCGGTGGTCCACGGGCGCGTCTCGACGGCGCCGTCGAGGAACTACTCTGCGGGTTTGATCGCCCTACGGCCCGACCGCGATGGGACGATCACGCACTGCGAGGGCCTCGACGAGGTCTATCGCCGGTATGGCCGCTGGGTGCTCGATGCCCGGATCCCGCCCGAAGGCACGCCCACCCAGGGCGTCGAAGACGGCTTCATGGCCAACGCATGGCTTCGATTGCGCCATCCCGACTACGACGAACTCCGCTCCATGCTCGATGCGATCGGGCAGATCACTCAACTGAGGGCGCGATGAGTCGCGTGGTCCTGCTGGGCCCACAACGGGAGTCGCGCACACTCGGCCACGAGGTGTCGTCCGTGCGCGATGGAGGGCGGGTCGCCCTGATCACCGCCGGTTGGCAGGAGTGGGAGGGGGACGACGACTGGGTTCGCCGCGAGTTGGGCGGCGACGTGGTCAATCTTGGCCTCTACGGTCGCGCCGAAGAGGTGTGGCGGCACGACCCCGAGTTCGCGCGGGCACACCGGGAGCTGCAGAGCCGCGTTCGGCTCTTGCGTCGGACCTACAATCAGCGACTCGCGCATCAAATGAACGCGTGGATCGATCTCGAGGTCATGGAGGGCGACGCCGAGGTGCTCGATCCGGAGCGTCGCTTCGCCCTCGAACAGGTGCGCCGACTCGACGCCCACCATCTTCGTCGGATCGAGGGGCTGCGCGCCGACTTCGAGGCGCGGTGGCATCCCGGGGAACGCGACGTCGTTGCGCACCACCGCCATCAGATCGCCGAGGCGACGCGCGATGCGTCCGTCGTGGTCGTTGCCGGGGGACACGTCGCCTCGCTGCTCAATCGCCTGCGCCTCTTCCACCTCGGACCGCTCCTGGGGGGGCGGCCGGTCGTGGCCTGGTCGGGCGGCGCGATGGTGCTGACGCCGCGGGTCGTCCTCTTTCACGACAGCCCCCCCTGGGGTCCGGGTCACGCCGAGGTCGGAGAGACCGGGATGGGGCTCTGCCGCGAGATCGTCGCGCTGCCCCACGCCGGTCAGCGGCTGCGTCTCGACGATCCGGGGCGGGTCGCCCGTATGGCTCGGCGCTTCGCGCCCGCGGCGTGTGTCGTGTTGGACCCCGGGACTCGAGCGGAGTGGGACGGGTCGGGGTGGGTCGACGTCCGGGGTGGTCGACTCGACGAGGAGGGTAGCGTGGGGCCGTGGAGGTCGGTCGCATGAAGTGGGTGCCGGACACCGAGGTCGGGGCGACTCCTCCCGATATCGATGGCCTCGCCATTGCCGAGCTCGTTGGGGCTGCCGAAGCAGGGACCCCGCCTTCCCCCGGTGCGATCGACGACTTCCTCGGGCGACACGAAGTCCCCCTCGCCGAGGGGCCCCGGGTCACCTTCTTGTATCGCGGAGAGGCCGACGCCGTGCGTTTGAGGCACTGGATCTTCGGCCTCACCACCACGGGCTCTCTCCACCGGATTCGCGGCACGGACCTCTGGTACGACGTGCTCGATCTTCCCGAGGGCTCGCGGGTGGAGTACAAGCTCGAGGTCGTGCGGGGCGCGCACACCGAGTGGGTCCAGGACCCGCTCAACCCGCACCTCGCCCGAGACCCGTTCGGGGCCAACTCGGTGGCGTACGGGTTCGGCTACGAGCAGCCGGAGTGGACGATTCCCGACCCGAACGTGCCGAGCGGGACCCTCGAAGATCGGGTCTTCCGATCGCGTGCCCTGGGTGGCTCGCGTCGCGTCACCCTCTACCGGCCGGCGCGGTTTCGACCTACGCGCAGGTACCCACTCCTGCTCGTCCACGACGGGGGCGACTACCTGAAGTACGCGGGACTCCAGACCGTGCTCGACAACCTGATCCACCGCCTGGAGATCCCCGGCGTCATCGCCGGGCTGATGCACCCGCCGGACCGCATGGAGCAGTATCGCGGGTCCGAGGCCCACTCCCGCTATCTCGTCGAGGAGTTGATTCCCGAACTCGAGCGCTCGCTTCCGCTGACCGGCAAGCCGGCCGGGCGCTGCCTGATGGGGGCGAGTCTGGGAGGGGTGGCAACGCTGTCGACCGCGGTGCGCTACCCCGACACCTTCGGGCGTCTGCTCCTGCAGTCCGGCTCCTTCGCCTTCTCCGACATCGGCGAACACGGCCGTGGGCCCATCTTCGACCCGATCGCCGACTTCGTGAACGAGTACCGCCGCGAACCGACCGCGGTGGCCGAACGGGTGTTCGTCACCTGCGGCATGTACGAGTCGCTGATCTACGAGAACCGATCGCTCGTTCCGGTGTTGCGGAAGACCGGGATGGAGGTGCGCTTCGTCGAGGCGCGCGATGGACACAACTGGGAAAACTGGCGGGACCGTCTACGGGAGGCGCTGGCGTGGCTGCTTCCGGGTCCCCTCTGGCTCGTCTACGACTGAGGAACGCATGGCCGATGTGACGAAGAGGATCGGGCTCTCGCTGGGGGCCGACATCTGCTGGCCGATCGCCTTCACCGAGATTCTCGATCGTCTCGATCTCGCACTACCGATCGACGGCGATACGATGCGGTTCGAAGTGGAACGGATGACGATCGATCCCTTCGATCTTCGCGAGCCGAAGAAGTACGACGTGGTGGTCGACCGACTGACGCATTGGTACCACACACGCCGCGAGTGGATCAAGAAGGCGGTCCTCATCGACGACGTCTACGTGTTCAACAACCCGTGGTCGGTTCAGTCGGTCGAAAAGCTCTCGGCCTATGCCGGAATGATCCGCCTGGGCTTCCCGATTCCGCGCACCTGGCTGGTGCCGCCCCATTCGTACGAGCCGACCGACGACCTCGAGATCACTCTGCAGAGCTACGCCCGCCACTTCGACCTCGGCGCGATCGGCCGCGAACTCGGGTATCCGATGTACATGAAGCCCTACGACGGAGGCGGGTGGCGCGCCGTGTCGCGGCTCGAAGACGAAGCGGGGCTGCGCGACACGTACGACCAGAGTGGCAAGCTGGTGATGACGCTCCAGGAGTCGGTCGAGCCCTTCGACCACTTCGTCCGTTGCGTCGGGCTCGGGCCGCAAACCCGCGTGGTGCGCTACGACCCGAAGGCCCCGCATCACGACCGCTACACGCAGGCTCGGCCCCACGAGTTCCTGAAGGGCGACGACGCCTCGATCATCGAGGGCACGACGCTGATCATCAACGCGTTCTTCGGTTGGGACTTCAACTCGTGCGAACTGCTGTACCAGGAGGGGACCTGGTACCCGATCGATTTCGCGAACCCCTGTCCCGACTCGCAGGTGTCGTCGCTGCACTACCACTTTCCGTGGGTGATCGAGGCCAATGTGCGGTGGGCGCTGTTCGCCGCGGCAACGGGGCGTCGGGTCAAGCGGATCGACTGGGACGAGTACATCCTGAAGGTGGATCCCGAGATGACGCTGCTGGAGCGGATCGACGCGCTGATGCCGTCCGTGCACGCCCGCTTCGATACCGACGCCTTCGGCGAGTTCTGCGAACGGCACTTGCCGCACCTGCACGCGGTCACCCATGAGTGGTTCGGAACCGACGCGGCGCGTGAGGCGGTGCGTCGCAAGGTGGCCGCGGTGTTCCCCCCGCACGAAGTCGACGAGTTCACGGAGATCTTCTTCGGGCGGATCCAGACGTGGAGAGAGCACAATCCGGTGGAGGGCGAGTCTTGAAGAAACGCGATACGTGGTATTCGGAGCGGTTGCAACGCGATGTGACCATGGTGCGCTGGGGCACGTACGGGATGCCTTTCCTGTTCTTCCCGACGGCCGGCGGCGACGCGGAGGAGATCGAGCGCTTCCACATCATCAGCACCCTCGCCCAGCCCATCCGCGAGGGTCGCATCAAGATCTACTCGTGTGACAGCGTGGCGGGGCGAGCCATTCTGACGGAAGAAGGCTCGCCGCAGCACCGCATGTGGGTCATGAACCAGTACCAGGAGTACGTGCGCCACGAGGTCGTCGCCGCGATCCGTTCGGACTGCGACAGCGACGATATCCCGATCGCGGCCGCGGGCGCGTCGATCGGGGCCTTCCAGGCGCTCGCGTCGGTGACGCGCTACCCCGACGTCTTCTCGAAGGCGTTGTGCATGAGCGGGACCTACGACCTGATCCGGTTTCTCCAGGCGGCTCCCAACGGGGACTACCTCGCCGCTTCGCCTCTCGACTACATCCCTCGGCTCGACGGTCACCATCTGGAGATCCTGCGGAGCCGCTGGGTGTTGCTGGCGTCCGGGGAAGGCGAGGCCGAAAACATCGGTCAGTCGTGGAATGTGGCTCGGCTGCTCGGTGACAAGGGGGTGCCCAATCGGGTCGACTCGTGGGGTCCCGACTGGAAGCACGATTGGCCCCTTTGGCGCAACATGGTGCTGACCTACCTCGACGAGCTCTTCCCCTCGGTGCCGGCGGGCTGAGGCGGACGGCTTTGGGGCGCGCTCAGTCGCTGCGAAGCACCTCTGCGGGGGCGAGTCGACCGGCCCTCGCCGCGGGTATCCAGGCCGCGGCCGTTGCGGCGCCGAGTAGCGCCACGACCGGCATGACGAAGGTGCTCGGGGCCAGAGGCGCCGCCCCTACCACGACGGACTCGAGTAGGCGCCCGGCGGCGAGGGTCGCGATGCAGCCGAGCGCGACGCCCAGACCCACCGAGCGCAGCCCGGAGCGCACGATGCCCGCGATGACGGCCTCGCGAGGAGCTCCCAATGCCATGCGCACTCCGATCGCCCGGGAGTTCGACGAGACGTGGTGCGCGAGCACGGCGTACATGCCGAGTGCCCCGAGGACGGTGGCGAGCGCCGCGAGCAGCCCGAGCAGCCCCATCAACACCCACGAGGTGGAGTACGCGGCCCGCACGACGTCGGTCATCGAAGCCACGCCGCGCACGGCGACGAGGGGGTCGACCGACCGAACCACGGCGCCGAGAGCGGGAGCGAGACGAGCGGCGGTGTCTTCGGCTCGCACGATCAGGCTGATGTCCGGCGACGGCTGTTCGGCGAGAGACACGTAGAAGGCGGGGCTCATCGGGCCGCTCAGGTCGCCGGCGCGCACATCTTCGACGATTCCGACGATCGGTACGAAGCGCGACCAGGCGTGGGGGTCCACGGCGATCCGCTGGCCGATCGCGTCACCGTCGGGCCAGTAGGCGTCCGCCATCGCACGATTGATCACCACCACGCTGGGCGAGTCGAGTGCCACATCGCGCGGGTCGATGGCTCGTCCCTCGACCACATCGACCTGGAAGACGTCGAAGAAGCCCGGATCAACGACGTGCATTTCGGCGCGCAGGGCCTCACGGGGATCCTCGGGGTTGGCCTCGGGATTGATGCCGACCCGGCGCGGCGCATGGCGCAGGGGAACCCTCGAGACGAGACCGGCGTCTCGCACCTCGGGCAGGGCCCGCGCTCGTTCGACGAGGCGTTCCGTCCACGCCCGCGCGGCTTCGGTCGAAGCGACGCGGTCGGCAGGAGGCGACAGCTCCACGACCGTGATACCCCCGGCTTCGAAGCCGAGAGGCACGCTGCGAAGCCGGTCGACGGTCGCTACGAACAGCGTGGCCGACACCAGGAGGGCGGTGGCCACTGCGGCCTGACCAGTCACGAGCCCGCGCTGCATCCGCAGCCCGGATCCACCGGGCGTACCCCCGGCGCCGGCCCCTGCGGTGGTGCGCAAGAAGTGCAGGACCGGCACGGCGTTCAGGACCAGCCCCGCCACCCCCGCGAGGGCGATGCCGAAGAGGAGCACACGGGGCGAGGTGACGCCCGCCGCCGCCACGATCGGCTCGTCGACGAAGAGGCGAGCGAGCGACCGGCTGCCTCCGCCGGCCACCGCCAGACCCACACCGAGGCCGAGAGCGGTGAGCACACCTCCCTCGACGAGGAGCTGCCGCACGATTCGTCCGCGACCCGCGCCCAGCGATCGCCGGATCGCCAACTCCCGGCGGCGATCGATGGAGCGGCCGAGTAGCAAATTGCCGACGTTCAAGGCCGTGAGAACGACCAGCAGGCCCGTTCCGGCCAGCAGCAGCCACAGCGGCGCCTCGATCTGCCGGCGTAACGCCGCGTTCGCTCGCTCGACCCTCGCCCCCTCCGCCCAGTCGGCGGGGTAGAAGGTCGGAAACATGCCCGAAAGTCTGGCCGTGAACGTATCGAGGTCGGCCTGTGCGTCGAGTGGGCCAGCACCATCGCGCGTCACCCCGATCATGACCTTGTCGACGGCTTTGAAGTAGTCGTCGTCGCGTGGGTCCATGGAGAGGGGCAGCCAGAGTTCGGCCCGCCCGCCGGGTGCGCGACCGGCGGGCGCCTGGATCCCCACGACCCGGGTCGGGGCGCCGTTCACCATCAGCGTCGAGCCCACGATGCTGGGGTCGGCACCGTAGGCCCGGGTCCAAAGACCGGCTCCGATGACGACGACCCGCTCGCCACCGAAGAAGCCGTCGTCGTCTTCCAGTCCGCGGCCGAGGATGGGCTGGCTATCGAGCTCACCGAAGAGGTCGGGGGTCATGCGCACGGCGTTCACGCTACGGCTGCCGCCCTCGGCGTCTGCGAGGGCGACGGCGACCTCCATGTACTCACCGAGCGTGCGATAGGCGGTCTGGTCTTCACGAAACAACTCGAGGTTACCGAACGACCAGTTGCGCTCGGGCCAGACGCGGTACGTACGTCCCGGTTTGCTCCACTCCGACGAGTTCTGCAAGGTGCCGTCGATCACCGAGAAGACGGCCACGTTGGACCCGAAGCCGAGGCCGAGCACGGCGGCGATGCCGAGGGTGAAGCCCGGGTGGCGCGCCATCGACCGCAAGGTCCAGCGCAGGTCGAGCACGGCGGCCTGGGGCGTCCCGCTGTGCGTGCCGTTGCCCGCCACGACTGCGTAGGCCATCAGCGACAGCGCCTGGCCGGCATACCAGGCGTGCGCCAGCGTGAGCGACGTGGCGGCGCGGCGATCGAACTCCTCGGCCAGGTCGCCGAGGGTGCTCTCACCCGACAGGCCTTCGGGGAGGATTCGCGTCAGCAGGCGCTCGAGCCAGCGCCAGGGGCCGACGGTCACCCGAGGCCTCGATCCAGGGTGCCCTCGATACCGTCCCACAACGCGAGCAGTCGGTGTCTGGCCGCTCGCAGTTGACTGTGGCCCTCGGGGGTCAGTGTCACGTATCGGCGCCGACGGCCGCCGCGTCGACCCTCCGCGTTGCCGGCTTCGGAGCGCAGGAGCCCCTTCTGCTCGAGTCGGTCGAGGGTCGTGTAGAGGGAGCCGCTCGACGGCCGTCGGCCCGCGACCTCTTCGAGTTCGTTGCGGATGGCCAGCCCGTATGCGGTATCACCCAGGCGCACGATGCAGAGCAGGATCATCTGCTCGAACTCTCCGAGGTAGTCCTGGCTCATCGCGCGCACATCCGCATTTCCTGGTGAAACCAACTGAGCGCGAGCGCACAGTCCGCGGCGATCGCGGCACCGAACGCGACGAAGCCGACCCCGTCGGGGTCCCAGCGCGAGAGAATCGGCGTATCGGCTACCTCGAAGACCAGAGATCGGGTGGTTCCCGCAAAGTCGACGGTCCCAAGGCCGTCGGGGGCGACCCCCGTCGTGTGGGCCGCGGGTGGGTTCATCACGTTGCGGGGATGGCCGAGGTCGAGCGTGGCGCCATAGGCGCGCCCCTCGACCTCG
>JANQNV010000113.1 GCA_028279425.1 Longimicrobiales bacterium | reverse complement strand
GAGCGCGCCATCACCGTGCGCAGCTCGTCGGGAAGCAGCCACTCGGGCCCCGCGCCCACCCCTTCGAGGGCGAACGACATCTCCGCCGTCGCGTCGCCTCCGATGCCGAGATGTCGTTCGCCCTCGAAGGGGTGGGCGCGGGGCCCGAGTGGCTGCTTCCCGACGAGCTGCGCACGGTGATGGCGCGCTCCGGCTCGCTCGAGGCGCCGCTCGACAACCTTCCCGTCGACGTTTTCCTGCAGGCGCAGGTGGATCGGATCGGCGACCCGATCTATGGCGTGCTGCGCCGAATCGGGGCGGTGACGAGCGCCAACGTCGCCCTCCTTCCGGTGGCGGTCCGCCCCGGGCCTGCGCCCACCGACGACGAGGGCAACGTCACCGACGGCCCGGTCGCCGCCGAGTTCGTCGCCACGCTCATCGACGTGCGCACGGGACGCATCATCTGGTTCGGTGCCGAAGGGGGACAGCCCGGTGCGGTGGGCGATCCCACGCGGCTGGCATCGGCCGCCGAGGCGCTCGCTCGCCGACTGGTGCCCGCGCGGACCCAGCGCGACGTCGCCGTGGGAGACGCACGATGAGGCCCGCCGTCTGCCGCCTTCGCCGACTCCGCCGACTTCGGGGCGCTGCGTTCGTGGGACTCGCCCTCGCGCTGGTCGGGTGCGAGGAGCCCGACCTCACACTGCCCACCGATGCCCAGGTGGCCGAGTACTTCTCGGCGTCGCAGATCGCATCGGCCGAGATGGTCGGCAACGTGGCGCAGATCACCATCGCGCAGAGTGCGTCGCAGCTCCGGCGCGGCGGGCGGCTCTGGGCCAAGATGGGGCCCTACATCTATCTCTTTTCGCAGCCCACCCAGGACCTCTTCCGGGACTTCGGCGGATTGGCCGCCGTTCGGGTGGTCACGACCGTCGGCAACGCCGAGGTGGCGCGCGCGCTTCTCGCCCGGCCGACGCTCAACGACATCACCTGGCGCAGGGCGCTGAATGTGGCGGGACGGGCTCGACTCGAGGGCACCCAGAAGCTCACGCTACTGGAAGATCTGATCGAGTTCGGCGAGGATCATACCGAGTTCGAATACAACGCCCGCTACACCCGGGGGCGCTGACGTCCGGGAGCGGGTTCATCGAGGCGCTCGTCGCCCATACACCTCCTCGCGATGTCCACCGAAATCACAGTCATCCCCGGTGACGGGATTGGTCCTGAAGTCACCGCCGCCACGCTCCGCGTGCTCGATGCCGCTGGAGCCGCCCTCGACTACGACCACCAGTTGGGCGGCATCACCGCTCTCCAGCAGGTCGGAAGCCCCCTCCCGGACGCCACGCTGGAGTCGATCCAGCGCACTCGGGTCGCGCTGAAGGGTCCGCTCACGACGCCGTCGGGCTCGGGCTTCCGCAGCATCAACGTCGCGCTGCGAAAGGAATTCGACCTCTACGCCAATGTGCGTCCCGCGCGCACGCTCTTCGACGGCGGGCGCTACGAAGACATCGATCTGGTGCTGATCCGCGAAAACACCGAGGGACTCTACGTCGGTGTGGAGCACTTCATCGGGGTCGGCGACGATCCGCGCGCCGCCGCCGAGTCGGTCATGATCGTCACGCGTCACGGCACCGAGCGTATCGTTCGATATGCCTTCGAATACGCGCGCCAGCACGGCCGCCGTCGCGTCACCGTGGCCCACAAGGCCAACATCCTCAAGTACACCCAGGGGCTGTTGCTCGACGTGGCGCGCGAGGTGGCGACCGACTACCCGGACATCGAGTTCGAGGACCGCATCATCGACGCCACGGCGATGTGGATGGTGCTCGATCCCTACCGCTTCGACGTGCTCGTGATGGAGAACATGTTCGGCGACATCCTGTCGGACCTCATGGCCGGTCTGGTCGGGGGTCTCGGGTTTGCGCCGGCGGCCAACATCGGGCTCGAGACGGCCATGTTCGAGGCCGTGCACGGGTCGGCGCCCGACATCGCGGGGCAGGGGGTGGCCAATCCAACGAGTCTGCTGCTCTCGGCGTGCATGATGCTCGACCACGTCGACCAGCGGGAGACGGGCGACCGGATCCGCGCGGCCATCCGAAGCGTGCTCGCCCGCGGCGAGATTCGCACGCGCGACATGGGCGGGTCCGACGGGACGGAGGCCTACACCGAAGCCGTGATCCGGGCGCGGGCCTGATGGCGCGTGGCCCGCGGACCTCGGGGACGGGTCATCAGGGCTGAGCGGAGAGAGCCCGTGACCGACCGCAAGGTGTCGTGGAGGGATCGCTTCGGCGAAGAGATCACCTGCCTGCGCTGCCTGGAGGTCAAGGACTCGGCCGAGATGGATCGGCTGTTGTGGTGCAAGGAGTGTCGGCTCGCCGCGCGCGGGCGGGCGACCAAACGCGGCTGGATGATCGGGATCGCGGCGTCGCTCACGCTGGCCCTGTGGATCTGGCTGGTGGTCGAGCCCAACCGCGCATTGGTGCCCGGGGGATGGCTGGCCACGATCGTCGCCGCCGCCTGGATCGTGGCGCGCGTCGCGCGTGAAGTGCTCTTCGGGGTGGAGCGATTCCAGAACCGCAGGGCGGCCGAGGCCGTGCCGCCCTCGCTGCCACCGGAGGCCGACGCATGAGCGGCGACGAACGAGGAATGCTCGCCACCGGAGGCCGACGCATGAGGGCGACGCACGAGGAGTACTCGCCACCGGAGGCCGACGCATGAGCGGCGGCGCCGCGGCGCGCCCGCTAGAGGGGCTGCGCGTCGTCGAGCTCTCGCAGAATCTGGCCGGGCCGTATTGCGGGCGGATCCTCGCCGACTTCGGGGCCGAGGTGATCAAGGTGGAGCCCGTCGAGGGCGACGCCGCACGCTTTTGGGGTCCTCCGTACTACGCGGGGCAGGGCACCCTCTACGCCGCCGCCAATGCGGGCAAGCGCTCGCTCGGCCTCGATCTGCGCTCCGAGGTGGGCTTTTCGCTCTTGGAGAAGTTGCTCGAGGGGGCGGACGTGCTGGTGCAGGCGCTGCGCCCCGGGGCCCTCGCGCGCCTCGGCCTGCCGTGGGAAGTGCTGCACGAGCGGTATCCGCGACTCGTGCTGGCGTCGGTGTTGGCCTACGGTGAAGAGGGACCCCTGGCCCACCTGCCCGGCTACGAACCGCTGATGCAGGCGCACGCCGGAATCCTGTCGTACACGGGCGAGGCCGACGGTCCCCCCGTGCGCGTCGGCACCTCGATCGTGGATCTGGGCACGGGCATGTGGACGGCGCTGGCCGTCATGGCTGCGCTGCGCGAGCGCGACCGCACCGGGCAGGGCAGTCGTGTGAGCGGCGCGCTCTTCGACACGGCGTTGGCGTGGAGCGGCTACCACCTGCTCGCGGCCCTCGACGGCACCGTCGCCGGCCGCCACGGCACGCGCCTGCCCATGATCTGTCCGTACGGGGTGTTCGACACGAGCGACGGGGCGCTGATGGTGGCGGTCGGCAACGACGCCCTCTTCGGGCGCTTCTGCCGCGCCCTCGGTCTCGACGATCTGCTCGACGACCCGGAGCTCGCCAGCAACGCCGGTCGGGTGGCGCAGCGCGCGCGGGTGGAGCGGCACACCGCCGAGGCCATGGCCGCGCGCACCGAAGCCGAGACGCTCGAACTCCTGCGCGAGGCGGGCGTCCCGGCAGCCCCCATCCGCGATATGGCCGGCGTGCTCGCCGACCCGCAGACCGCGGCGAGCGGCATGCTGCCCCAGGTGGAGCACCCGACCCGCGCCGACTACCGTACGCCGGCCCTCCCGATCCGATGGGACGGGGTGCGGCCCGACCCCCGGTCCGCTCCGCCCGAGCTGGGGGCCGGGGGGCGCCGGGTCCTCGAGGAATTGGGGTGCACGCCCGAGCAGATCGAGGAGTGGGCGGCGCTCGGCCACCTCGCCGCGTCGGACGACCCCTGATCGTCTTGTGTTCGGTGGTCGCCTTGGCGAGGCTTCTCGCGTGCCGATCCCGGACGGTCCGGGCGGCGTCTGGACCCGAAGCATGAGGCAGTGATGAGCACCTTCCAGGGTGTGGATTTCTACGACATCGACTCGATGCTCTCCGAAGAGGAGCGCATGATCCGTGAGACCGTTCGTCAGTGGGTCGA
Source organism: Longimicrobiales bacterium (assembly GCA_028279425.1). Lineage (GTDB taxonomy): Bacteria > Gemmatimonadota > Gemmatimonadetes > Longimicrobiales > Gaopeijiaceae > Gaopeijia. The sequence continues at coordinate 6,332 of JANQNV010000113.1, read as the reverse complement.
TGAGCGCGTCATGCCGTTGATCGGCGAGGCCTACATCGAGCGTCGGTTTCCGCGCGAGTTGATCCCCGAGATGGGCGAGATGGGGATGCTCGGCGCCAACCTGCCCGAGAAGTACGGCTGCGCCGAACTCAACAACGTGGCCTACGGGCTCATCAATCAGGAGCTCGAGCGCGGGGACTCCGGGCTGCGCTCCTTCGCCTCGGTGCAGGGCGCCCTGGTGATGTATCCGATCTTCGCCTTCGGCAGCGAGGAGCACCGCACCGAGTGGCTGCCCAAGCTGGCCTCGGGCGAGGCGATCGGCTGCTTCGGCCTGACCGAGCCCGACTTCGGATCCAATCCCGGCGGAATGATCACCACCGCGCGCAAGACGGATGCGGGGTGGGTGCTCAACGGCACCAAGATGTGGATCACCAACGGGTCGATGGCCGACGTCGCCGTGGTGTGGGCGCAGACGGCCGAGCTCGGCGACGTGAAGGGGATTCGCGGCTTCGTGGTTCCGACCGACACCCCCGGCTTCACCGCCACCGACCAGAAGGGCAAGCTGTCGCTCCTCGCCTCCGACACCTCCGAGCTGCACCTCGCCGACGTCGAAGTGCCCGACTCGGCGCTCATGCCCGGCAGCACCGGTGGACTCAAGCATCCGCTGCAGTGCCTCACGCAGGCGCGCTACGGAATCGCGTGGGGTGCGATCGGGGCGGCCATGGCCTGCTTCGACGAGTCGCGCAGCTACGCCAAGGAGCGCGTCATGTTCGGCGAGCCGATCGGCGGCAAGCAGATCCAGCAGGTGCGCCTCGCCGACATGGTCACCCGCATCACGCAGGCGCAGCTGCTCGCCCTCCAGCTCGGGCGTCTCAAGGACGCCGGCTCCATGACGCCGCAGCAGGTGTCGATGGCCAAGCGGGCCAACGTCGACATGGCGTGCGAGATCGCGCGCGAGTCGCGGCGGCTCCTCGGCGGCAACGGGATCCTCGTCGAGTACCACTCGATGCGGCACATGGCCAACCTCGAGTCGGTCTACACCTACGAGGGCACGCACGACATCCACGGGCTCATCCTGGGCCAGGCGGTGACGGGGATCTCGGCGTTCTAGCCGTTCGCCCTTGAAACCCCAGGCGGGCGTCTGGGTAGGGGCCGGGTCTGCCCCTCGCCCACATGGAGGCCCGCCTTGGCATCACCCCGTCGCTCTCCCGACCCCTCGGGTTCGCCCGTACTCGCCGACCGGATCCTCCTTCCCTTCCGCGTCTTCGCCCAGGTCGAGGCGTCGGCGGGGATCCTGCTCTTCGCCTTCGCGGTCTTCGCGCTGGTGTGGGCCAACTCGAGTTTCGGGTCGTCGTACGAGGAGCTCTTCGGCACCTACGTGCGGGTCGGGTTCGGCGACGCGGAGATCTACAAGCCGCTCCTGCTCTGGATCAACGACGGCCTCATGGCCGTGTTCTTCCTGCTGGTGGGGCTCGAGATCAAGCGGGAGCTGCTGAGCGGCGAGCTGTCGTCTCCGCGCAAGGCGGCGCTGCCCTTCTTCGCAGCCGTCGGCGGCATGGCGCTGCCTGCGGCCCTCTTCCTGGCGCTCAACATGGGCGGCGCGGGAGAGTCGGGGTGGGGCATCCCGATGGCGACCGACATCGCCTTCGCCCTCGCCGTCATCACCGCCCTCGGGCCACGGGTGCCGCTGAGCCTGAAGGTGTTTCTGACGGCCGTCGCCATCGTCGACGACCTGGGCGCGGTCCTCGTCATCGCCCTCTTCTACACCTCCGACGTCTCGAGCCAGGCGCTGGTGGTGGCGGCCTCGGCCTTCATCGGGCTCGTGATGGTGAATCGAGCCGGCTTCCGATCGTTCCTGCCCTACGGACTGCTGGGGCTCGTGCTCTGGGTGGCGGTCCTCAAATCCGGTGTGCACGCCACCGTCGCCGGGGTGTTGCTGGCCATGACGATCCCGGCCACACCCGACGTCGAGCCCGACGGCTTCGACACCCCACTCGAGATCCTCGAGCACGGGCTGCACCCCTGGGTGGCCTACCTGATCCTTCCCCTTTTCGCCCTCGCCAACGCCGGCGTCACCTTCGCGGGTGAAGCGGTGCCCGGCGCCATGCCGATCACCCTGGGGATCGTACTGGGACTCGTGGTCGGCAAACCCATCGGCATCGCCGTGTTTTCGTGGATCGCGGTGCGCTTCGGCTTCGCCGATCTCCCGCATGGGGCGTCGTGGGCGCAGGTCTGGGGCGTGGGCGTATTGTGCGGAATCGGCTTCACGATGTCGCTCTTCATCGGCGGCCTGGCCTTCGAGGATCCCGGCTTCCTGCGGGCCTCGAAGATCGGGATTCTCGGTGCATCCGCGGTGGCCGGAATCCTCGGTGCGGCGCTCCTCGCTCGCACCCGAAACGCCCCGATGAGCGAGGCGTAGCGCGGTCCTAACTCTCTTCGGAGCAGGGTGGTAGGGATTTTCCCGACAGCCTGCGTAGTAGTTCCCCCTGTAGCCTACGTAGTTCTACGGAGGCCAGGTTGTATGTGGCTGAACGGGCGACGCCGTGTCGCTCGGCCATGTGTCAACCAGACGGACGCCCGGGGAGCCGGGTAGGGGCTGAAGAGATGAGACCAGGAAACTACAGGGCATGGATCGCGACCTTCGTGGTCGCCGCCGGTACCCTGGCCGCATCCTCCTGCACCGACGAGACGATCGTCTTCCGGGATCGCGCACTCTTCGAAGAGCCGCTCGCGGCGGCTGCGGGCTTCGTCGGATACACCGATCAGACGGACAAGCTCACCGTGTGTGGGAACTGCCACGTAGGACCCCAGATCGAGTGGGAGACCTCGGGACACGCCGATGCCTGGGCCGGACTGCAGGACAGCGGACACGCCCAGGGGTTCTGTGAGGGATGCCACACGGTCAGCGAATTGGGGAACGTGGCGGCGGACGCGGCGGGTTTCAACGCGACCGGCGAGGACCGGTACCACGATGTGCAGTGCGAAAGCTGCCACGGGCCGGGGCTCGACCACGTGACCAATCCCAACGACGCCAACATCCCGCTCGCGCCGATGGACGTGAGCCTGGATGCGGCGCTCGGTTGCGGACAGTGCCACCAGGGATCCCACCATCCGTTCGCGGACGAGTGGGGGTCTTCGGGGCACAACAACTTCATCGGCTTCGTGGCGGCTCGCTCGAGCTGCATTTCGTGCCACACCGGTGAAGGCGCCCTCGCCATGATGGGCGTGCGGGACCCGTACCTCGAGGAGTCCTCGATCGTAGCGGGAAGTTCGCAGGCGGCCGATCACCTGACGCTGACCTGCGCCGTCTGCCACGATCCGCACGGGTCGGAGTTCGAAGGACAGCTCCGCTACTCCGTGACGGTGGCCGACGAAGATCAGAACCTCTGCATGAAGTGCCACCACAAGCGTGGGATCCCGGATCCGACGTCGTTCCGTGGGCCGCACTCCCCGCAGGGTCCGCTGCTGATCGGTGACGCCGGTTGGTGGCCGCCGAATCTCGATCTCGGCGCGGGCGACATCGTGTCGACGCACGGGTCCGAGGCGAATCCGAGCCTCTGCGCCGGATGCCATGTGAACGCGTACGAAGTGACGGACGCCGTCACGGGTGAGTTCGTGTTCAACGCCACGGGACACCTCTTCCAGGCGACCCCGTGTGTGGACGGCAACGGTCTCCCGACGGGTCAGACGGACTGCGTCGACACCGAGAAGAACTACGAAGGGTGTGCCGTCTCCGGTTGTCACGGGACGGCCCAGGGTGCACGTTCGGCGATGTTCACCGCGACGCTGCGCCTCGAAACCCTCGCGGCGCAGATCGACGCCCTGATCGCACAGGTGCCGGCGTCGGAGTTCGACGACAGCGACGGTCGCTACACGACCGGTGAAGGTGCGAAGTTCAATGCCGACTTCGCGGGCTTCTCGGGCTCTGCGGCACACAACCCGTTCCTCGTCGAGGCGCTCATGATCGCGAGTATCGCCCAGCTGCGGGATGACTACGGTCTGACCGTGCAGGGAGTCTCGCTCGAGCGGCAGCTCGTACCGGGCGGCGCCCTTCGGTGACGCGTTCCGAAGGGTCGATCCCCGGATGAGGGGGTTCCTTCGCCGGGCGGTGGGGCGCACACGCGACCTCGCCGCCCGGCAACCCTTTGCAGTCCTGCTCGCCGTCGGCCTCATCGGGGCCGGCGGCGTCAGTGTGGGTGGGTTCTACGCCGCCCAGTCGTACGAGCAGGTGCAGGCCGACAACGACTTCTGCCTGTCGTGTCACACCATGACCGAGCCCTACGAGGAGTTCGCCCGCAGCGCGCACCGCGACCTCGGGTGCAAGGCATGCCACGACCCCACGCTGGTGGAGCGTGGGCGCATGGTGCTGACCGAGGCCGTGGGCGACACCCTCTGGCGCTCGCAACATGCCGTGGTGCCCAACGAGGCGTGTGCCTCGTGTCACATCGACGGCAACCCGGAGGACTGGGCGCTGATCTCGCAGTCGGCCGGCCACCGGGTGCACCTCGAGTCCGACGAAGCGAGTCTCGAGGGACTGCAGTGCGTGGAGTGCCACGCCTCGGGGGTGCACGAGTTCGCCTCGACCGATCAGACCTGCGCCCAGAGTGGGTGTCACGACGACATCGAGGTGACGCTGGGGCGGATGGGCGACTTCACGATCCACTGCGCGGCGTGCCACGGCTTCAGTCGGGCCGTGCCGGTGGCCGGCGACATCGTGGCGGCGCGCGAGGGGGTGGCTCCGACGGGGACCGAGTGCCTGTCGTGTCACGTCATGCGCACCTTGGTCGACATGCCCGACGACGAGCCGCACGAGCAGGTGTGCTCGACCTGCCACAACCCCCACACCCAGGTTACCCCGGCCGATGCCGTGGAGACGTGTGCCTCGGTCGGCTGCCACGACGATCCTCGCGCGCTGACCCCCTTCCACCGCGGCATCGAAGCCGCCGTACTCACCGACTGCAGCACCTGCCATGTGGCGCACGACTGGGCGCACGAGGGGGGCGACTGTCTGTCGTGTCACCAGGACATCTTCGAGGACGGCGGGGTGGGGGCGAGTGCGAGTGCGGCGGCGACCTCGAGCGCGCCGATGGCCACCAGCTTCGCGTCACTGCAATCGCCGGGGCGCTATCTGCACGTCTCGCGGGCGGTTGCCCAGGAGCCGCAGGAGCCCGCCCGTCGGCAGCGCACCCCCAACCGGATCGGCGACGTCGACTTCCGGCACGCCAACCATCGCGACGTCGAGTGCACGTCGTGTCATGTGAGCACCGAAAGCCACGGCGCGATCACCGTCACGCAGATCTCGGACTGCCGCAGCTGCCATCATGTGGGCGAGACGGCCGAGAGCTGCGAGAGCTGTCATCGCGGGCCGCAGCTGGCGGGGCGGGGGCCGTTCACGGTCGATCAGCTACTCGCCTACTCGGTGCTCGACCAGCCGGTGGCGCGGGGTCTGCCCTTCGGCCACGGCGAACACGCCGATGTGACCTGCGCCACCTGCCATCTCGAGGGCCTCACCCGCCCGAGTGATGCCGCCTCGTGCCTCACCTGCCACGAGGATCACCACGCGGTGGGCGCGACCTGCATGTCGTGCCACGAGCAGCCGGTGGAGAGCGCGCACACGGTGGAGAGTCATCTTGGGTGCGGGGGCGCGGGCTGCCACAACAACCCCGCGTACGATGCGCTGCCCCGCGACCGGCAGGGCTGCCTGTCGTGTCATCAGGATCTCGTGGAGCACCGGCCCGGCGAGGAGTGCGCGGCGTGCCATGCGCTGCCGGGGCAGGCGGCGCCATGAGGGGGGGGACGACGCGAGGGTGGCTCATCGCCGCCGTCCTCATGGGAGGTACGGGTCTCGCCGCACCCACCCCCCTCCAGGCCCAGGCCATGCGCGGGTGGGCGTCGAGTGCGGTGCGTTTCTTCGAGCTGCGGCCCCTCCAGCTCGACACCGCCTCGGCCGATGAGATCGTGATCGGGGCCGACGGCCGCACCCGGGTCGAGGGCAACCCGGTCACCTGCACGCCGGGGCTTCCCTGCGAATTCCGGCGGCCGGGGATTCCCGAGACGGCGATGGTGGGGACGCAGGACGTGGGCCTCACCGCCTGGGGCTTCGGCGTCACCGGACTCAGCTTCACCGGGCTCTTGCGCGCCCGCGACCGGTTGCGAGGGCAGCTCGACTGGCCGCTCGCCGACGACCCCTTCGACGTACTGGTCGGCTACGCGCAGCTGCAGCGGGGCGCCTTCCGCTTCCGTCTGGGGCGGCAGAATGCGCCGTCCGGACTCGGCTTCTCCGGCTTCGACGGCGGGTCGGTGCACTGGGGCGGCAGCGCGTGGTGGGCCGAAGCGTTCGGCGGCCGCTCGCT
>JANQNV010000098.1 GCA_028279425.1 Longimicrobiales bacterium | reverse complement strand
TGCCGTAGCTATCGCTACGCCGCGTCGTTCCGCCTCGCCCCCGCGGCGCCTCCGCACCCTCGGCGGTCACCAGACTTTGGCGACACTACACTAGAGTCGGCTCGGCGCGTCGATGAGCTCGTCCAGGTCGGGGGTCTTCGCGGCGTAGTTGAAGCCGGGGGCGATACAGTACCCGCCGTAGCGACCCCGCTTGTCGAGCGCGATGAAGCCCACCTGGATGTCGCGCCAGTCGGGGTTCTTTTCGATGACCCGTTCGACCGCGAGGCGGCACGCCTCATCGGGGGGATGCCCCTGGCGCATGAGCTCGACGACCAGAAAGCACCCCACGGCGCGGATCACCGCTTCGCCCCACCCGGTCGCGGTGGCACCTCCCACGTCGTTGTCGACGTAGAGACCCGCTCCGATGATGGGCGAGTCGCCCACCCGTCCGTGATATTTGTAGGCGGCTCCGCTCGTCGTACACGCTCCCGACAGATTGCCGTCCCGATCGAGGGTGAGCATGCCGATCGTGTCGTGGTTCTCGGCGTTGATGGGCGGCGGCGCCGTGACACCGTTCTCGCTCATCCACCGTCGCCAGTTGGCCTCGGCCTCTTCTGTGAGCATGTCCTGCCGTTCGAATCCCTGCGCCAGGGCGAAGTCGAGCGCGCCCTGTCCGACGAGCATGACGTGGGGGGTCACCTCCATCACCCGTCGAGCCACCGAGATGGGGTGCAGGATGTGCTCCAGAAAGGCCACCGATCCGCATCGGCCCGACTCGTCCATGATGCACGCGTCGAGCGTTACGCGACCATCGCGGTCGGGCGCACCACCGTACCCGACCGAGGTGATGGCGGGGTCTGCTTCCGGTACCTTCACCCCGGCTTCGACCGCGTCGAGGGCCCGCCCGCCGGACTCGAGGATCGGCCAGGCGGCGCGATTCGCGTCCACCCCGTGGATCCACGTCGCAAGCGCGACGGGGCGCACGGCCGGCCCCTGGTCGGGGGCCTGGGCAGTGGCCTCGTCTTCGGCCTGCGCGCAGGCGGTGAGAATGGGCAACCCAGCTGCGGCCCCGAGGGCGGAGGCCTTGAGGAATGAACGCCGGTCGGCCATGTAGAGTCTCGGGACGCGGGGGGGAGCGTGGGGTTGAGATTGTGGGGGCAGGGTAGACGCGCGGCCGTCGTCGCGGCAAGGTGGGGGTGGATTCGCTCTCAGGAATCGCTTCCGCTCGCTGGGTGTAAATCGTTTTACGAATGGGTCTTCGCTAATGTGCACGACAACCGGTGTGAGGGACGGGGCGCCTTCGCCCCGCGTTCGTCCAACCACGAGGGATGCCGCATGAGTTCGAGGCATTCGGTGCCGAACAGTCGTTCGAGTATTGCGCGCGGGTTCTGGAAGGCGATCGGCGGTTCGTGTATTTCGCTGATGGTGCTGGCACCCCTGCCGGCGGGGCTCGCCGGGCAGACTCCGGGGGACACGGTGCTCGCGACGCCCCGGGGCCGGTATCCTGCGCCGCTTCTCAAGCGGGCGCTTCTCGGTCCCGGCTATCGCGACGTGTGGGGTGCCCCGGTGCCGGCGGTCGTACTCGACCTCGGCACCTTCGCGGGCGGGCTCGAACCACTCCGGAAGGGGGGTGGGCAGCAGACGCAGTCCCTGCGATTCCAGGCTGGCGACGGACAGGTGTACACCTTCCGATCCATCGACAAGGATGTGTCGCGCGGGGTCGACCCGGCGCTCCGCGGGACCGTCGCAGAGCGTGTGCTCCAGGATCAGATTTCTTCGCTGCTCCCGCTCAGCGCGCTCGTCGTGTCGCCGCTCCTGGAGGCGGTCGGGGTGTTCAACCCGGGCCCGGTCCTCAGAGTGATGCCCGACGATCCTCGGCTGGGCGAGTTCCGCGAGGAGTTCGCTGGTCTTCTCGGCTGGGTCGAGGTGCGTCCCGACGAGGGTGAGGACCCGGAGGACTCGTTCGAGGGGGCGCTGCAGGTCATCAGTTCACCGCGCCTCTACGAACGGCTCGAAGAGGGTTCGGACACCCGCGTCGATGCCCGCGGGTTTCTCAAAGCGCGCCTGATGGACTTCCTCGTGGGAGACTGGGACCGCCACCCGGACCAGTGGCGGTGGGCCGGCTTCGAACGTGAGGTGGGCGATCGCGAGACGATCCTCTTCGAACCGATCCCACGGGACCGCGACTGGGCCCTGTCGCGGATCGACGGATTGTTGGGCATGCTGGCGCCCTATCCGTGGCCGCAGTACACCGGCTTCTCCGATGAGTACCCCAACGCCTTCAATGCGTCGTGGAACGGTCGGGGACTCGATCGGCGATTCCTCGCCGAGTTGGGGTGGTCGGAGTTCGAAGAGGTGGTGCTGGAGGTGCAGGGTCGGCTCACCGACGAGGTCATCGACGCCGCCGTCGGGGGGCTGCCCGATTCCTACCTGGAGGTCATCGGCGAGGAGCTGTCGCGCGGGCTCTATCAGCGACGGAATCGCATGCCGCAATTCGCGCGCGAGTACTACGAGCTGCTGTCGGGGTGGGTCGACATCGAAGCCACCGACGAAAACGAGATCGTGCTCGTCGAACGGTTCGACGACGGGCGCGTCCGTGTGGCGGTGTTCGACACGCGGCGGGGCGACGCCCGGGACGCCCCCTACGTCGACCGCACCTTCCTGCCCGACGAGACGCACGAGGTGCGCCTCTACCTCATGGGGGGCGACGACGAGGTCGAGGTCACCGGACCGGGCGGCCCGATCACGGTACGGGTCATGGGTGGGGGCGGCGACGAGACGTATCAGGTTGTGGCAGGTGAGGGGCCCGATGCGCCGACCCGAGCGGACTCGAGGGGGATTCGCTTCTACGACCATCGGGGCGACCAGGAGGTCGAGGGCCCGGTCGTCCTCGATGAGGAGGAGTGGGAGGAGCCCCACGACGAGGAGGCCATACTGCATGGCGCGCGCCCGCTCGACTGGGGGTCGCGCTGGATGCCGCTCCCCGATGTGGGCTTCAACTCCGACCAGGGCCTCGTGGTCGGCGCCGGCGCCCAGCGCATCGGGTGGGGCTTCCGACAACACCCCTACGCCACCCTCTTCACGGCTCGCGCCGGGATCGCCACGCGTACGCGCCGCGGCCGGGCCACCCTCGAGTTGGATGCACCGTTCTTCGGCACGGGGGCGCGCTCACTCACGTCGCTCCGATACCGGGGCGACCGGTTCCTCAACTACTACGGGCTCGGCAACGAGACCGACGCCGAGGGCACCCGGCAGTTCTTTTCGGCGCAGCGGACCGACGTTTGGCTCGAAAGCCGCGTCGCGTTTTCGCCGGCGGAGGGCGTGCAGGCCTCGATCGGTCCCAGCTTCCGCTTCGGCGACCCCCACGACATCGAGGGTACCCTGCTCGAAACCCAGGCGCCCTACGGCGTCGAGGGATTCCGGCAGCTGGGTTTGAGAGCCGCGGTGGCGGTCGATCGGCGCGATGCGCTCCAGCTTCCGCGGTCGGGGTTCTTCGCCTCGGTGGAAGGGGCGTGGAATCCGGCCCTGCTCGATGTCGAGGAGACGTTCTTCACGCTCGACGGTCAGGTGTCGACCTACCTGTCGCTCGATGGTGGCCTCGCGCCGGTGCTGGCGCTGCGGGCGGCCGGTCGGCGCCAGTTCGGGGACTATCCGTACCTCGAGGCCGCCTACCTGGGGGGAAGTGACCTCCTTCGGGGGTTCGTCGACCAGCGTTTCGCCGGGGACGCCTCGGTGGTCTTCAACGCCGAGCTCAGAGTCAACGTCACCGATTTCTTCTTTCTGTTTCCCGGAGACCTCGGGTTGTTGGGGCTGTTCGACACTGGACGTGTCTTCGTCGAGGGAGAGAGTTCGGATCGATGGCATTCCGCCTTCGGTGGAGGAATCTGGGGCTCGTGGCTCGGCGCCTACGCTCTGTCGGCTTCGGTGGCACACAGCGAGGAGAGCACCCGGGTCTACATCCTCGCGGGACTGCCCTTCTGAGGGGGTGATGGCGGAGGGAGGGCACGGGTGTATGTTCCGGGCGCGACCGGGGACCACGATTCAGACCGCGGAGTCGACGACATGAGCACCGAACCCCAGAGGTCCGAACGGCCGGACGAGACCGCACCGATCGACGTCGGCGAGCTGGCGCCGAGTGCGCCGACTCCCGATCTGGCCGAGGCGCCGCCCTCATCGCCCCCGCCCGAGATGGCGGAACTCATGCGTCAGGTGGCGGCGCTCGAGGTGGCCGTGAAGAAGGCGCCCAGGAAGCGGAAGAAGAACAAGGGCAAGCTGGGTTCGGACCGTGGGATCGAGACCATGTTCCGGACCTCGTATCGGACCCACGTCGACCTGAGCCACCTGGCCGACAACAAGGCCAACATCATGATCTCCATCAACGGCATCATGATCTCGATTCTGCTCGCGTCGATTTCGCCCAAGATCGATGCAAATCCCTGGCTTCTGCTCCCCACCTCCGTGCTCCTCGTGGGGTCGGTCGCCTCGCTGATCTTCGCCATCCTCGCAGCGCGGCCTCGGGTGACGTCGCACGTGGTGACCCTCGACGACGTGCGCTCCGATTCGTCCAACATCCTGTTCTTCGGCAATTTCATCACCCTCGCCGAAGACGACTTCCTGCTGGGCATGAAGGAGTTGATGCAGGACACGGATCGCCTCTACAGCAACATGATCCGCGACATCTACACCCTCGGCCACGTGCTCGCCAAGAAGTTTCGCCTGCTGCGGATGGCCTACAACCTCTTCATGATCGCGCTGGTGTCGGGTGTGGCCTCGTTCCTGGTGGTGATCGCGCAGGTGAGCCTGAGCGGCGGGACGCCTACCAATCTGCCATGATCTGGCGCGCGGCCACCTGCCCGGAGATCAGGGCGGGGGGGACGCCGGGTCCGGGTACCGTGAGCTGCCCGGCGAAGTAGAGCCCTCCCACCTTTCTGGATCGTAGGCGGGGTCGAAGCAGCGCCGTCTGACGCAGGGTGTTGGCCAGGCCGTAGGCGTTGCCACCCAACGCATGGTAGTCCTCGCGGAACTCCCGATGCGCGTAGCTGCGCCGCACCACGATCCGGTCGCGGATCGACTGACCCGTGCGCTGCTCCAGGCGATCGGTGATGAGGTCCCACGTGCGCTCGCGGATCTCGTCGGCGTCGTCGAGATCGGGGGCGAGCGGCACGAGCAGGCACAGGTTCTCACAGCCGGTGGGGGCGACGGTGGGGTCTGTTCTCGACGGCGCCGAGACGTAGAAGAGCGGTCGTTCGGGCCAACGGGGAGACTCGTAGATCGCCTCGGCGTGGAGGTCGATCGGTTCGTCGAAGAAGAGGGTGTGGTGCCGCAGGCCCTCCACGCGCCCCTCGACCCCCACGTAGAAGAGCAACGACGACGGCGACAGGGTACGCCTCTTCCAGAACTCGCGGCCGTATTGGCGATACTCGGGAGCCAGGAGATGCTGCTCCACATGGTGATAGTCGGCGTTGGCCACGACCACATCGGCGTCGAACCGCTCTCCGCTGCGTGTTACGACCCCGCTCACGCGCCCGGACCGGACCTCGATCCGCTCGACCTCCGCGCGCGTTCGGATCTCGGCCCCCTGGCTCTCGGCGAGTCGCCTCAGGCCGTCGACCACCGATCCCATGCCGCCCTGCGGATACCAGGTCCCGAGCGCCATGTCGGCGTGGTTCATGAGGCTGAAGAGCGCGGGAGTGCGCGCGGCCGTCGCGCCGAGGAACAGCACGGGAAACTCCACGATCTGGCGCAGGTGATCGTGGGTGAAGTGTCGCCGCACGTGCGCGCGGAAGGACTGGAGCATCTGCAGGCGCACCAGCGACCAGAGCAGCCGGGGGTCGAGGTACTCCCGGAGCGACAGGGCAGGCTTGTGTACGAAGTCGCCCATCCCGTGCCGGTACTTGTAGGCGGCGTCGGCGAGAAACGACCGAAGTCGGGTACCGGCGCCGCGTTCGATGCTCTCGAACAGATCCACCAACGGCTCGATTCCCGCGGGCAGGTCGATGGCGTCGTCGGGTCCGAAACACACCCGGTACGAGGGATCGAGCCGCTCGAGAGTGTAGAAGTCGGCGGTGGAGTGTCCGAAGCCGGCGAAGAAGTCGTCGAACACGTCGGGCATCCAGTACCAGCTGGGCCCCATGTCCCAGCGGAACCCCTCGTGCTGCCACACCCGGGCACGCCCCCCGACGGCTTCATTCTTCTCGAGGAGGGTCACCGACGCCCCGGCACGGGCGAGCTCGGCGGCGGCCGACAGCCCTGCGAATCCACCCCCGATGACGACGATCCGTGGAGATCTGGTATTGGAAAATTCGAATCTAGCCATCGGTCCTGTTGTCTTCTCTAGGTCTGGGACCGCCCCCACCTTCATTCACCCAAGAAGTTCTTTGATCCGATAGATAGAGGCGGTCTCATGAATCGTCTTCCGATTACTCGTCGTTCGTCCCTTCGATCCGTGATGCCCGGATCGATCGACCCCCTGGGGCTCACGGTTCCGCCCCCGGTCGCGGTCCCTGTGCGCTCGTCTCCGCACGTGCCGCGGCTCCGCTCCAGTCCAGCCTTCACAGCCGACTCGGCCCTCACTCGCCTCATGGCCGGCAACGCGCGTTTCGTCGCCGGCGACACACAGTTCCCCCGCCGTGCGATCGATCGCTGGCGTCAGCGGGGTTCACGCCCACCCTTCGCGGCGGTGCTCGGCTGTTCCGACGCCGGGATTCCGCCAGAGGTGGTATTCGATGAAGGGTTCGGAGACCTCTTTTCGGTGCGCGTAGCCGGAAATGTGGCGACCACCGACCAGATCGCGAGTCTCGAGTACGCCGTGTCGGTGCTGGGCTCCAAGTTGGTTCTGGTCTTGGGCCACACCGACAGCCGTGTCGTACGATCGGCCGTCGACGGGGAGCCGCTGCCCGACCACGTCGCCGAGCTCCTGCGGCATGTGGCGCCCATGCGGGCGGAAGGGGCCTCGATCGACAGCGTCGTCGTGGAGAACGTGCGCCACCAGGCGCGCTTCATTCGACTGGCCAGCAAGGTCATCCGCGCGGCGGAGCGTTCGGGTGTCATCGAAGTGAGAGGCGCCGTCTTCCGCGCCTCCGACGGCCGCGTCCGCCTCGTCGACTGAGGCGGACGCGACCGTCGTGCTGGCGGTGGGTTCCGCCTACGAAATCACCTTGGGTCGTGCCTTTCGCGACTTGAGGTGGGCGTTCATTTCGAGGCGAGGCACACCGTCGGTCCACCAATCGGGTGCGGGCAGACCCTTCAGATGGTGATCGAAATACTCCCGCATGCGAATCGTGTAGTCGCGCTGGTTCGTGGGCTCCCTCAACCCGTGGTTCTCCCCGACGTACTGTAGGAGAACCACCTCCTTTTCGGCCTCGCGCAGCGCGTTGAAGTAGGTGATGCCCTGGTTGAAGTCGACGGCCCCGTCCTTCTCGTTGTGGAGGAGCAGGACGGGGCTTTTCACGTGTTCGATGTGGAAGACCGGGGAGTTGCGGATGTAGGCGTCGTAGTTGTCGGTGGGGCTTCCGTAGAACCGCCCCTGACTCGACTCGAAGATCGCCTGGTTGGCGCCCCCGGAATTCCAGTAGACCGAGTGGTACATGCTCACCATGTCGGTCAATGCGGCGCCGGCCACGACACTCTTGAACTTATCGGTCTGCGTGACGAGGAACGCCGTCTGGTAGCCGCCCCACGAGTGGCCGTGGAGGCCGATATTGTCGGGATCGACGACGCCGGTTTCCACCGCGGCATCGACGGCCGGCAGAACCGACCACACCGCAGACATCCCTGGATCGTTGATCTCGTAGACGATGTCGGGCATCAGCACCGCGTACCCGCGGCTCGTGTAGACGCTGGGGTTGAACGCCCGCGTTTCGTTCGGCACCGAGTAGCGGTGGAGGTTCTGCGAGAGCGTCTCGTAGATGTAGACCACCGTCGGATACGACTCACCCTCCTGGTATCCTGCCGGGAGGAACATCGCGGCCTGTAGCTCGGCGCCTCGGTCCGAGGTGTAGTCGACCAGGCGGGCTCCCGGCGACCACGCGTAGTCGGCCTGCTGCGGGTTCAGCTCCGTCAGCCGGCGGGCGCCGTCGAACGAGCCGGTAGCCGCCCATACGTCCGGGAAGTCAAGGAAGGTCTCCCGCGTGAACACGAACGTCTCGGCGTCGCTCGCGCGCCTGAAAGTGAAGTAGGCGTCGTCCCAGACGAGTTGCTCCATCTCACGCCCGTCGGAGGTCAGGCGCACGAGCCCGTGCTTCTTGGTGCGCTCGCCGTAGGCCTCGAGGTAGAAGGCCTCACTCAGGTCCCACCCCGGGGCCTGCGCATCGACCCGCAGGGGGCGTCGGTACCGCACCTGCTCGGCGCGCCCGGTGCCGGTCAGGTTCGTGGCGTCTCCTCCAGCGGCCGATACGCGCCACACGTCCCACCCGTCGCTCAGGAGCACGTCGCGGGAGTCGCTCGTCCAACCGATCGGTCCGATCGGCGGGTCCTCTCGGTTGTGATCGTCTTCGACGTCGACGAACCGGACCGGGGCGCCCTCACTGATGTTGACATGTTCGGCCGTCGCGAAGTGGTACACGTGGTAGTGGCCGTCGCGGTAGTACAGCATCTGTTCGCCGTCCGGCGAGGTCCAACTCCCCCACTCCTGCGCCTCGAGGACAGGGGTGGCGACTCCGCTCGATACGTCGACCGCGTACACGTCGCGGCGCTGCCCTCCGTCGATGGCGTCTCGCAGTTCATACGCCCGGCGGTCGGTCCCGACCGCCCACGCCTGTCCGGGGTTCAGGCTCACCGATTCGAGTTCCTCGTGGGCGAGCTGCACGAAGCGCTCGTCGTCGAGGTGGTACGCGGCGAGGTAGGTGAAGCGGCGGTCGGCGCCCTCGCGCACCTGCTGCCTCGACTGCAGCACCGGGTCGCGGCCGTGCCAGAGTACGAGGGACGGCAGGTCGTCTTCGTCGTCGAGGCTCGGCGGAGGCGTCTGCATGGCCCCGGGTACGCCCGCGACGGGGCGTACGTCGGGCCGGTCGGGGTCGTCGGCTTCATCGGCTTCGGCGGCCTCGTCTTCGGCGATCCCGAAGAAGACCGAGGAGCGATCGTCGGACCAGCGGGGAGCGCGCGCGGGAGCGATCGCCATGCCCTCGGGGAATCCCGCGAGCGAGCCGGCATCCACCACGACCCCCTCCACGGTGCCGCCGAAGCCCGTGTAGCCGACGACGTGGTAGGTGGTGTCGGTCGCCGCGGAGTCCGGCATGCCGCGCAGCACCGACAGCGCCGGAGCGAATTCCCCGTCGCTCCCTTCGTCGGCCCATGCGAGGCTCTGGTAGAGCGCCTCTTCGCTCTCGAGGGTCTCGATCACGCCGGAGCGCATGTCGCGAATCGAGATCCCGTTGCCGACCCGGTCCGGGCTCTGCGACGCCCAGGCCAACCACTGCCCCGATGGGCTCAGTGCCCACGAGCCCACACTCCCGAGCGTCGTGACACGCGAGGTGCCGAGTTGGAGGAGCAGGAGGTCGGTGCCGAGCCCCTTCGGAGCGTCGTCGACGGCGACGCGCGACAAGACGAGCCACTCGGGCTCCTCGCCCACGAAGGCGTACCGCGCGATCCCCTCGAACTCCCGCTCCTCGCCGGTGGTGAGGTCGACGATGGTGACCCCATTGGTCAGGCGCTTCTTGCTCGAGGCCGCCTCCTCCTTCTCGGCCGCGGTCGGGTAGCGGGTGAATGCGAACCAGCGGCCGTCGTCGGAGAGCGCCATCGCCGAGGCGCCCGACGACAAGAAGCTGCCGCCCCCGGGTTCACCGATCGACCAGGTGCGGGTGTCGCCCCCGTCCGCCTGCATCACCCGCACCTCGCCGTCGCCGTCGTTCGGTCCGACCTGGATCGCGATCCGCTCTCCGTTCGGGGTAACCTGCGTCGCCTTGACCGTCGTCCAATGGTCGAGGTCGGCCGGGTCGAGAGGTACGAGGCCCGCGGTCGCGGAGCTCTGGGCGGCGGCGGCCCCGGGCGCGACGGCCAGGGTACCCGGCGCCAGCGCCAGGAGGAGGGCGCCCAGCAGCCAGCCGGGCAGGGGGGATCGGAGCGACATCAGGACACACCTCGGTACAGGTCGACGTAAGTGAGTTCGCCGAACCTATGCTGACCGACCGGATCCTGCGACGGTCGTGAGGGCTGTGGGGGGCTAGTGTAGTGTTTGAGAAGTCCCGATGGTATTCGAGGAGGTGTGCATCTTGTGTGGACGTCGTTGGAACTCCTTGGCGTAGCTTTGGCTACGCCGCGTCGCTCCGCCT
>JANQNV010000085.1 GCA_028279425.1 Longimicrobiales bacterium | reverse complement strand
TTGCCGTAGCTATCGCTACGCCGCGTCGTTCCGCCTCGCCCCCGCGGCGCCTCCGCACCCTCGGCGGTCACCAGACTTTGGCGACACTACACTAGCGCGCACCCGTCAGCCGCTGCTCGGCAGCTGGGCCTCCCACTCGATCATGCGGCGCACGTGCTCGGGCGTGGGCAACCGCCCGCGCCCGCCGCCCAGGTTGTCGACCATGTGCTCCGGATCTCCGGTCCCGGGGCAGGCCACCGAAATCGCCGGGTGGGCCACGACGAACTTCAGCATGAACTGCGCCCAGGTATGGGCATCGAACTCCCCGGCCCACTCGGGCAGCTCACGGTCGCCGATGCGCTGCCACATCCGGCTCCGACCGAAGGGCAGGTACACCAGGACGCCGATGCCCTCGTCCTGCGCGAGTGGCAAGATGCGCTCTTCGACCTGCCGGTTGTCGATGGCGTAGTCGATGCCGATGAAGTCGATGGGGTACTCGCGCATGACGCGCTCGAGGTTCTCGTACTGTCCCTCGCTCGTGGTGGTGATGCCGATGTAGCGAATCCGCCCCTCGTCCTTGTACTCCTGGAGAATCCCGATCTGGGTCGGGGGATCGCCCATGTTGTGCACCTGGTCGAGGTCGATGACGTCGCGTCGCATCCGCGAGAACGACCGCTCGATCTGCTCGCGAACCGCCGCCGGGTCGGCTGACGACTGGCCTCGGCCGACGACGTTCACCTTCGTCGCCCAGAAGATGTCGTCGCCGAAGCCGTCTTCGGCCGCCCACGCACCGGCATACTCCTCCGATCCGCCCCCACCGTAGCCCGCCGCGCTGTCGAAGAGGCGCCCGGCCCCTTCGGCGTCCTCGGCGAGCGCGTGCATGACCGCGCGGTGGTCCGCCAGCTCCTCCTCCGTCGAGCGCGACGAGATCCACCGTCCGCCGAGTCCGATGACGGGTAGAGGCTCACCGCTCGAGGGAATCGGACGTGTGACGACGGAGCCGTCCTGAAGAGCGGCGAGGAGACGCGGACTCAGGCTGAGAGCAGCCGTGGCGGAGGCACTGAGGCGGAGCCAGTCGCGGCGAGTGATCATGGTCGGAGGCCCGGGGGTGAGGGGTAGAGCGGATGTGGGTACTACAACGACCCGGATCGGCCGGAAATCGTTGAGTCATCGACACCGCGTGGCGACGGACGGTTCCGAGCGTCAGCCTTCCGCCGCCACGCCACCCGGAGCCAGCTGCTCGCGCGCCAACGTGTCTCCCTGTCGGCCGAGGCGAATCGCGATGATGGCCCAGATCGCGCCCACGGGCGCCGCGAGCAGCGCGATCGAGCCGAGGGTCAAACCGATCATCGTCGCGCCGGCGTAGATCCAACCGCTGACGAGGTCGCCGCCGCGATACACCGCCGCGTCGATGAAGGCCTTCGACTTGTACTTCTCCTCGCGCGAGACGACGGTGAACAACACCTCCCGCGCGGGTTTGGTGAGCCCGTATCGCCCGGCGCGGTAGATCACCTGCACGATCACGAGGGTCCACAGCGTCGGGTAGAGCCCCAGCGCGAGGAAACCCAGGGCGACGGCGATCGGGATGAGCGCGAGGGTCACACCGACGCCGAACCAACGAATGACTCGCGCCGTCAGGTACACCTCGAAGAAGATCGTGAGCACGTTGACCGCGATGTCCATCCGCGCGAGGAAGGCCGTCCGCTCACCCCGGTCGGTCATGGCGCCGTAGATCAGGTCCGACTGGGCGAAGTAGAGAACCGTCGAGGCGAACGTCATGAGGCCGATGAAGGTGGCGATGCCGAGCAGGTAGGGCGATGAAAACACCGCCTTCATCCCACTCCAGCCGTCACCCTTCAGGGGCCGTTCCGACTCACCGGCCACCTCCACACCCCCCGTCGCGAAGCCTCGGTGCAGCCGCCCCGCGAACCACGAGGCGATCTCGAGGGGAATGCACGCGATGAGGAGGAGCAGGAAGACCTCCACCCGCACCGCGAGCACGGAAGTCACGAACGAGCCGGCGATGCCGCCCACCGAACTCCCGATCGCGATGAACCCGAACAGGCGCTTGCCCTGATCATTGTTGAAACAGTCCGCGACGAGTCCCCAGAACACCGTGACCACGAAGAGGGCGAACACGCTCGTCCACACGTAGAAGACGCGGTCGATCCAGGGACGCGCCGACTCGGGCATGAAGACGAGGCTCGCCCAGAAGGCCACGAGACAGGCGATGAAGAAGCGGTTCGCGACGGGTACGAAGACGCCGCGCGAGTAGCGCGATGCCAGCCAGGAATAGCCCTGGACGGCGAAAATCATCACGAAGAAGACGACGGTCCACAGGATCTGGAGGTTGCCCCGATCCGCAGCGGATATCTCGTCGCGCACCGCCCGCAGGATGTAGTACGAGAACATGATGCAGAAGCCGTACGCGGCAGCCTGCAGCATCCCGCGCCGCTCGTCGTCGTTCTCGAATTCGATCAGGCGACCCAGCATCGAGTAGAACACGACTACATCCGCGGAAGGAGGGAGGGGGCGGTCACCACTGCAGACACGACATCGGCCGCGAGCGTTGGGTGGCGACTCACCCCTGCCGGCTGTGCCAGGCGTCGAGGACCTCGCGTTCACGCGCCCGGCTCATGCCGAAGCGGCGGTTGGCGCGCTCCTCGGCGGGACGGGTGGCATCCCAGTCGAGGGTGTCGCGTGATGTCTGCGCCAACGGGCGGAAGGTGAGGCCCGATGCGACCGCGGCGCTCACGTCGACGAACATCGAGAGGTCGCCGGGAATCCAGGCGGGCAGATCGCCCCAGGCGCTCACCTCCTGTTCGGCGAGGAACGACTCGGTCACCCAGGTCAACTCGTACGGGTTCGAGGCGATGGTGCCCACCTCCTCGAGCATCTGGGCCATCGACATCCGATCCGCCGGCCCCGTCGCGTTGAAGTCGCCGGTCGTGCCCGTCTCGGCGAGCCGGACGATCCACTCCGTCAGGTCGCGCTGGTCGATCACCTGGAACGAGTGCTCGGGGTTCCCGGGGGCGAGCACTTCGCCCCCCTCGTCGAGCCGAAGGGGCCAGTAGGTGAACCGATCGGTGATGTCGCCTGGACCGGCGATCAAGCCGGGCCGGACGATCGTGGCCCGCCCCGGGAAGGCCGCGTGGACGATGTCTTCCCCCAGCGTCTTCATGAGACCGTACGGGGCGTCGTCGCCGTCGGTCCATCCCTGGGGACGGGGGATGCGGGGGAAGCCCTCGTCCACCAGCGGCTCCATGAGCACCCGGTCGGGGCTGCCCCCTGCACCCTGGGTGTTGTAGGCCGAGATCGACGACACGAACAGGTAGTGCTCCACCGCGTCGGCGAGCAGGGCCGTACTGGTCTGCACCCAGCGGTAGTCCTGGGTGTTGTTGTCGAGCACGACGTCCCAGGTGCGTCCCTCGAGGGCGGTGTGGTCGTCGTTGCGGTCCCCCACCAACTGTTCGACCTCGGCGGGAAGCCGTGTCGACGAACGACCGCGTGTGAAGGTGGTGACCTCATGCCCACGGGAGAGTGCGTACTCCACCATGTGCGGCCCGATGAAGCCCGTGCCCCCGAGGATCAGGAGTCGCTTGGGCTGCGGCGCAGACTCCGCAGTGCCCGCCGCCGCACTCGCCGCCGCACCCCCGCCATCGGCCCCGTCCGCGCCCGATGTCTCGACCGAACAGCCCGCCGCACCGAGCGCCAGTCCCGTGCCCACCACCCCACTGGTCCGCAGAAACTCGCGCCGCGTCGGAGTCATCGTCGGTCTCTCCTCAGCCGCCGATGGGCTCGCGGAGCCGGAAGTCCGTATGGCATCCCCGGCAGCTCGATCCGACCTGTCCGCGCGCCTCTTCGACGGCGGCCATGTCGCCGGCCTGGGCGGCAGCGTTCAACGCGGCGGCACCGGTCTGCAGCACCTCGAGCTTCTCGAGGAAGGCGTCCCAATCCTCCCAGATGGAGTCGCTCGACCGCGAACCCGGTCCGCCCGAGCCCGCCGGGAAGGCGTCGCCCGCCATGGTCGCGATTCCTTCGATCGCCGAGGCGTGGGCCTGTAGGTGGTCGTCGAACGCGACATCGCCTCCGGCCAGCGCGCCGAGTGCCCGCATGTGGTGCTGCAGGCTGATCATGAGCGACTGGCGGTACTCGGTCTCCGGGGTGGGCTCCGGGCCCTCGTCCTGCGCTGCCGCCGTCGTCGGGACCAGCGCGGTCACGGCGACGACCAGCGGAAGAGCGATGGCCACGAGCGGCGAGCGGGACGGACGAATCGACATGGAACTCCTCGCAGGTTCAGGGTCTGGGGTCGGTGCGGACCGGGGTTCGAGCACACAAGCATATGGCGCGCAGGGGTCGTGCGCGCAATCCAGACGGTGCGAGGCTCCTGATCGGGAGACGGTTCGAGCGGCCCTAGTGTAGTGTCGCCCAAGTCCTGATGCCGTTCGTGCGCGGGGGCATCCACGGGATGCGTCGTTGGAACTCCTTGCCGTAGCTATCGCTACGC
>JANQNV010000079.1 GCA_028279425.1 Longimicrobiales bacterium | reverse complement strand
CCAGCTGGAGGCCAAATCGCCCCCAACCGTGTCTGCAGCTTAGCCGTATGCCGACCCAGACACGGTTGATGGCGCCAGGAGCATCGAACCGTGTGTGCGGGCCGCTTTTGACCCCCGGCAGACACGGTTCGTGGCGTTTTGGCGGCCCCCACCTCGACTTGGCGGGTGGCGCCTCGACCTGGCGGCCCCCACCTCGACTTGGCGGGTGGCACCTCGACCTGGCGGCCCCCACCTCGACCTGGCGGGTGGCGCCTCGACCTGGCGGCCCCACCTCGACCTGGCGGGTGGCGCCTCGACCTGGCGGCCCCACCCTCGACCTGGCGGGCGGCGCCGGGACCCAGCGGGCCCCCGCGCCCCCGCCCCCTCGGATCAGTTGACCAGTCGTAGTTCGGTCGTGCGCCGGCGCGTCTGTTGTCGGATCGCGTCGATGATCTCCACCTCGAGGCGGTACCGGCCAGGCTCCTGGTCGCGCAGCGATATGTCGAAGAACTCGCGGTAGACGCGGCCCTCCGGCTCGAGGCGCACGTCGTCGAGGGTGATGGCCTCGCGATCCTCGTCGAGGTCGCCCTGCTCAGTGAGGGGCACCACCGAGAAGCTGGCTCGAAGGTCGGACGCCCCTGCCCGTCGCCCAATGTGGTACAACTCCATGTACACCCGAAGCGGGTCGCGTCGCCAGAGTGTCTGGGCCGGGAGCACATCGTACGGGAGCGCGGCGGCATCCACGCCGGGGGGGATCGGTGTGCCCGTCAGGAGGTCGCTCATCTCCAGGCGCGTCGTGTCGTTGTCCAGCGGGGCGCCGGGGCGGAAGTGGACCTGTCCGGGGAGCCGATCCGAAGGCACCAGGGAGTCCGCAGCGGGCGCACCCTCGTCGGTCTCCGGTGGTCTCTGCCAGGTCTGCGCCGTGACGGTCAGGTGGAGCGGCTGCTCGACGTGGCGAATCACGAACGAGGCGACGTCGGCCCGTCGTGGGTCGATCGGCTTTTCGAGGCGCCCCACCTCATCGAGCTCCTCGTCGCGAATGACGAGCGAATGCCGCATGGTCCAACCCGGAATCCGGAGTTCATCCCGGTAGACCGCGCGGCGGTCGGCCCTCAACCGCGGCGCGGAGGTCGACAACAGAACGAGGATGGGCACCTCATCGTCGGAGAGCGTGCGGATCAGCTGGGCCACGACTTCGTCGCGGGCACGACCCTCGAACTCCGACAGCACCGCCTTTTGCGGAGGATTCGGTGGATGGTATTCGTCTTCCTCGCGGAAGCGCATTTCGAGCGACTCGAGCTCGGACTCCTGCGGTGCAGCGCCGGTTGCGCTGACCGAGGTGCGTCGGCGCTCGGTGTAGAGATTCCAGAGCCGGTCGAGCTCGCCGAAGCGATCGCCGAAGTAGCCTCCGATCGACGAGAGATCCTGATAGTAGAAGAGGCGCAGGTAGTGATCGGCCGGGACCCCTCCCGCCATGTTGCGCGCCGAGCCAGGTGAACGTGCTCTCGGGGGGATCAGGTCTTCTATGCCGGGCACCAGTTCAAACGGTCCACCGCCGTCGACGTTTCCGAAGAGGAAGTACGTGAAGCCGCGATCGTTCAATTCGTCGTAGACCCACACCTCGAACTGTGGATTCGTGTCGTACCCACGTAGGACCTGACGGTGTTGAGCGTGTCTCGCACCCGGAAGTCGCACCCGCATCTCCATCTCACTCGCCCCGAGGAACCCGCGTTCCTTCTTGGGGGGCTCGCCGTATCGCACGTAGATGCGCCCCCGGTCGTCGGTCCCGATGGGCGAACTGCGATTGTACACGAAGCGCCTCCGGGCATCACGGATCCGCTCCCAGTGCTCGACGAGTCGCTCGTTTTCGGATGTGAGGGGCGTGGGGTCGAGTTCGATCCAGAATCGCTTGAGTTGGAAGAGCGCCTCGTCGACAGGACCCTCGGCGAGCGCCGACCAATACGTGAGCTGGGAGTCCGGGACGATCATCCGGACACGTTCGAGCTCGTCGTGGATCGCTTCGACCGACCCTTCGACCGGCTGTCCCGAAAGGCCCCAGAGCACCATGTCGGTCGCGGTACCGTAGAGGTCGGATGCGTCGTTGGCCGTGGCCACCTCGATGTAGCCGAATCCGATCCGGGGGTCCTGTACCGATTCGGTCGCCAGTTCGTCGCGAGCGTCCTCCCACAGGGCGAGCCCGTCCCGCCACCGCCCCTCTTCGACCAGCGCGAGGCCGAGCTCGTAGAAGGTCGATGTCGCCCCGACACCCGAGGTTTCTACCGAAGGTGGATCGCCCTCCTGCGCCCGCAGGGGCACAACGCGCCCGACGCTGGCGACCAGGGTGGCGGCGACCAGCGCGATGGGGGCGAGGGCGGCGGACGAATGGGGCACGAGATCAGAAGATCCGGACCGTCAGTCCACCGGACAGCGCGAGGTCGTTCTGGATCTGGCCGTCGGCGCGGGCCGTTCCGCCTCGGTAGGGACCCACATGGTCCATCGCTTCGACCCAGAGGCTCGCCGGTCCGAGCTCGCTGAGCAGCCGCAATCCGCCCATCAGAAACGGCGAGAGCCCGCCATCTTCCGCCCAGATCTCCGAGGCCGCCTCACAGATGACCACCCGGTCGGGATTCGGGTCGGCGCACTCCACCGAACCGAACGAGTAGGCCCGCATTCCGGCTCCGAAGTGGATCGACACCCGCAGCAGGGAGGTGGGCGAGCCGCGGAGGAAGCCGAGGTCCACGTGGAAGCCCTGCAACTGGGATTCGACCTCCACCGGCTCACAGAGCACTCCGCGAGCCAGTGGGGTGTCGGGATCACCGCACACCCCCCAACGACCCGAGGTGCTCCCGCCCGTCGTCGACGAGAACCGGGCGCGAACCATCGTGCCGCCCGAGGGGGACGTGGCCACGAGGCCGCCCCCGACGGTCATCGTCGACTGCTTCTCGGCGGTGATCTGAAGCACCTGGTTCTGGCGACCCGTGCCCGCGTTCACCCCGAGCTGCCGAAGCGGAACGTAGCCTCCCACATCGGCGGTCGCGGCCAGGGACCACCCTCCCAGCTGGGCGGCGCCGGAACTCGGTACCGCGAGGAGACCGACGGCGAGGGGCAGCACGAGTCGGACGAAGGATCGACGCACATGGACCTCCGGATGAACCGGCAGAGTGAAGAGACCTGACAGAGGTGTAAGCTACACCCGAGCTCAGGGGGTGGTCCGAAAGGAATACGTCGCCGCACCCGGATGGTTTCTCGGCGCCGGCTCTCGACGGGACGCCGGTGAGCGTAGATCGTTCGGAGTCCGCGCGACGCCCCTCGCCCTACGGAGAAAGCCGCCATGAACCGTGTCGTTTCCCTCCTGCTCCTGGGGGCGGTCGCGGGCTGCAGTCGAGCCGACGCGGATCCCTCCCTGATGTCGGACGCCGACACCACCCTCGTGGTGTCGAGCGACCCGGAGTTGCGCGCCCTCGCGGCCGAGCTCCTGCCCGGTCTTTCGGAGCGCTCCGGACTGGAGCTTCGCCACCCCGTGCGTGTCGAACGGCGCAGCCGGGAAGAACTCGAGACCTACCTCCGGGTCAAGCTGGACGAGGAGTTGCCGCCCGAGGAGGCCGAACGCCTCACGCGGAGCTATCATCTGCTCGGGCTCGCTCCCGACGATCTGGATCTTCGGCGACTTCTCCTGGCGGTCTACCTCGAGCAGGTCTCGGGATTCTACGATCCGGATTCGACGGCCCTGTTCGTGCTCGACGATCAGGGCCCAGCGCAGCTTCGGCCCCTCCTGTTGCACGAACTCGTTCACGCGGTTCAGGACCAGTCCGCCGACCTGGACGCCATGACCTCTCCGACCCTCGGAAACGACCGGCGCAAGGCGGCGCAGTCGGTGATCGAGGGGCATGCCACCCTGGTCATGATGGAGCAGGTGTTCGGCGAGATGCAGGGAGACGAAGTCGACCTGTCGCGGATCCCCGAGGTAGCCGACCAGCTTCGTCCCGCCCTCGCCAACCTCGACGAGCAGTTTCCCGCCCTCGCGTCGGCGCCCGCCGTCGTTCGGGAGGGGCTTCTGTTCCCCTATCTCGAAGGGGCGGCCTTCGTGTTGGCGTCGTGGCAGAAGGGGGATCCCCGGGGGGCCTCGTTCGAGGGCGAGACCCCCACCTCGACCGAGCAGATCCTCGATCCGGCCCGAGCGCTGGGATCCCCTCGAGACGAGCCCACCGCGGTCGAACTCGAGCCCGTCGGAGCCGCGGTCGCGTACAGCGACGATCTCGGCCAGGCCGAGGTCGAGATCCTGCTGCGGGAGCTGACCGGCCAGAGCGACGCCGATGCGGTGGGGTGGGACGGCGACCGGTACACGCTGATCAACGACGGGCAGGGCGGGTCGGGGCTGGCCTGGGTGTCGGTGTGGGACGACGCAGCCGCCCGCGACCGGTTCATCGCCCGGCTGTCTCCCGCGATTGGCGAGCTCCCGCTACCCAGCACGATCGAGGCGGTCGACATCGACGATCGACCCGTGGCGCTGCTCCGCGTCGGCTTCGAGGGAGAGCTCGATGTTGGACTCGGTGGAGAAGGGGCATGACCAGAACGTCGGCGACCCGGATTGCCGTCCGGGCATCGGGAGGGCGAGACTACGAGGTCGTGATCGGGTCGGGCCTGCTCGACCACGTGGGCGTGGAGGCGCGAGAAGCCGCCCCCGGGGTCCGGCATTGGGTCGTGATCGCCGACCACACCGTCGACGAGCTCTACGGGGACCGCGTATCTCGTTCGTTCGGGGCGAGCGATGTGAGTGTCCGTCGCCTGACCTTCCCGGCGGGCGAGCGCCACAAGACCCGTGACACCTGGGCCTCCCTGACCGATCGGCTTCTCGACCTCGCCGTCGGTCGCGACGGGGGCATCGTGGCGCTCGGCGGTGGCGTGGCCGGCGACCTGGCGGGATTCGTCGCCGCCACCTACATGCGTGGCATCCCCGTGGTCCAGGTCCCGACCTCCATCGTCGCAATGGTCGACAGCGCCGTCGGGGGCAAGACCGGGGTCGACACCCCGCTGGGCAAGAATCTGGTCGGCGCCTTCCACGCGCCGGCGCGGGTCGTGGTCGACCCGGCCACGGTCGAGACCCTTCCGCGTGCCCAGCGGTCGGAAGGCCTGGCCGAGGCCGCCAAACACGGCGCGATCATCGATGACGGGTACGCGCGTGAGATTCGCCTGCACGCGGGTGCGCTGCTCGACGGCCGTCCCTCGGTGGTCGAGCCGGTGGTCCGACGGTCCATCGAGATCAAGGCCGAGGTGGTCAGTCAGGACGAACGTGAGGGCGGACTCCGGGAGGTCTTGAACTTCGGCCACACCCTGGGCCACGCCTTCGAGGCCGCCTCCGACTACCGGCTTCCCCACGGACATGCCGTCGCCGTGGGTATGGTCTGCGAGGCGCGGCTCGGGGAGTCCCTAGGCCTCACGGCGCCGGGTACCGCCGACGAGCTGCGTACCCTTCTCGAGGCGCTCGAGCTGCCCGTGGCCCCGCCCGCCGGATGGGATCCGGCGTCGGTTCTGGGCTTCGTACAGGCCGACAAGAAGGTCCGAGACGGGAAGGCGCGGGTGGTCCTTCTCGAGTGCATGGGGCGCGTTGCGCCCGCTGCGCCCGGTTGGGCTCATCCGGTAGCGCCGAACGTGATGCGGGAGCTGCTCGACTCGGCTTGAGGGGGCGATCACGAGAGCCTATTTTCCGGCGCTGTCGCTCGTTCAACTGGAGGTGCCATGGCGCTCTTCGAGCGCTACGAAGGTTCTTCGATCGTCGCGATCTTGAAGGATCGGGTCGACGCGGATCCGGGGACCGAATTCCTCATCCACCGAGGCCGTCCCGTCACGGTCGGCGACATCTCGGCGGAGTCCGACGCGCTGGCGGCGTCGCTTCACGCGTTCGGGATCCAGGAGGGCGATCGCGTAGCTCTCCTCCTGCCGCCCTGTCGTGAGTTCGTGGCGGGGATGTTTGCGATCGCGAAGCTGGGGGCAGTGGCGGTGCCGCTCAGCGCGGATCTGACCACTCCCGAGATCCGCTACCGCCTGCGCCACTCCGAAGCCGCCGCCGTCATCACGATCGAGACGTACGGAAGCACCGACTTCCTGCAGGTCTTCGAGTCGTTGATGCCTCAGCTTCCGGCGTTGCAGCACCTGGTCACCGTCGGAGAGGAAGATCTCTGGTACGACGACCGCATTCATCAGTACGAAGACGTCGTATCGGCCGGCTCCGGGCGCGGCTACCCGGATCGCGACGATCGGCCGGCCGATGAGGCCTTCGCATTGGTCTACACCGCCGGGACCACCGGCAAGCCGAAGGGGGTCGGCCTCAGCCACACCAATCTCATCTACACGGCGGCCGGCACCGTCGAGGTGCTCGGGCTCGGCGACGAGGATCGCGTCGCTGGCCTGTCGGGCCTGCACCACGCCTTCGGACTCGGACCCGGAGTCCTCGGATGTCTTCTGGCGGGCGCTGCCCTCGTTCTCCCGGAGGGCGACGGCGCTGCGGGCGAGGTTCTCGACCTGATCGAGGCCCACGGCGCGACGGTGTTGTATGGGGTGCCCACGTTGTTCGCCGAGGCACTTCGCGAGCAGCGGGCTCGTCCGCGCAACCTCACGTCGCTGCGACTCGGTTTGGCGGCGGGCGCGCCCGTGTCGAATACGTTGGCCGAGGCAGCCGAGGTCGAGCTGTGCTCGACCGTACTGGTCGGGTACTCCCTGTCGGAGACGGGCTCGATCGTCAGTATGACTCGACCCGACGACCCCGGGGCCCAGCGGCGCGGTACGGTGGGTCGGCCGCTGCCCGGTACCGAGGTGCGTATCGTTGAAGACGGACGCGTCCTCCCCGAGGAGAGCATTGGAGATGTGACGGTCTCGGGGCCCGGTGTCATGAGCGGCGGCTACTACCGCCAGCCTCGCGAGACGGGGGATCGCATCGACGACGAGGGTTTCCTCGACGCTGGCGACCTGGGAATGATCGGCGAGGACGGCGCCATCCATTTGGTGGGGCGCCGCAACGACGTTATCATTCGGTCTGGTTTCAACGTGTACCCGCGGGAGGTCGAAGATCGACTTCGCATCCATCCGGCGGTCGAAGAAACCGTGGTGGTTGGAGTTCCGGACCCTGTCCTGGGCGAAGCCATCTGTGCCTGCGTGGTTCCAGTCGAAGGCGCGATCGTCGACGAAGGCGAGCTTCGAGACTGGTGTCGGGCCACCCTCTCGCGAGATCGAGTACCGGACCTCGTTCGAATCCTGGACCGGTTTCCTCGTACGTCGAAAGGCGACGTGCGAAGGGTCGAACTCGTGCGGTGGATCGGACGCCCCGAACATCCCGCCGACTCGGAATCCACGCAGGTGACGTGATTCACGTCGTGCACCCGCCCCGGCCGCTTCAGGTCCGGGCGAGTGGAAGCCCGGCCCCTCGGGGGTGGGAAGGCTTCCCGGTGCCCGGCCTCGTTCTGAGATCGCCGCGCGCGGTCGAGGAAGCGGGGAGGGGTACGGGAGGTCTCACGGCAACAATTCCCTTTACGCTGTGAGAAATTGCGCATGAGCACACCGTTCTCGCGTGCCCCGCATCGGGGTGACGCCTACCTGCCCATGGCCTCGGCTGCCGCTCCGAACGCGGCGCTCCTCATCGACTTCGACAACGTCACGATGGGGATGCGGAGTGATCTTTCGAAGGATCTCCGCAAGCTCCTCGAGTCCGACATGATCAAGGGCAAGGTCACGGTCCAACGCGCCTACGCCGACTGGCGCCGGTATCCCCAGTACATCGTCCCGCTTTCGGAAAACTCGATCGACCTCATCTTCGCCCCGGCCTACGGGTCGTCGAAGAAGAACGCGACCGACATCCGGATGGCGATCGACGCCATGGAATTGGTCTTCGTCCGCCCCGAGATCGGCACCTTCATTCTGCTGACGGGCGACAGCGACTTCTCGAGTTGCGTTCTGAAGCTCAAGGAGTACGGCAAGTACGTCATCGGCGTGGGGATCCAGGAGTCGAGTTCCGACATCCTCGTCCAGAACTGCGACGAATACTACTCCTACACGACCCTCACCGGACTCACGAAGACCACCGGCGGCGACCAGAAGTCGTCGGATCCCTGGGTACTCGTCGAGCAGGCGATCAAGCGCATGGCGGATCGCAAGGACGTCATGCGGTCCGACCGCCTGAAGCAGGTCATGATGGAGATCGACTCCACCTTCGACGAGGGCACCTTCGGGTTCAGCAAGTTCAGCCGGTTCCTGACCGAGGCGGCGTCGAAGGACCTGGTCGTTTTGCGGAAGATGGAAAACGGCCAGTACGAGGTGGCTCCGCCCTCGGGCAAGTCGGGCGGTGGGGGCGGGCGATCCCGACGCGACGACAAGCGTGAGCGGCCGCGCAAGGAGCGCTCCAGCCGCAGTCGGTCCTCCGATTCGCGCAGCTCGTCGAAATCCGATCCCTCCGACACACCCGCTCCCGAGGCCGCGGTCGGGGGTGAGCCGCTACAGACCGCCTACGGCCTGCTCACGCGGGCCCTCGAGGCGCTTCGCGACGACGGCCGGCATCCGGTCCGCGACTCCGACGTCAAGCGAAAGATGCTCGAGTTCGATCGGGACTTCGACGAAGGGGAACTCGGCTTTCCGAAGTTCAGTCGGTTCCTGCAACAGGCCGACGAAGACGCCGTGATCGAGTTGGAGAAGCAGGAGGGAGGCAACTACGAAGTAGCCCTGGGCGAGGGCGGGGGGGCGTCGACGCCGGTCGCCGCCCCCGCCGAAGACACGACCGACGACTCGGTGGAGACGGAACCGGCCGACGATGTGGGGTCGCCCAGCGCCACGGGTCCGG
Organism: Longimicrobiales bacterium; assembly: GCA_028279425.1. Classification (GTDB taxonomy): domain Bacteria; phylum Gemmatimonadota; class Gemmatimonadetes; order Longimicrobiales; family Gaopeijiaceae; genus Gaopeijia. Next base: position 990 of record JANQNV010000079.1, on the reverse strand, counting down.
CCACCTCCGAGGCGGAGGCCTCCGTCGAAGCGGCGGTCGCCCCGACGTCGGGACCGGTCGTGCGCGAGCTGCGGCCCGAAGACGTGATCGATCCGGACGCGCCGGGTCGACGCCTCGGCCCGCGTGGCGGCACGACCCGCCGTCGAGGCTCCGACGACGATCCGCCTCCGCTCCTTCCCGGCCAGGCGGGAGCGCCCAGCTCCGGCGACGACGCGGCCCCCACGGGGTCGGCGGCTCCGCCCTCCTCCGACGCGGGCGCGACGGCGGTGCGCGACGTCGACGTGCGGGAGTTGGGTCTACCTACCGATCCGGAGTCGCAGCTGCGCTACCTCGCGAACTCCTACCGGGGGGTCGGGAAGAAGACGGCGGAGGCGCTCGTCGAGCACCTCGGCGAGGATCTCTTCTCGGTGCTGCAGGACGACCCGGACCGGGTGCGCACGATCGTACCCGCGGGGCGTGCCGACGCACTGCTCGAGGCGTGGGCGGAAGACTACGCCCGGCGATCGGCCGGGTCATCGGATGCCGATGGGGGCAGGGCGGGGGGACGCAAGCCTCGCCGCGGGCGGCGTGGACGGGGCGGTCGGTCGAGCTGACCGAGACCTGGGCGGTCCCTGGACCGGGGCTCCGGTTCGAGCCGTCCCGCCCCTCGAGGTCGCGGTCCCGGAGGTCGCCCGGACGCTGCTGGGGATCCGCCTTCGGTCCGAGGTGGAATCCCCCGTCGTCGGGGTCATCGTCGAGACGGAGGCGTACCTCGGTCCGGAGGATCCCGCGTCACATGCGGCGACCCGCACAGGGGTGACGCGCCGGAATCGCACCATGTTCGGTCCGTCGGGCCGGGCCTACGTCTACCGCAGCTACGGCGTGCACTGGTGTCTGAACGTGGTCACGGGGGCCGAGGGGCGAGCCGGGGCCGTATTGATCCGTGGACTCGAGATCATCGCCGGCACAGAGGTGGCGCGGGCGCGGCGGTCGGGGCGTCGCCCCCTCGCG
>JANQNV010000067.1 GCA_028279425.1 Longimicrobiales bacterium | reverse complement strand
CCCGTCGGCCGACGCCCACGGGGGGAAACAGGCGTTGAGGCCCGTGCCGCCGGCCGTGTACGGGTACATGTTGGCCTGGATGTCGACCCCGGCGGCTCGCGCCGAATCGATCTTCGCGACGGCCTCGGCGGCCTTGTGCCAATTGCGGCGGCCTCCCGCCTTGAGGTGGTAGATCTCGATGGGAACGCCGGCCTGCGTCCCGATCTCGATCGCCTCGTCGATCGCCTCGAGGAAATTGTCCGCCTCCGACCGTAGATGGGTGATGTACACCCCCCCGTAGGGCGCCGCCGCGGCGTTGACCGAAATCAGCTCGTCGGTCGAGGCGAAGTTGCCCGGAGGGTAGACCAGAGCGGTGGCCACCCCGAAAGCGCCGTCCTCCATCGACTGGCGGACCGCTTGCTGCATGAGCCTCCGCTCGGGGCTGCGCGCCTCTCCCATCCCGAGGCCCATCCCTAGCACGCGGATGGTCGATCCTCCGACGAAGGACCCGAAGTTCACGGAGGCGCCGTGCTGCTCCATCGCCTCGATCCACTCCCCGAACGTCTCGAATTGCGTGACGCCGGTGGCTGGGCCAGCGTCCTCGAGCATCTGGGGGCTCGAGGGAGCGTTGGTGGTCGACTCACCCATGATCTCGGTCGTGACGCCCATCGTGACCTTCGAGACGACGCGACCATCTCCCCCGCCGAGGAAGCTGAAGCGGGAATGGCTCTGGATGTCGATGAAGCCGGGGGACACGATCATGCCGGTCGCGTCGATCCGGGAGCGGGCGGGCCGATCGATGAGCTCACCCGGCCGGGCCACCGCCACGATCCGGTCGCCCCGGATCCCCACGTCGCCCGGGTACCATGCGTTGCCGGTCCCATCGACGATGTTCCCACCCTCGATCACGACGTCGAACTCGCCCGGTGGAGCGGGAGGCGGCGCCCCCGGTGCCGCCATCGGTGCGGACGAGGTGGCGGGGGCGCACGCAGCGAGCGCGAGGAGGACGAGGGAGAGACGGCGCATGGGCTCTGGGATCGGAATGAAACCTCAGCCCAATCTACGGGAGGCTGCCTCGCGAAACAGGAAGACCCGGCCGCGCCGACGGTCGACGGGCCCGCCTCCCGTCCGATCAGTCCGAGTCGAGCTCCGCCAGGTTGGCTCTGATCCGATCGAGGAAGTCGCAGAGGACACCCAGCTCCTTGTCGCTCAACGCTCCCGCGAGCGCGTCGTCGACGGCGTCGACCGGCGCGTCG
>JANQNV010000047.1 GCA_028279425.1 Longimicrobiales bacterium | reverse complement strand
CCCGTCGTGGTGCGATACCGCATCGAGCGGCGGTGAGGCGCATGGTGCAGGCGTGGCGCGATCCTCGGGGCGCGGGGGCCCGGCATCGAGCGCCTCGTCGCTGGTCGCCTCTCCGAGGTAGCGCCCTTCCGGCCCGAACACGTCGAAGGCGAGCCGCGTGCCGCCCCCGTCTCGACCCACACGGCGCACGACCCACACGCTGCCGTCGCCCCCGACGACGACACGGTCGAAGGGGGGATACTGCGACGGCACACGATCGGCCGACGCTTCTCGGAGATCGGGGGGAAGGCGCTGGATCTGGCCCTCCCGCTCGGCGTCGGGCACCGGAACGGGATCGTACTCCCGCCCTACCTCCCGCACGACCGCCCCCGCGTAGTCCACCCATTGCACCCGGTAATCGCCGGCCCCGGGGATCACGATCCACCCACCCCCGCGCGGGTCGGGGCGAGCCGAGGGCTGGTGGGCGAGGGGGATCGGGTACGCGATCGACACGGGGCGCCCGCTCTGGGTCATCTCGGTCTGGAGCGCGATCACCTCCGGCACGGGCGGCGGCGGCAACGAGTCGACCCGTCGGAACCCGTCGGCATCGGCCACCCAGCGCCCCGAGAAGCGCATCACCTCGTCGCCGTCGCGCAGCTGACCGATGCCCACGAGACCATCGGGCGTCATGTCGGCGTTGCCGCCCGCGATACGGGCGGGCGTATCGAGGGCACGCAGGAACGACCCCGCGGTGTCGAAGGCGCTCCAGCGCCCCGCCCCGAGGTCGTCGACCCAGAGAGTGCCGTCGACGAGTCGAAGCCGGCGCGGGTAGTCCAGGAGGCCGGGACCGTCACCGGGGCCACCCATCCGACGCACTTCGACGCCGTCGGCGTCGAGCTGGACGACCTCGCGCGCGTCGCCGTCGAGTACGTACACCCCACCGTCGGGGGTCACCGCGAGGTCGGGGACCTGCCCGAAGGTGGGCCCGACGCCCGCCCCCACGCGCAGGTCTTCGACCAGGTGGCCGGGCTGGTCGAGCGGGGCCGAGGCGCCCCCTGGGCCAGCGGGCTCCGAGGCACCACCCGGTCCGGCGCGCTCGGCGCTACCGCGCTCGGCCGCGGCGCCATCGAGAGCGGCCTCCGCGCGCCCGTCGTCCGACCCCGCCCCGCAGGCGCCCAACACCCAGAGCGCTCCCGCCATCGCGAACCACACGGGGCGAGCGCCGCGCGCCCGCCGATCAGAGCAGGTAGCCACCGTCGACCGGAATCACGGCACCGGTGATGTGGCGGGCCGCCTCGGAGCAGAGGAACATCACGACGTTCGCGACGTCGGCGGGGTCGCCCAACCGCCCCAATGCGCTGCGGTCGCGCGCCCGATCCAGCATCTCGGCCGGCACCCGGTCCGTGAGCGAGTGGGTGCGGATGTAGCCGGGAGCCACGGCGTTCACATTGACGTTGCGGGGTCCCAACTCCAGAGCGGCCGCCTTGGTCAGACCGATCAGCCCCGCCTTGCTCGCCACGTAGTTCGACAGGCCGAACTCGGGCGCCAGAGCGTGGACCGAGGCGATGTTGACCACCTTGCCCCACTCCTGCTCGCGGAGGTGGGCGCTGGTGGCTCGCAATACGTGGAAGGCGCCGTCGAGGTTGGTGCGCACCACCGCCTCCCACTCGTGGTCGGACATCTGCCAGATGGCCCGGTCGAGCCCGATCCCGGCGTTGTTGACCACGAAGTGGAGGCCACCGAGCTCTTCGAGCGCCCGGCTCACGAACGCGCGTACATCCCCCGGCTCGCGCACGTCGCAGGCTTCGGCGAGCACCCGCACATTCATCTGACGCAGCTGGCCGGCCACCCGCTGGGCCTCGATGCGCGAGCGCCCGCCGTCGTCGAGGAAGGTGAAGCCGACGTGCACGCCGGCGGCGGCGAACTCCTGTGCGACCGCCCGACCGATGCCCCTCGATCCACCGGTCACGAGCGCCACCTTGCCGCGCAGGTCCGAGGCGAGGGCCTGGGGCTGCGGCAGCGTCTCGGGGATCGCCGTCTCTTCGATCAGCTGCTCGACGGCGTCTTCGACCTCGACCTCGAGGTCGGTCTCGGCCGACGCCCGGGACTGCGGCGGCTCGGATACGCCGGGATCGGAGCCCTGCTCGGATCGGGGGTGTGTCGACATGGCGGAGACTACCGGTGAACGAGGGCGCGCCGCAACGGCCAGGGGTCGATCCGCGTCACCGACCCGGGGGGTGGAGTCAGCGCGCGGCCGGAAGCGTGAAGCGGACCGTCGACCCGCGCCCGAGCTCGCTTTCGACCGAAACCGTGCCGTTCATGGCCTGGATCAGGTGCCGCACGATGGCGAGGCCGAGCCCCGTCCCTCCGACCTCGCGGGCCCGGGAGGTATCGGCCCGGTAGAAGCGCTCGAAGACACGGGGAATCGAACTCGACGGAATCCCCGACCCGTTGTCGATCACGGACACGGCCACGCGCGGAATCCCCTCCCCGTCCCCGTTCTTGTCCCCGCTTCCGTCCCCTGCCGCAGGATCGTCGTGGGCCTCGAGAGCCTTGACCACGACCTTCACCTTGCCCCCGTCGGGCGTGTACCGGCGCGCGTTGTCGAGCAGGTTGCGGAGGATCTGCTCGACGCCCTGCTCGTCGGCCCACGCGACCCCGTCACCCTTGAGGTTGAAGGCGAGGTCGCGGTCGGGTCCGCCGTCGACCAGATCCGCCCAGACCCGATCGGCCACATCGGCCACATCCACACGCTCTTCGCGAGCGCGCCACCCGCCGGACTCGAGGCGGGAGAGATCGAGCAAGTCGTCGACCAGCAGCTGGAGCCGAACGGTGTTGTTGTGGATCGATTTCAGGAACTCCTTCCGCAGCTGCTCGGGCGGGTCGTCTTCGATCAGCGTTTCGGCGAACCCCCGCATCGAGGTGAGGGGGGTCTTCAACTCGTGTGACGCGTTGGCCACGAAGTCCTGGCGAACCTTCTCCAGGCGTCGCCGCTCGGTCACGTCGAGAAGCGTCGTGACCGCACCGCCCTGATCGAGCATCCTCGACGACACGATGAGGCTGCGATCGCGGAGCGCCACGTCCTGCGCCCGAACGGGGTCCCCGACCGACTCCTCCAGCAGGGCGCGCAACTCCGGGTGACGCACGACGGCGCCCACGGGCGAATACAGCGGCGGGTCGGGAATCTGCAGGACTTCGCGCGCGGCGCGGTTGACCCTCAGGATCCGCGCATCTTCGGTCAGGGCGATCACGCCCTCGGCCATGCAGTCGATCAGCGCCTGCATCTCGTCGCGTTCGCGGCCCAGCTCGTTCAGCCGCGCCTGCAGCTCGTCGGCGAGGCGGTTGAAGGCGAGCGCCAACTCGTCGAGCTCCTGCACGCGGGTGTTGCGGGACACGCGGCTCGACAGGTCGCCGTGCGCGAGACGGCGGGCTCGGTCGGACAGCACGACCAGCGGGCGCGCAAGCGCACGACTCACCAGATAGGCGGCGACGAGGGCGATCACCATCGCCGCGAGGCCGGTGAAGGCGACCGCCCGGGTGCTGCGCGCGAGAGTGGCCTGCACCTCGCCGAGCGTCGAGGCGATCCGGATGTAGGCAGGGCCTCCGCTGGGCTGCGCGACGGCCGTCGCGGCCGCGTAGAGAAAGGGGGTACCCACGGTGCCGCTCGCCCGCTCGGCGAAGCCGGTGCCGCCCTCCCGCGCCGCCTGGATCTCGGGGCGCTCCAGGTGGTTCTCCAGCCCGCCGAGTTCACTCCGCTCGACGTGCGAGTCCCCCACGACACGCCCGTCGGCTCCCACGAAGGTCACGCGGTGCCCCAGCCGGCCCGACAGCGTGCCGGCCAGCGAATCGGCGTCGAAGCCGGGGGGCGCGTTTTCGACCACGAGTTGGGCGAGTGCGAGCTCCCGCTCCAGCTCGGTGCGGGTGATCGAGACCAACTCCCGGCGCAGCCCGGTCCCGACCAGGGAGACCACCAGAACCACCAGGAGCCCCACGACGCCGAGGAATCCGGCGAAGAGGGGATGGTGGATGCGGATTCTCACCCGTCTTCGTCGGGCACGCTGATCCGGTATCCGAAGCCGCGCACGGTCTCGATCCAGTCACCGCGGTCCCCGAGCTTCGACCGCAAGCGGCGCACGTGCATGTCGACGGTGCGCGTCTGGATGCGGTCCGACACATCCGACTCGACGTCCCACGCCTTCTCGAGGAGCTGCCGCCGACTCTGCGTGCGTCCCCTGCGCTTCAGCAGCGCTTCGAGCAGCCGGAACTCGGTCGGTGTGAGGCTCAACTCGTTGCCGTCCAGCAGCGCCTGGTGCGCGCCGAGGTCCATACGCAGTGGACCCGCCTTGAGGACCCGCCCCCCGGTCTCGGTCGAGAGCTCCTGCATGCGGCGCAGGATCGCCTGGCAGCGGAGCACCAGCTCCCGCGGCGAAAACGGCTTGGTGAGGTAGTCGTCGGCACCGAGCTCGAGACCGGAGATGCGGTCCTCCTGCTCTCGCTTCGCCGTCAAGACGAGCACGGGAATGCCCTTCGTGGCCGTCTCGCCCTTGAGACTCTTGAGCACGTCGTCGCCGGAAAGTCCAGGAAGCATGCGGTCGAGAACCACCAGATCGGGGATCTCGCGATTGACCGCCCGCAGGGCATCGGGGCCGTTGGAGGCGGTCTCGACCCGGAACCCCTCCCGGGTGAGCTGATACGCGATCAGTGCTGCGATGTCGGATTCGTCCTCGACCACGAGGACCCGGGGTGAAGTCCCGGAACGTGGAGCCTGGTCCATGATGCTCCTCAGCGCGGGGGTGCTCATAGGTGGTGGGGCTCCGCAGCCCGGGGGTCAGCCCTGACCCACCAACACTCGAAGCTCGTCCTCCGTCAGTGTATGGTCGGTGATCTTTGCGGCCTGGAAGATCCGGCCACAAAGCGCCTCGTCGTCGGCATCGAAGCCCCGCTGACGAAGCCAGTACTTCACATTCGAGAGTCCCGACATGGGACCGATCTCGATTTCCTGCACCCGGCCTACCATCGAGGCCGGTACTCCCGAGTAGATCCGGTCGGCCAGCCAGGCGTCGCCCTTGGCCTCCGCCTTGATGATCGCGGCGGCGTGCACACCCGTGCCGGTGCGGAACGCGTCGCGACCGACGACCGGGTAGGCGCTCGACAGCGGCACCTGATAGGCCGCCGCCATCGTTTCGCAGTACTCGGGCAGGCGGCTGAGATCGTGATCCAGCAGCCCGAGGAGCTGCAGGTTGACGAGGATCAGATCCATCTCGGTATTGCCCGCCCGCTCGCCGATCCCGACCGCCGTACCGTGCACCCGGGTGGCGCCCGCCTGGATCGCGGCCAGCGTGTTGGCGAGCCCGAGTCCCCGGTCGCGGTGTCCGTGCCAGTCCACACCCACCTCGACCCCCGAGGGCTTCACGATCTCGTCGATCACGAAGCGCACGAGCGCCCGGGTGCCTTCCGGGGTCGCATGCCCGGCCGTATCGGCGATGCAGATCCGCTGCGCCCCCCATTCGATGGCCTGCCCGTACAACGCCTTCAGGGTGTCGGGGTGCGCCCGGGTGGTGTCTTCGGTGACCATCATCACCGGAAGCCCCTCGCGAACGCAGAACGACACGGCCTTCTCGGCCGTCGCCAGCATCCGATCCAGATCCCACCCCTCGGCGTAGAACCGGATCGGCGAACTGCCGATGAAGGCGCAGGTCTCGATCGGGATCCCCACCTTCTGGGAGATCTCGGCGACCGGCACCACGTCGGCCAGGACCGTCCGGGCGGCGCAGTTCGGCCGGATCGCCAGGTCGGCGTCGACGATCTCCTGCGCGAGCGCCGTCACGTCGGCCACGGCCCGCGGGCCCGCACCGGGCAGACCGATGTCGGCCGTGTGGATCCCCAACTGGTCCATCAGGTGGAGAATCCGGATCTTGTCGTCGATCGGAGGGTCGGTGACCGAGGGGTTCTGCAGTCCGTCGCGCAGCGTCTCGTCATCGAGCTCGATCGGGCCGACCGACGACCAGTCGAAGCCGTGGTCGAGGTGGTTCCAATCGTAGATCAGATCTTGTTCGTCCATGGGCCCTCATCCGTGAGCCGGAGCAAGGCGGGATGCTCTCCGCCGGCGGTTGTTACATAAGCTAGGGCCCACGGTCCAATCTCGGCAGATCTCTCGCACGGCCGTGCCGCGCCCCCGAGATCGCCGCGCCGGCACTCGGCGGGAGAGCGTCGCCACCAAACGACGACACCCCCCCGTTCGAACACCTGCGAGTCAGGCAGCTAGGTCAGCTCGACCCGCCGCCGCACGGCGCGAAGTTCTCGGAACTCCCCGCAGCCTGGTTGTCCCACATGATCAGACCCTCGGCCGCGAGCGTCTGCGTCACGTCGGTGTTGCCCTCGAGCTTCTCGATGGCGTTGACGATCGTCTGCGCGTCGCGGATGCAGAACCCGGCCTCACCGAAGCCGACGAGGATGCTGTTGTACACCCTGTAGTTGGCCCCTTCGCGGAACTGGATTCCGTTGTCGGACTCCGCACCGGCGATGCCCCCGGTCACGACGCTTTCGCTCGCGCCGATGGCGGTCACGTTGGCCACGACCGCGGTCGACTTCGGAGACGCCGCCTCGTCGTCGCCGTTTCCGGAAATCTCGAGGCCCTGGTCGGCGTCGGCGCCGTTCTGCTGGATGATCACGAACTGCATGAAGCCGCGGTATCCGTCGGTGCCGTCGATCGAGTCGTCGCCGACACCCGTCAGGACCATGTGGTCGACCGACACCGTGCCACCGAACGGCTCGATGCCGTCGTCGCGATTGTAGTGGATCTGGAGGTACGAGATCGTGGTGCCCGCACCCACACCCTGCAGCGCCAGCCCGTTGAGCTGGTCGGCCGGGGTGACGTCGTCACCGGCGAACTCGATCCGGACGCCACGAATGATGCCCGAGTCGTCGTTGATGTCGGGGCCGCCGTAGAAACCCGAGTCACCCTCACCCTCGGCCTCGGCACCGGCGTTGGTCGGAGCCTGGCCGTTGATGATCATGCCGCCCCAGTCCTCGGTCGCACGCTGTCCCGGAGGATTCTCCGAGGTGAAGACGATCACGTTTTCCGGGCGCGGACGGACCGTCTTGTCGGCCTCGTTGGCGTTGGCGTCGGCCACGAGGCGCGAGCCCCGCGCGACGATCAGGTAGGCACCGCGGATCCCCGCGGCGACATTCGCCTGGCCGATGATGGTCGTGCCGGGCTCGATCGTGAGCGTGACCGCCACACACCCGGCGGCGGCTCCAGTGGGACCGCAATCGGCGCCGACCGAAACCGGGCGGGTCAGGCGGTAGACGTTGTTCGACGTCCAGGTCGTGTTGACCAGCACGTCGGCCGTCACGTCGATGATGTTGGCGCCGGCGGTGGCGCGGCTGTCGGAGCCGTCCTCGGCCCACACCGTCCACCCGCTGTACCAGGCGTCGGCGACCGAGGTGCCGGGCGCGACCGCGCCGGCGTAGTTGGTCTGCACCAACGTGCGGCCGTCGGCCGGAGCGATCAGCGTCGACCCGTCGAAGGCCGTCGGGATCGTGGCCGCCGTGAAGCCGGCGGGCATGGCGCCGAGGGTGAAGTCCGGCGGAGTCGTCTGCGTGCCGAATTCGAAGGCGGACGCCGCGAAGCCCGGGTCAGCGAGCAGGTTGTTGAAGCCGGCGTTGGTGTAGAAGAGCTCGTTGAGGCCCGGCGAAGACGCCATGAGCGTCGCCGGATCCGAGCTGCCCCCCTCTCCACGCGCCACGACCGAAATCGTCCAGTCGACGCCGCCCGGAACCCGCTCGAGCGAGAAGGTCGTGCCCGTCACCGTCTCGGTGATGTCGTCGATGTTGCCGGAGTCGTCGCTCACGGTGACCACGTAGTCGTCGGCGTTGGCCGAAGCGGTCCACGTCACCTCGAGGTCGAGCACCGTGAACGCGGCCGCCAACCCGGACGGCGTCGCCGGCGGATTGACGGGCTGCATGGGCGGATCGTCGTCGTCGCCACAGGCGCCGACGAACGCCAGACCCAGAACGGCGACACCCCACCGCGCGAAAGATGGGCAGAACTTCATCGAGAGTACCTCGCTAGTCGTAGCAGGTTGGGTAGGGGTTGGGAGGGTGCATATCACATCTCCCACGAGAAGCCGAGCGAGAAGGTCCGCCCGACGACGAAACGACGCTGGATCTGGGTGATCCCGTTCAGCGTCTGCGTGAACAGGAACGGCTCGTCCAGCAGGTTGGTGGCGCGCACTTGCGCCCGGAGACCGCGGGGGAGCGGGAACGCGACCGTCGCATCCAACACGCTCCGCGGCTGCTCTTCGATGTCGGGGATCCCCGATCCGCCGGCCGCATCGATGCGCGGGCCGAACCGATTGAGGAACAGCCCCGCCTCGAACGATCCGCCCGCGTAGTTCAGCCCCGTGTTGAGCACGTACGGCGCCTGGCCCTCGAGCGCACGCTCGGTCTCGGTCGGGAAGAAGATGCCCTCGGCGCGGACCTGCACCTCGGACTCGATCCGCGAGTAGTTGCCCTGAAACGAGAAGTTCTCGAGCCGCCGGCTGATGCGGTCCAGACGGAGCTGCACGTCGAGCTCCAGCCCGATCACCTGCGCCTCTTCGGCGTTCTGGAACGAGAAGGCCGACGATGCAGCGGCGATGAACACGCGCTCGATCGGGTCGTCCATCTCCTTGTAGAAGCCACCGATCGAGATCAGCTCGCCCGGACGCGGGAACCAGTCCATGCGCAGGTCACCGCTGCGGATCCGAGCCACGGTCAGGTTCGGGTTCCCAAACAGCTGCCGCAGACTCGTGGCCTCCGTGAACTGGAAGGGGGCCAACTCACGGAACTCCGGGCGGTCGAGCGTCTGACTCGCCGATGCCCGGATCTTGACGTTGTCCGTCGCCGAATAGATGAGGTTCAGCGAGGGCGTCACATCGGTCTGCGCGAGGTTCTGCAACTCCTCCCCGCGCGAATTCAGCCCGAGGGAGTAGTCCTCGACGCGGGCACCCACGATCGCGTCGAGCTTGGAGCCCAGCGGCAGCTCGAGCATCAGGTAACCGGCGACGCGCTGGTCGTCGGCGTCGTAGAGGTCGCCCGGCTCCACCACCTCGTTGATGAAGAAGTCCGACGCCTCGGTCGGCGTGGAGGCCGTCACATTCGCCGTCTCGAGGGCGGCGTCGAGGTCGCGGATCTCCGTCCCGAGGAAACGCCAGTTGAGACGCCGAGCACCGAAGTCGCGCGTGCGCTGGCGGAATGCGCCTCCGAACTTGACCGCGGCTTCGTCGCCGAGGAACTCGAAGGGGAACCGCCAGTCGAACGACCCGCTGATGTCGTCGTCGATCAACTCGGAGTAGAAGTACCGCGCCGACTCGGTGAAATCGAGGAGGAAGAACTCCTCGAGCACCGGGTCGTCGAGGTAGATCGTCTCGCGCAGGAGCGGCTCGTCACGGCCGGCCCGCGCCAACTGCACGCGCCAGTCGAGGCGGGAGTCGCCGAGCAGCTGGTGCTCGCCCGACAGCTGGCTCCAGAGCATCAGACGCTCCACCCAGCGGCTTCGCTCCGAGCGAATCAGGCCACCGATGTCTTCTTCGTTGTTGCCGGCGTAAAGCCGCGCCTCGTCGTCGGTCGAGAGGTTGACCGTGGTGCGGAGGCTGATCTTCTGCGCCGGGTTCGGCTTCCAGGTGAAGTTGCCGATCGTGCCCCAGTTGACCGCCCGCGCACCGCGCTGGAAGGCGTAGTCGACGTTGGGAACCGCAAAGGGGGCGGTCGCCTCGTTGAAGGCCGACGTCCTCCACTTGCGCTCGAACTCGTCACAGTTGCCCGTGCGCAGACGCGGCGACGGATTGCTGAGATCGATGGGGCCCCCGTCGTTGTCGACGCAGTTGCCGCCCCGAAGCGTGTAGCTGTCGGAGTAGGTTCCGGCGAGGAAGTAGCCGATCTCACCCTCTTCGCCCGCGTCGGAACGGCCGCCCACCGACAGGTTGAACGAGCGGTTGAGCGGCGTCGTGCCCAGCCCCGGCGCGAAGGGCTGGCCGAGCTGGCGGAATTCCTCGCCGACCGCGATGCGCTGCGCGGGATCGGTCGGCAGGCGCTGGCCCGACCGCACATCTCCGATCAGGTCCTGGACCGTGGCGGGCTGCTCGCGCGACCCGTCGTCGAGCCCCAGGAAGTCGAGCCCTCCACCCCCGTACGAGAGGAAGTCGTCCTGGAAGTGCGAGATGGTGTTGAAGCTCGTCCCGACGCCCGCGCGCACGGTGAACCGGTTCGGGAAGTCCTTGGTCTTGATCTGGACCGCGCCCCCCGAGAAATCGGCCGGGAGGTCGGGCGTGTAGGACTTCTGCGTCTGGAGGCTCTCGAGGAAGCCGGCCGGGAAGAGGTCGAGCGGCACCACCTCACGTTCCGGCTCCGGCGACGGCAGCGACGACCCGTTCAACGATGTCTGCGAATACCGCTCACCGAGCCCCCGGACGAACACGTACTTGCCCTCGGCCACGGTCACACCCGTCATCCGCTTCGCCACGTCGGCCGCGTCGGAGTCGGGGCGGCGGCTGATCTCGGCGGCGCCGATGGATTCGACGAGCGACGCGGCGGTGCGACGCTGATCCAGGAGATTCGCGGCCGACCCGGCCTCGCGTTCGGCCGAGACGGTGAGCCCGGTGATCTCCACGGCGGACTCCTCGATCGAGATGTCCAGCGTCGTCACCTCGCCCGCGGAGACGACCACACCCGTGACCGTCTTCGTGGCGAAGCCGATGTTCTGGACCGTGATGTCGATCGATCCCGCCGGAATGGCCCCGATCACGTACCGGCCGTTCAGGTCCGACAGCGTGCCGAGACTCGTGCCTGCGACGAAGACCTGCGCCTGCGGAACAGGGGCGGCGGAGTTGGCGTTGATCACCCGCCCGATGACTCGGCCGGTCTCCGCATCCTGCGCGGCGGCGGCGAGCGGGGTAAGGAGCAGCAAGACCGGCGCTGCTCTCAGGATCAGACTTCGCAACATGGGCATGTCCAGGAAATCGAGACCGTACAGGGCGCCCATCCAGGCGCTCCGCGGTGCCTCTGAGGGTGGCATGGCAATGCGACTACTCTAGGAGGACCGGGTAACGGCCTAGGCGGCCGTCGGTAACAGCACCGTAAACGAGGCTGTCGGATCGTTACGACGGGTGCGACTGTCGCTATGGGCTGCGGTCGAACACCTCCTCGAAGACGTCACCGGACATGGTTCCAGAACTGTCGAAGCTGTTGGGATCGAGCGCCGTGAAGGCCGGGTTCGCGCCCGACCCCCACGCGGCTCAACTCCTCACCCGGCCGGTGCTGCAGCGCGCCCGCGCGTACCTCGAGGAACACGACGCCCGTACGCTCGAGGAGCAGGTCGCGCTGACCGAGATCCCGGCGCCCCCGTTCGCGGAGCAGGAACGAAGCGCCTACATGGCCGAGCTGATGGACCGGTCGGGCCTCGACGTGATCGACACCGACGGCGCCGGCAACGTCGTGGCCTGGCTCCCCACCTCGTCGCCGTGGACCCCGGGCGCCGACGCATCGGCCCCGCTGGTCGTGTCCGCGCACCTCGATACCGTGTTTCCCGCCGAGACCGACGTGACCGTGCGCCGGGAGGGCGACCTCTTGATCGGACCGGGCATCAGCGACGACGCCCGCGGGCTGACTGCCCTCCTCGCCCTGTCTCGGGCGGTCGCCGACGGCCGCATCGAGTTTGCGACCCCCGTCCTCGTCGTGGCCACGGTGGGAGAGGAGGGAGCCGGAAACCTGCGAGGGGTGCGCGCCCTGCTCGAACCCGAGGGGTTCCTCGGCGGCCGGTGCCGCGCCTTCGTGTCACTCGACGGGGCCGGGATGCGACGGATCGTCAACGTCGGGCTCGGCTCGCTGCGCTACCGCGCTACGGTGCGCGGTCCCGGGGGGCACTCCTGGGTGGACTACGGGCTTCCCAACCCCATCCACGCGCTGGCCCGCGCCCTCGACAATCTGACACGCGTGCCCCTCCCCACCGAACCCACGACCACCCTGTCGATCGGCCGCTGGGGGGGCGGTACGAGCGTGAACGCCATCCCGACCGAGGCGTGGGTGGAGTTCGAGGTGCGGTCCGAGGCCGAGGTGGAGCTGTCGCGCATGGACCTCGAGATCCGCAGCATCCTCGACCGCGTCGTCGCACCGCAGACGGCCGATCCGAGGCGACCCCGCCTCGAGCTCGAGATCGAACCGCTGGGCCGCCGCCCGGCCGGCGCGACGTCGGAGCGGCATCCGCTGGTTCAGGCCGCGGTGCGCGCCACCACCGCTCTGGGAGAGACGGCCGAACTCGGCATTTCGTCGACGGATGCGAATCTACCGATGTCGCTCGGGGTGCCCGCCATCACCATCGGTGCCGGCGGCGAGGCCGGTCAGGCCCACACCACCGCGGAGTGGTTCCGCAACAGACGCGGGCCCGACGGAATCCTGCGCGCACTACTCACGCTGATCCTCGCCGACGAGGCGCTGTCGAACGTCCGCCCCCATCGCTGAGGGGGGGGCGGCCCCGCCGTCGGGCTCGGGAGACGGTCTCGGGCTCGGCCGGCGGTCTCGGGCCCGGCCTGGCTGATCGATCGCGCGCGCGGGCTCGCCCGGCGTCGTCTCGTCAGCTCGCCACCACGGAGTCGTCGGCGAGGTTGACCGAGCCCGACACGCCCCGCACCTGGGCCCGGGCGCCGACGAGACTCTGCTCGAGGCTGGCGCCCGACACCGTGGCACCGGTGCCCACGATGGTGTGACTCAACACCGACTGCTCGACCGTCGCACCGGCTTCGATCGTGACGTTGGGCCCGATCCGGCCCCCGTTGACCACCGCGCCTTCTTCGATGCGAACGGGCTCGACGATCTCAGCGTCCGACACGCGCGCGCCCGCGTCGACTCCGCCGCGCGACGTCTCGAGAAGATGCCGGTTGGTGTCGAGCAGCGTTTCGATCTTGCCGCAGTCGTACCAGCCGCCGACCGGCGCTGTCTTCAGGCGAGCACCGTGGTCGACCATGTACTGGAAGGCATCGGTCAGATAGTACTCGCCTCCCACACCGGTGCCCGCGGCCAGCACATGGTTGATGCCCTCGAAGAGCAGGCCGTAGTCGCGAATGTGGTAGACGCCGATGTTGGCGAGCTTCGAGACCGGCTCCGACGGCTTTTCCACGATCCGCTCCATGGTCCCGTCTTCGCGCGTGACGATGACCCCGAACCGCTGGTAGTCCTCCACCTCCTTCGCCCAGAGGATGCCGGCGTCCCCCGCGGGAAGCCGGTGGGCGAGCCCGAGATCGGCATCGAACAGGGTGTCGCTGAAGAGAATGAGCAGCTCGTCGTCGGCCCACGGCTCGGCGAGCTTGATCGCTCCGGCCGTGCCGTCCATGACCTCCTGCGTCGTGTAGTGCGGACGCAAGTCGGGATAGTCCGACGCGATGAAGTCGCGAATCACCTCCGACCGATACCCCACGATGAACACCATCTCGTCGATGCCGAGGGCCTTCACGTCGTCGAGCAGATAACTCAGAATGGGACGTCCGCCGACCCTCAGGAGGGGCTTCGGAGTATGATGGGTCAGCGGACGAAGGCGGGTGCCTCGTCCTGCCAGGGGGATGATCGCCTTCATGGTGTCCGTCTCGGTTCGGAGGCATCGGGGCCGGTTCCGGCGGCCCAACCTACCGGCCGCGACCACCCGGGAGCAACGGGTCGTGACGCGTCGGTGACACACCATCAACCCACGGATTGCGTATGCAGACTTCCGCCGCCGCGTTGACACGACTCGCGGCCCCGCTTCTCGTTCTCGCCATTGCGGCCGCGACGGCCTGCGCCCCGGCCGCCGCAAGCACGCCGAGCACGCCGACCAGGGAGGCAGCGCGCATGAGTTCACCGCCGACGACCACCCCGACCGAGGCCGCCGACACCGGCGTCGTCCGGGTCTCGAGCACCGCGCGGATCGAAGTGCCGACCGACCGGGCTCGACTCGCCTTCGCGATGGAGACCGAGGGGGAGTCGGCCGCCGACGCCGCCGACAAGAATGCGGAACAGCTCAACGCCGTCCTCGGCGCGGTGCGCCCCGTGGTGGGCGACGAGGGCACGGTCGAGACCTCGGGCTACAACTTGAGCCCCATCTACTCCACCCCGCAGCGTGGCGGCGCGGCGACGATCGTCGGCTACCGGATCCAGAATTCGGTCCAGGTGACCCTCACCGATGTGGACCGCGTGGGCCGGGTGCTCGATGCAGCCGTGCGCGCGGGAGCCAACCGCGTAT
>JANQNV010000044.1 GCA_028279425.1 Longimicrobiales bacterium | reverse complement strand
GGGCGGCGATCATGGAGCCCCAGTGACCTCCGTGGACCCCGTAGTGCCCGTAGTCCAGGCGGTGCATGAGCGCCACCATCGCCCGGGCCATCTGACGCGGCGTCCAGCCCGGTGTGGGCAACGGCCCACTGAAGCCGAAACCCGGCAACGACGGGATCACGACGTGGAACGCGTCGGCGGCGCGACCACCATGGGTCTCGGGGCGGGTCAGCGTCTCGATGAGCCCGGCGAACTCGAAGACCGAGCTCGGCCACCCGTGGACGAGCAGGAGAGGCAGTGCGTCGGAGTGTGGCGACGGCACGTGGACGAAGTGGACGGTCTCGTCCTCGAAGGTGGTGAGGAACTGGGGCCAGTGGTTGAGCCGGTCGGCGGCCGCCTCCCACTCGTAGGCGCGACTCCAGTGATCGCAGAGAGCCCGGAGGTACTCTACGTCGGTGCCTTCGTCCCATCCCGCCGCCGCCGTCACCGGCCAGCGCGCCGTCGCGAGTCGCTGACGGAGATCGGCGATCTCGGCCCGCGCCGGACCCACGGTGTACGGCTCGGTCTGCGCCGTCATCGCGCCGAGGGTAGATGAGCCATGCTCTTCCCCACCTTCGCCTTCGCCGTCTTCTTCCTGATCGTCCTCACGGCGGGCTGGCTTCTCCACGCCCGCCCGGCGGCGTGGAAGGTCTTCATGCTGGCCGCGAGCTACCTGTTCTACGGCTGGTGGGACGAGCGCTTCGTGGCACTCATCGTCGCCTCCACGGTCGGCAACCAGATCCTCGCCCGGCTGGTCCACCGGTCCGCCGACACCCACCGCCGCCGGATCGTGGCGGTGGGTGTCGCCTTCAACCTCGCGATCCTCGGGTTCTTCAAGTACGCGGGCTTCTTCGTCGACTCCACGAACGACACCCTGGAGGCACTCGGACTCGGCGGGAACCTGCCGCTGCTGTCCATCGTCTTGCCCGTCGGGATCTCCTTCTTCACCTTCCAGGCACTCAGCTACGTCCTCGACGTACACCGCGGCGTCATCGAGCCGGCCCGCGCGCTGGACTTCGCCGTCTACCTCGCCTTCTTCCCCCAACTGGTCGCCGGGCCCATCGTGCGGGCCTCGGAGTTCCTCCCCCAGCTCGAGAAGCGGCTGAACCCCCGCGACATCGATCTGACCCGTGCGCTCGTGCTGATCGGCGCCGGGCTCTTCAAGAAGGTGGTGATCGCCAGCTACCTGGCCGACGAGATCGTCGACGACGTGTTCGCGTTCCCGGACCGGTTCTCGTCGGCCGAGGTGCTCATCGGGGTCTACGCGTACGCGATCCAGATCTACGCCGACTTCAGCGGATACACCGACATCGCCATCGGCGTGGCGCTGCTCATGGGCTTCCGCTTCCCACCGAACTTCGATCGCCCCTACCGGGCGACGTCGGTGCGGGACTTCTGGCGGCGGTGGCACATGACGCTGTCGCGGTGGTTACGCGACTACCTCTACATCTCCCTGGGTGGCAACCGGGGTGGGGCGAGGGTGCGTGACCGGAACCTGCTCATCACGATGGTCCTCGGCGGGCTGTGGCACGGCGCTGCGTGGACGTTCGTGATCTGGGGTGCCCTGCACGGCCTCTACATGATCGCCGAGCGCCGGGCCGAGACGACGCCGCGGCCCCGCCCCGCGGACGCGGTGCCCTCCGGCGGTGACGGACCGGTCGTCGCCGCGGCAACGACCCCGACCCGGTTGTTCGAACCGGGTCTCGTGCGGCGCGTGCTGGCCCGGGTCCGCACGTTCCACCTGGTGTGTCTCGGCTGGATCTTCTTCCGTGCGCCCTCCTTCGACGTGGCCTTCGACGTCATCGTCCGGCTCTTCACGGCCTGGGGTGATCCGTCCCCGACGCTCACCCCGATCCTCCTCTGGACGATCGCGGTGGCGCTCGCCGCGCAGTACCTCCCGCGTGTGGGACTGACGAACATCCAGTCCGATCTGTCACGGCTGCCCCCCTGGGTCCAGGCCCTCGGCTTCGCGCTGTGGCTGCTCGTCGTCGACCGCCTGGGCCCCGAGGGTGTGGCCCCCTTCATCTACTTCCAGTTCTGATGCACGACGCCGACTCCGACGACTGGGAAAG
>JANQNV010000024.1 GCA_028279425.1 Longimicrobiales bacterium | reverse complement strand
GCGTAGCGATAGCTACGGCAAGGAGTTCCAACGACGCATCCCGTGGATGCCCCCGCGCACGAACGGCATCAGGACTTTGGCGACACTACACTAGTGTCCCGTTGGAAAAGTCCCGATGGTATTCGAGGAGGAGTGGATCTTGTGTGGACGTCGTTGGAACTCCTTGCCGTAGCTTTGGCTATGCCGCGTCGCTCCGCCTCGCCACCCAAGCCCACACCCCCTCTCGGTACGCACCGGACTTCTCAAACGGGACACTAGAGGGGCATGGCCCTCCTTTCCTGCCAGAATCTCCGTATCGCCTTCGGCGCGCGCCCGCTGCTCGACGAGGCCACGCTCCACGTCGAGCGTGGAGAGCGGATCGGGCTGGTGGGGCGGAACGGGGCGGGCAAATCGACGTTGCTGCGGGTCGTGGCCGGCGAAGTGGAACCCGATGCGGGTTCGATCGTCCGTGCGTCCGGGGTGCGGGTGTCGCTCCTTACGCAGGTGGTGCCCGATTCGCTCCCTGGGACGGTCGAGGACGTGTTGCGGAGTGGGGTCGATGCCCATGCGGCGCCGGGCCGGGCCGAGCACGAGGTGCGACGCCTCGGGTCGCTCCTGCAGCTCGACACGGGGCGCACCTTCGACGATTTGTCAGGTGGGCAGAAGAGACGGGCGCTCCTCGCTCGGGCGCTTGCCGCGGAACCCGATGTGCTCCTGCTCGACGAGCCCACCAACCACCTCGACGTGGGCAGCATCGAGTGGCTCGAGGGATTCCTCCTGCGATGGAGCGGAAGCCTCGTGTTCGTCACCCACGATCGCGGCTTCCTCGAGGCGCTCTCGACCCGGATCGTCGAACTGGATCGCGGACACCTCACCTCGTGGGCGTGCGACTACCCCACGTACCTGACCCGCAAGGACGAGATGTTGGTGGCCGAGGAACGGCGGTGGGAGCAGTTCGACCGGAAGCTGGCCCAGGAAGAGGCCTGGTTGCGGAAGGGGATCAAGGCCCGGCGGACACGAAACGAGGGACGCGTCCGCGCCCTCGAGCGGTTGCGGAGAGAGCGCGCGGCGCGTCGCAACCGGCAGGGTCAGGCCCGGATCGAGATCCAGACCGCCGAGCGGTCGGGACGGCGGGTGATCGTCGCCGAGGGGGTTTCGAAGAGCTGGGACGGCTCACCCCTGATCGAGGGGTTTTCGACGACCATCATGCGAGGCGACAAGATCGGTATCGTCGGACCGAACGGGGCGGGCAAGACCACGTTGGTACACCTCCTGCTCGGAGAGCTGGAACCGGACGCGGGGACGATCCGCCACGGCACATCACTCGAGATCGCCTACTTCGACCAACATCGTGCTCAGCTCGAACCGGGTGAGACCGTGGCCGAGAGTGTGGGCTTCGGGAGCGACCACGTGGAGGTGAGGGGGCAGCGACGGCACGTGCTGAGTTACCTCCAGGACTTCCTTTTCACGCCCGATCGCGCCCGGCAGCCGGTTCAGGTGCTGTCGGGAGGCGAGCGCAATCGGCTCCTTCTCGCGCGTCTCTTCACGCGACCGGCGAATGTGCTCGTCCTCGACGAGCCGACCAACGATCTCGACGCCGAAACGCTCGAGTTGCTGGAGGCTCGGCTCGTGGGGTTCGACGGAACGGTGCTCGTGGTCAGCCATGACCGCCGCTTCCTCGACAACGTGTGTACGAGCACACTCGTGTTCGAAGACGATGCCACGGTGAAGGAATACGTGGGCGGCTATACGGACTGGAAGCGCGCCGTCGCTCGGCGTCGGGCAACGGATCGACCCCAACCCCCGCCCGCGGGCCGGTCCAGGACGCAGGCGACGAGGCGGTCGGCGGAGTCGGAAGCCCGGGCAAAGCGGTTGTCGTGGGCCGAGCGAAGAGAGTTCGACGCCCTGCCGGACCGGATCGACGCACTCGAGCGCGAACTCGACGAGTTGCACACCGCCATGGCCGACCCGGACTTCTTCCGCAGGGACGCCGAAGTGATCCGGTCGGCGACGCAGCGTCTCGAAGAGCTCGAGAGTGACATCGAGGCCGCCATGGATCGGTGGACGGTGCTGGGTGAACGTGCCGACGGATCCGGGTGAACGACGGCCCGCGCCTCAGCCTGACTCGACCGAGACCTTCTCGAGGGCGACCGCATTGATGCAGTAGCGCAGCCCAGTCGGACGCGGCCCGTCCGGGAAGACGTGCCCGAGGTGGGCGTCGCACACGTTGCACACGGCTTCGATCCGGCGCATCCCATACGAGGAGTCGGCATGGTAGGCGACCACGGCCTCATCGACGGGCTCGGTGAACGAAGGCCAGCCCGTGCCCGACTCGAACTTTTCTGCGGCGTCGAAGAGATCGACCCCGCAGCACACACAGGCGTATCGCCCTGGCTCGAACAGCCCACACATCTCCGAACTGAACGGGCGTTCGGTCGCCGCCTTCCGCGTCACCTGGAAGGCTTCGGGCGAGAGCTGCTCGCGCCACTCCGCTTCGCTCTTCTCGACGCGGCGTGGCGGGTCGGGGTTGGCTCCGTTCGAGAAGCCGAGGATCTGGGCCCAGGTCAGCATAGGTCGCGGAGTAGTAGGCGGAGGTGGAGACCTTCCATAAGAGTCTACTCTCGGCCCCGAGGTTCCCCCTCAGCTCGCTCGCAGCGCGGCCATCCCCCCGTCGATACCGATCACCTGGCCGGTGACCCAGCTCTGGGCGGGGTCGAGCACCCATTCCAGGGCGCGCGCGACGTCGTCGGCGTGACCGATGCGGCCGAGCGGGTGCATGCGACGAGACGTTTCGAGCGCCTTCTCGCTCGAGGTGATCCGCGCCGCCAGCGGCGTATCGACCAGTCCGGGTGCCACCGCGTTGACCCGCAACTGAGCCCGTGCATATGTCGCCGCCGCCGAGCGCGTCAACCCGTCGACCCCGGCCTTGGCCGCGGCGATCGCCTCGTGGTTCGGAAGCCCGACCTCGGCCGCCGCCGTAGACACGAGGGCGACGCTGGCCGGCTTCGAGTTGCGGGACTGGACCCGCCCCATCGCGCGAACGAGTGCGAAGGCCGAGCGCAGATTGGTCCCAACGATGTCGTCGAACTCTGCTTCGGAGGTGAGGTGCGCCGGCTTGAGCACGATCGACCCCACACAGTTGGCCGCTCCCGACAGTCCACCTTCGTCCACACAAGAGCGGACGGCCGCTTCGACCGCGGCGAAGTCGCGCGCATCGAGTACGACCGTGCGCCCGCCGACCTCGCTCTGCACCGCCTCGAGCGAGGCGGTCGACCGGCCCCCGAGAACGAGTGTCGCCCCTCGCGCGGCGAGACGCCGCGCAAGCTGCGATCCGATTCCTCCTGCACCCCCGAGGATCAGGAATTGGTGACCAGTGAGAGATTCGGACGAGGGGGGCATGGACACGGAAGAATCCTCTGTTGCCTACACAAGGTATAAATGAGAGCTTTCCAAACCCTGTACAACCGTATGCGTTCCTCTCGATTCCGATCGGATGTCTCCCATGATCTCGTCGGCGCCCCTTCCGTCTCGCTGCGACGTGATCGTCATCGGTGCGGGTCTCGCCGGCCTCGCGTGTGCACGCTACCTGCAGGCGGGCGGTGCCGCGGTGCACGTGTTGGAGGCCGCCGACGCGGTGGGCGGCCGTGTTCGCACCGACGAGATCGATGGATTCCGCATGGACCGGGGCTTCCAGGTGCTGCTCACCGCCTACGACGAAGTGTGGCGGCTCGTGGACCGCGAAGAGCTCCGCCTCGGCGTCTTCGATCCGGGGAGTCTGATCTGGACCGACGGCGCCCTGCACCTGCTCGCCGATCCCTTCCGCTCGCCGGCGGCTCTCTCGGGGGCGCTCCGGGCGCCGGTCGGCACGCTGGGCGACAAGCTGAAGGTGGCCAAACTGCGCGCCGAACTGATGGCCATGGGAGACGAGCGGGCGATGGACGGACCCCAGCACGATACCCTTGCGGAGCTGCGCCGGCGCGGGTTCGGGCAGGACTTCATCGATACGTTCTTCCGACCCTTTCTCGGGGGCGTCTTCCTGGACCGCTCCTTGTCGGTGCCGACGTCGCTGTTCCGATATCTCTTCCGGTGCTTCGCCGTGGGTGACGCCGCGATTCCCGCGGGCGGTATGGGGCGGTTGAGTGAGGCGATCGCCAGGCCGCTCGCTGGATGTGTGACGCTGGCCAGTCGTGTCGTGGATCTCGACGCGACCTCGGTCACCACGGTCGGTGGTGAGCGGGTGGAGGCGGATCACGTCGTCGTCGCGACCGACGCCGCCGACGCCTCCGAGTTGTCGTCGGAACTGTCGCCCGCGTGGGCCGGCACCGTGAACGCGTGGTTCGCGGCGCCCCGGCCTCCGGTGGAGAAGCCGCTCCTCGTCCTCGATGGGGCCGGTGACGGCCCGGTGAATCACCTCGCGGTGGTCAGCGAGGTGGCCGACGGGCTGGCGCCGGAAGGGTGGTCGCTGATCGCCGCGGCGGGGGTGGGCGCCGCCGCCGCCGATCCGGATGGCTTCGCCGACCGCGCCCGCCCGCAGTTGCGCTCCTGGTTCGGTGGCCAGGTGGACGTATGGCGCCACCTGCACACACATCATGTGCCGCGAGCTCTCCCTCAGCGGGACGCGGGCCGGCCTCTCGAAGCCAGGCCCCTCCGCGACGCTCGCGGCGTTTACTTCGCCGGTGACGACCGTGAGTTCGCGGCGATCCAGGGGGCCCTTCGTTCGGGCCGACGTGTTGCCGAGGCGATTCTGGCGGGCAGCCGTACGTGACCAGGAAAGACATCGGCGTCCAGGTCGTGGCGGGGGAGGCGTGGGCGACGGTGTCGGAGGGGTGGGACGGGGCGGTTCGCGTCGCGCTCGTGATCGCCAACTTCGGTCGCCGCGAGCGCGGTTTGGCCGATGTGCGACTTCGCCACGTCCGGGTGGGGCCGACCCACCTCAGCGACAACCGGACGCTACTGAGCGAACGCGGGCAGGCGCTGCCGGCCAGAGACGCCACTCGTGTGTTCCTCGATCTCCGCATGGGGGCCGACGATGTCGCCCGTCTGCGACGGGGCTTCGAACCCGCGGCCAACGTGGCCTCGAGCCCCAAGGTCGACATGGAGCTGGCGGGGGACCTGATGCTGAAGCGTCGCGTGGGCACACTCGACGTGCCATTCCTCCTGAAGCACCTGCCCGTGCAATGGACGATCACAGGGTAGACGCACGGGGTGTGACACGCACGGAGTAACGCGGCGTCAGTGCCCGCCGATGGACGGCGCGCCCCCCGCCATTCGGGGCATCGGGACGAAGTGATGGTCGGCGGGGTCGGTGGCCCCCGCTCGCCATCGCTGTCGAGCGGCGTCCAGGTCGTCGCAGAGCCATGTATTGCAGGTATCGCTTCGCAGCGATCGAGGCAGACGGCATCCCCGCTCACCCTGGAACAGACACCCACCCCGAAGGTGGGTGGATCCGATGTGTGCGACGTACCTCGCCTCGAGGTCTTCGACGTCGAGGGTCGGGTTCATGGCGAGCATACGGGCGAGACTGCGCGCATCGAGAAAGGCGTGCGAGCCGCCTCGGCGGCAGCACCACCCCCGGCAGGTGGCGCACCCTCTCGCCAGCGCCGCGGTTTCGTCGCCGTCGGCCACGGCGGGCTCCAGACGGTAGGCGGCTCCCGTGAGCGGAAGCTCCTCGGCGGTGCGCCTCAGGTGCCTCCGGAAGTCGGCGATCAGGGGCAGCCCCACGGCGACCGATCGAGCGTGGTTGAGGGGGACCACCGACCATGCGGGACCGTTGGGGTCCAGCCCTTCGGCGACCATCTGCTCGCGGGCCCGAGCCTCACGCGCCGACTGCGACGCCTCCCGCTCCGCCTCGAGCTGGGGGACGACAGAGGCGACGCACCGAAGCCGTCCGCAGACGGCCTCGGGCGTCGCCCCTTGGAGTGGATCGAGCGGAGTGCCGCAGACTGCGCACTCGCGACGTGTCGACGCGGTGATGTGCGCTACTGCCCGATCCGGAGTTCCTGGAACTCGCTCCAGTCGAGTTCGTAGCTGCCCGCATCCGTGTCGACGCGGATCCCCCGGTTGCCCCGGTCGACGTCCTGGCTACCACCGAGATCCAGGACCCGTCCGTCCTGCAGCGTGATGCGAGCGCCGTCGGCGGTGCGCTGGATGCGCTCGATCTGGCCGAATTCCACGAAGTACTCGGCGTCGAGATGATCACCGTTGATGATCTCCCACCCCCACGCCTCGTCCCGGTCCCAGGTGACGGCCCCGGTCCAGGAATCCCCGGTGGAGCCGATCACGGTACCCTGGATGCGTCGGCCACCGTCGAAGTCGTCGCGCGTCGCGAGAGATGTCGCGGGGGAGAAGTCCACCCGGTCGAAGTCGTCCCACTCGACCTTGATCTGACCGAGTCCCGGGTCGGAGACGGTGATTCCCGAATTGTCTTCGTCCACGTCGTTCGTGCCCGACATCAGGAGCACCTCGCCGTTGTGGAGCGTGACGCGCGACGCCGAGCGCCCGACTCGCTCGATCGAGGCGATGGCCCCGAAGGCGATGTCGAGATCGCGATCGTCGACCTCACCGTCGAGAATGTCGGAGGCGTAGATCTCGTCGATGTCCCAGGTGACGAACCCCGTGAACTCGAGGCCCGATTCCGTGCGGACCGTCCCATGGAGCCGCTGCGTGGTGGAGCGCACATCGTCAGGGGCAGCCTCGAAGTCGACCGCAGCGAGATCGTCCCAGCCCAGCGAAACGGTCTCGCCGAAGCGATCCTCGACCACGAGGGACCGCATGCTGCGCCCCAGATCGGTCGACTCTCCTCTCAGCTCGAACGATTCGCCGGTGCGCATCTGCACCCAGGCGCTTCTGTTCCCCGTGGCCTCGAGGCGGGCGATGTGCCCGAAGCGGACCCCCGTCTGCGTCGAGACCCGGCCGTCGGACCACTTCAGGGCATCGACGAGGTCCGACCAGCTGCCCTCGTTCTTGTCCCAGCGAATGAATCCCTCGTAGCGGTCACCATCGAGCGTTTCGACGGTGCCGTACAACCGCTCGGCGCCGGACGAGAGGATCTCGGGCCCCTCGATCCTCCGGGTCTCGTGACGGTCGATGCGCACCTCGACCACGGGGGCCACCGCGACGACACGGCGTTCCGGACGGTGGTTCGCAGAGAGGAGGACCGCTCCGGTGGCAATGACGGCGACGGCCGCCGACCCTCCGATGAGCGTGAGGTTTCGAAGGTCTTCTCCCAATCGCGGCACGTGCTTTCCCCTCCTCCCAGAGTCGTCGACGAACACCGTTCGGTACGGTCGACGCGGTGTTTGTGTTTCACGCGCGTCGTCGGGTTGGACGGTCGGCGACCCGCGACCGTTGCCCCGGGTGCCGCCGAGCTCCCTGCGTGAGGGGTGCGTCGATACGCCGACATGTCACACAGGGGGGACACATTCTCACAACGGCCTGGGGTCGCTTCATCTCGCGGAGTGCTCCGTATCACGTTGTGGAGTAACACATAAGGTGTTTGGCACGCCTCTTGTTTCTGATCCGGGGTGCAGTGGGCACCCAAGCCGGGAGGCGTATATGTTGCGCGTAAGCAGTGGACCCAGGTATTCCAGTATCGTCGCCGTCACCCTGCTCGCCTCCGGGGGCGTCGTGCTGGCACCGGCCCCCACCTCAGGCCAGGAGGCGCGTCGGGCTCGTGCGCCCGTTCCGTCGGTCCGGGCGGCATCGCCTCTCGCGGCGCGTTCGCCGGTCGAAGTCGCCGTACCGGTGCGGTCCCGGTCGACCGTCGCGGCCGCCCTGGAGACGAGGACCGATCGCGTCGCCGGTCGGCGCGATGACCGCCGGAGCGAACGGCGCGATGATCGCCGCGACGACCGATGGGATGACCGGCGCGACGACGGGTGGGATGATCGCCGCGACGACCGATGGGAGCACGTCGAGTGGCGCGGCTCCCGCTTCCACGCCCGGAGCCGTGACTGGCGCCGTCTTCGAACGGCGTCCGACCTCCGCGTACTCGGGTTCCTCACCGTGGACGTAGGGTGGAACCGCTGGGATCGCGCCGACCGTGGATGGTGGGTCCACCGGTACGATCACTACGACGGGCGTGGCCGATTCCATCGGGGTGTGACCGGGTGGTACGTGCCGAGGTGGGGGGCGATCCGTTTCGACCGCAACCCGCTGCGCTACGGCGCACGCGGTCTGGATGCCGGAGACCTTCGCCGGGTCCTCGGCCGCCGCGCCTTCAACCAGCTCGCAGCCGAGGTGCCCGGCCGCACCCGGGATCTCTGGGGGCGCGTGGAGAGGTTCGGGCCTGGAGGGAGGGCCTACACGCTCGAGATCTGGTCACGCGACCGCTTCGTGGCGGCGCTGACCGACTTCGACCGGGACGGATGGGTCGACAACGTCGAGATCAACGGTCGCTTCCGCCGACGCTGACCGACCTGCCCTGCGATGGTCCGGGGCCCGGACGCACGACGCGTCCGGGCCCCGGTGTGCGTCAGTTCGAGACGGGCTCGAGTCGCACGACCGGCGTTGGTTGGCCCGAGCGATCCTCGACGGCCAGGTAGATGTAGCCGTCGGGGCCCTGGCGCACGTCCCGAATGCGCCCCAGACCGAGCACGAGCGTTTCTTCGGCGATCACGGCATCGCCGTCGAGGGTCAGGCGGGCGATTTGCTGACCACCGAGCCCCCCCGCCAGGATGTTGCCCCTCCACTCGGGAAAGCGGTCGCCGGTGTAGACCTCCAGACCGGATACGGCGATCGAGGGCACCCAGAAGTGTGCGGGGTCCTCCATCCCCTCGCCCATCGTCGCGGCGTGGATGGCGGTACCGCTGCGATAGTTCACGCCGTACCCGACCACGGGCCAGCCGTAGTTCAGGCCCGGCTGGATGCGGTTGAGCTCGTCACCACCCTGCGGACCGTGCTCGGTCGCCCACAGCTCTCCCGTGGCCGGATCGATCACCATCCCCTGCTGATTGCGGTGGCCGTAGCTCCAGATTTCGGGGCGGGCCCCGTCCTGGCCGACGAAAGGGTTGTCATCGGGGACACGCCCATCGGCGTGAAGGCGGACCACCACACCGTGATGGTTGCTCAGATCCTGGGCCGGATGGGCCGCAAGGTCGCCTTGCGGGGGTGCCTGCCGGTCGCCGATCGTGATGAAGAGGTAGCCGGCCTCATCGAAGACGAGCCGCGAGCCGTAGTGGCCGCGGCCCTCCGACACCGCTTCGAACACCTCCTCGACGTCGTGCAGTTCATCGGCGACGAATCGGCCTCGGACCACCGCCGTCGTCGCCGACGATCCGTCGCCGACCGGCTTCGAGAAACTCAGGTACACCATCTGGTTCGACGCGAAGTCCGGGTGTGGCACGACGTCGAGCAGGCCCCCCTGTCCCTCGGCCAGAACCTCGGGCACCCCGGCGACGGGAGTCGGCAGCAGTTCCCCGTCGCGCACGATCCGAAGACGGCCCGGTCGCTCGGTGACGAGCATGTCGCCCGTCGGGAGGAAGGCGATCGACCAGGGGGTTTCGAAGCCATCGGCGACCGGCACGACGCGGTAGTCGTGGAGGGCCGACCGCATGATCGAGGCGTCTCCCTGGGCAGATACCGCGGTGGAGCCCGCGAGGGCGAGGAGTGCCACGAGGGTGGGGATCCGGAAACGACCCATCTTGCATATCCTCCAGGACGGACGGTTGGACGGGACCCCGGGCGACGGCCCCTACCCCGAAGACGAACCCGAAGTGGGGGTGCGGGTTCCCCACGGCGGCCACACCCGAAGGTGGGAGCAGCGAGCCGACGATGACGCGACCTTGGGAGGCCGAACGATCCCTCGACGCTGCTCGGGCGCGTGTGTTGATCCGGGCGCGTTTCCCCACCCTGGTGGCTGCGTCGGTCGAACCCCTCGGGCGGGGGTGGGACAACACGGCCTTCCTCGTCGACGGCTCCATTGTGGTGCGCTTCCCGCGCAAGTCTTCGACGGTGGCGCTGCTCGAAGCCGAAACGCGGTTTCTCGAGGCCGTTGGCGATCGCCTCCCGCTGCCCGTGCCCCGCCCCGAGTTCGTCGCGCGAGAAGGGCCGGACTACCCGTGGCCGTTCGTCGGCTACCGCCTCGTCGCCGGACGCACGGCCTGCCGCGCCGACCTCGACGTGCGGGCACGCGTGGCGTTGGCTCCGAGTCTGGGCGGGTTCCTTCGCGCGCTCCACGGAATCGTACCGCCCGACGTTGGGCTGCCGGGCGACGATCTGGGCCGCCTCCGGCTGGATCGACGGGTCGAAGAGCTCGAGGCCCGGCTGAGTGCGCTCGCGGCTCGCGGCGCCCTGACCGACGCGACGGCGATTCTCGACACCTTCGTCGATCTCGGTCCGGATCGATCCGCCGACCCCGCACCCGTCGTCGTGCACGGCGATCTCTACGCGCGCCATCTGTTGGTCGACTCCGAGGCGCGCCTCGTCGGTGTGATCGACTGGGGCGACGTGCATCTCGGGTCGCGCGCGACCGACTTGATGGTCCTCTACGCCTTCCTGCCACCCGGCGCCCGCGAGGGGTTCCTGCGAGCCTACGGCCCGATCGCGGACGACGAGCTACGGTCGGCGCGGCGGCGTGCACTGTTCCACTCGACGGCCGTCGCATGGTTCGGCGCAGAGGTGAACGACCATGCCCTGGCACGGGAGGGGCTCGCGGGGGTGCGCAACGCGTTGCACGGGGTCGACGACGCCTGAGCGCCCGCGCTGGACCTGTCGTGGGGAACGGATCGGATACATCATGCATCGGCGCGAAGCACCCGATCCTCCAACCGAAGCCAGCCCATGCCGTCCTCTCGACGAATCGTCTCGCGTATGACGAAGCTCGGCTGCCTGCTGGCCCTACCCCTCGTGATGGGCGCCTGCGAGACGAGTGCGCCGGCGGAGCCCCTCGTCTTCCG
Organism: Longimicrobiales bacterium; assembly: GCA_028279425.1. Taxonomy (GTDB): domain Bacteria; phylum Gemmatimonadota; class Gemmatimonadetes; order Longimicrobiales; family Gaopeijiaceae; genus Gaopeijia. The sequence goes on along the minus strand of JANQNV010000024.1, from coordinate 15,385 downwards.
GGTGGTGCGTACTCTGCCTCACGACTCCACGGCCTACACCCAGGGGCTGCTGCTCCACGACGGGGTACTGTACGAGTCGACGGGGCGGTATGGAGAGTCGACCGTGCGCACGGTCGATCCCGCCACGGGCGACGTCTTGAACGTGATTCCACTCGATTCGATGTACTTCGCAGAGGGGCTGGCCCGAGTGGGAGACCGTCTGATCCAACTCACATGGAAAGAGGGCGTCGCCCGCGTGCTCGATGCTGCCACTCTCGACTCGGTGGGAAGCTTCAGCTACGGGGGCGAAGGGTGGGGCCTCTGCTACGACGGCGAGGCGCTGTGGATGAGCGACGGGACATCGACGCTGGCCCGGCGCGATCCGACCACCTTCGTGGTGCAGCAGACGCTCGACGTCACGTCGAGCGGGCAGTCGGTCTACAGCCTGAACGAACTCGAATGTGTCGGCCCCGACCTGTACGCCAACGTCTACCAGCGCGATGAAATCGTCCGGATCGACAAGGCGTCGGGGGCCGTGACGGGCGTCCTGAACGCGGCGGCGCTGACGCGCGACTCGGGCCGGGCCGGTGACCGGGAGGCGGTCCTCAACGGAATCGCGTGGGATCCGGAGGCCGGCACCTTCTACGTCACGGGCAAGCTGTGGCCGACGATGTACGAAATCGCGCTCGACGGCGCCTAGTGTAGTGTCGCCAAAGTCCTGATGCCGTTCGTGCGCGGGGGCATCCACGGGATGCGTCGTTGGAACTCCTTGCCGTAGCTTTGGCTACGCCGCATCGCTCCGCCTCGCCACCCAAGCCCACACCCCCTCTCGGTACGCACCGGACTTCTCAAACGGGACACTAGCCGGCTGCTCCGACCCCGCGTGACCTCCACGCGCCATCTCTCCGTGGCGTTTCTTCGGGGCATCAACGTCGGCGGTCACCGCGTGAAGATGGATCGGCTGCGCGCGATCCTCGTCGACCTTGGCATCGTCGATCCGCAGACCTTCATCGCGAGCGGCAACGTGGTCTTCGATCGCGGGGCTGCCACGTACGACGCGTTGGAGGCGCGCCTCGAGGACGGGCTCGCCGAGGCCCTCGGGTACGAGGTGGCCACCTTCATGCGGTCCCTCGAGCATGTGAGCCATGTCGCGGCCGCACCCGCACCGGCCGAGTTCGGCGCCACGGGGCATGGGGGCCACTACGTCGCCTTCCTGAAGCGGGCGGCCCCTCCCGAGGTGCGAGCCGACGTCATGGCGCTTTCGTCCGGGTACGACGGCTTCGTCTTCGCCGACCGCGAGCTGCATTGGTTCATGCACGGCCGGCTGAGCGACTCGCCGCTCTTCGGAGGTGCCTTCGAGCGCGCGCTGGCACCGGTCGGGCATACGCTCCGGAAGGTGACCACGCTGAGACGGCTCGTGGCCAGGTTCGGCCCCTCCGACGCCGGCTGAGAGGGTGCGGGCGGGGTGTCCCGAGGGGGAAGGTCCTACGTTCGTCTGGGAGGGGTCCCGACAGAGGCCGCTCCGGCAGGGTCCTAACTTCGGAAGATCGCCCACCTTCGTCCGGAGAGTCGCAATGGAGCCGCACCGTATCCTCGTCCTCGGGGCCGCCGGCCGGGACTTCCACCTCTTCAACACGTTGTATCGCGACAATCCGGCGGCGAAGGTGGTCGCCTTCACGGCACAGCAGATCCCGCACATCGACGATCGCCGGTATCCGCCCGAGCTCGCCGGAGACCTGTATCCGGACGGGATACCCATCGTGCCGGAAGACCGCCTCGAAGAGGTGATCGTGGAACACGAGGTGGAGCTCGTGGTGCTGGCATACTCCGACCTCGCGTACGACGAGGTGGGGCACCTGATGGCGCGGGCGACGTCGATGGGTGCCGACTTCCTGGTGCCCGACGTCTGGTCGACCATGATCGAGTCGAGCCGTCCGGTGGTGGCGGTGTGCGCGGTGCGGACCGGCGTTGGCAAGAGCCAGACGTCGCGGGCCGTCGCCCAGGTGCTGCGCGACGCCGGGCTGAGGGTCGGCATCATCCGGCACCCCATGCCGTACGGCGACCTCGCTCGCCAGCGGGTGCAGCGCTTCGCATCGGAGGCCGACCTCGTGGCGCACGAGGTGACGATCGAAGAGCGGGAGGAATACGAGCCCCACATCGCCGCCGGCTCGGTCGTGTATGCCGGGGTCGACTACGAGGCGATCCTCCACGCGGCCGAGGAGGAGTCCGATGTGATCCTCTGGGACGGGGGCAACAACGACACGTCGTTCTACGTGCCGGATGTCCAGATCACGCTGGTCGATCCCCACCGGCCCGGCCACGAGAGCCGCTTCTACCCGGGTGAGACCAATCTGCGGGTGGCCGACGTAGTGCTGGTCAACAAGGTCGACACCGCCGATCCCGACGACGTGGTCGCCGTGGAACGCGCAGCCCTCCGCCTCAATCCGTCTGCGGTGGTGATTCGGGCCGCCAGTCCCATCGCCCCCGACGATCCCTCGGTTCTCGCGGGTCGGCGGGTCCTCGCTGTAGAAGACGGGCCGACCTGCACGCACGGAGGGATGCCGTACGGGGCAGGGTTGTTGGGGGCTCGCGCCGCCGGCGCGGCCGAGATCGTCGACCCGCGTCCGTTCCTCGTCGGCGAACTGGCCGACACCTTCGAGCGGTATCCCGAGCTTGGCCCGATTCTACCGGCGATGGGGTACGGCGAGGCCCAGATTTGCGACCTCGAGGCGACGCTCCGGCGGGCCGCCGAAGGTGGGGTCGAGGCGATCGCCGTGGGCACGCCCATCGACCTGGCCGGGCTGGTGGACATGCCTCTGCCGCACACCCGATGCCGCTACGAACTCGCGGTGCAGGGAAGCCCGACGCTCGACGAGGTACTCGCCCCGGTAATCCATATCGCGCGGAACCCAGGCGCGTCTCCCGGCGAGTAGCGGTCGCGGCGGTGGCCCCTGGCGGGAGCGAGCTCGCGGGCGCACGATGCCCGGCGTCGACCCCCACCAACAGGAATACCCCATGTCTCGCACCCCTCTGACGAGCGCGACCGCATCGGCGGTCGGGCCCTACTCCCACGGCATCGACGACGGTCGATACGTCTTCTGCTCGGGACAAACCCCGGTCGACCCATCGACGGGGCGGCTCCACACGGGCGGGGTCGCCGAGCAGACCCACCAGTGTTTCGACCACCTCTTCTCGGTGCTCGCCGACGGGGGGCTGGGCTCCGACGACGTGATCAAGGTGAACGTCTACCTTCGCGACATGGACGACTTCGAGGCCATGAACCGAGCCTACCAGGAGCGGTTCACTGCACCGTATCCGGCGCGGACCACGATCGCCGTGGCGGGCCTGCCGCTCGACGCCAGGGTCGAGATCGAACTCGTAGCCCGGCGCGACCCCTCCCCTTGACATCTTATGGGATCGGATCCTGATTCCCATAGACATGTTATGGGACGGGCCGCGTTCTACGAGGGGACCCCGATGACGCGCATCGAACTGCTCCAGGGCACACTCGACCTTCTGGTGCTGCGTACGCTGGAGCACGACAGCAAGCACGGCTATCAGATCGCGCGTGCGATCAAACGCCTGTCGTCGGAGGTGCTCCAGGTCGAAGAGGGAGCGCTGTATCCCGCGCTGCACCGGTTGAAGTCGCGCGGGTGGATCCGCGGCGAGTGGGGCCAGTCCGAAAACAACCGTCGCGCCAAGTTCTACGAGTTGACCCCGGAGGGCCACGACGCCCTCGACCTCGAGCGCGCGCGATGGGCCCGATACGTCGAGGCCGTGGGGCAGGTCCTGGAACCGCCGGTCGGAGACGAGGCGTGACCCAGCGCAGCCCCCTCGGCGACGAGAGTCCGGACGGCGACCGACGACTGGCGGCGGATCTCCGCGAGGAGATGGCGGCGCACGTCCTGCACCGCATCGACGATCTGGTCGCCGGTGGCATGGATGCCCACGCGGCCCGGGCGCAGGCCGAGACCGAATTCGGGGACGCGTCGCGCTTCACGCGCGAAGTCGTGAGCGCTGAGAGGAGGGCGATGCGAGCGCGTCGACGCGCCGGGTGGCTGGGCGATCTCGCTCTCGACCTGCGGTTCGCGTGGCGACAGATGCAGCGGGCTCCAGGCTTCGCCATGGTCGCGGTGCTCACCCTCGCTCTGGGCATCGGCGCGACCGTCACGATCGGGAGCGTCGTCCAGGCCGTCGTTCTCGAGCCGCTTCCGTTCGGCGAGCCCGATCGACTGGTGTGGATTCCGTCGGTGACGCCGGCCGGCGACGACTTCTCCGTCTCGGAACCGGCCTTTCTCGACTGGCAGGAACGGCTGGTGGGTTTCGATGGAGTTGCGGCGCTGACGTCTCGCGGTGCCACCCTCCGTGGTCCCGGTGAGCCGACTTCGATCCAGCGCGGCTACGTCAACGCCGGATTCTTCGCCCTACTCGGGATGGAGCTCGTCGCGGGTCGGGAATTCGCCCCGGCCGAGGATCGCCCCTGGGCTGGCGCTCCTGTCGCGATCGTGTCGGAGTCGTTCTGGCGTAGCCGACTCGGGGGAGTGACGCCCATCGAGGCGCTGACACTGCAACTCGACGATCGGAGCCTCGATGTCGTCGGGGTCTACCCCCGCGAACTCGAGGTTCTCGTCGGAGACGCGCCGGTCCTCACACCTCTCGCCGCCTCCCCCGAGATGGATCGCGGCGAGCACTACCTCACCGTGGTTGGACGGCTCGGCGATGGCACCTCCATGGCCGAGGCGCAGGCTGCGCTCGACGCGGTCTCGGCGTGGCAGAGCGCGTCGTTCGAAGAGGATCGGGGGTGGGCAGCCCGCGCCGAACCCCTCGACGTCACGCTCATCGGCGCATCGACCCACCGAGCGGGGTGGGTCCTCATGGGGGCGGCGGGTCTGCTCCTGGCGATGGCGTGCCTGAACGTGTCCAGTCTGCTGCTCGCCCGCGCGTCGGTGCGGGGCGGCGAAATGGGCGTGCGTGCCGCCCTGGGGGCGGGGCGTGCTCGAGTCGCCCGTCAGCTCCTGACCGAAAGCGCGGTCCTGGCCAGCCTCGGCGGTGGCGTCGGGCTTCTCGGGGCCTCCATGGTGGTGCCGGTCGTGCGCGCCATGGGTGAGGGGCAAATCCCTCGCCTCGGCGAGGCGCAGGTCGACGTCGGCATCGTTCTGCTGGCTGCCGGCGCCACGGCGGTCGCGACGCTCGCCTTCGGCATCGCCCCGGTCGTCTCTCTCGTGCGCCGCCGAGCTCTCGTGTCGTCGGCGAGTCGAGGTGCCACCCGAGCGCGCAATCGGCTTCGCACCGCCTTCGTCGTCGGTCAGCTCGCCACGAGCCTGGTGCTGCTCGTCGGGACGGGTCTGCTGTTCCGATCCTTCGTGGCCTTGTCGAACGTCGATCCTGGATTCGAGGCCGATGGTACTCTGACGGCGGCCCTGTCGTTGCCCGACGCGACGTGGGGCTGGCGCGACCGCGGTCCCCTCATGCGCGACCTCATCGCCAGCGTCGAGGCCGTGCCCGGCGTGATCCGGGCCGGGGCCACGGCGGTCGACCCCTTCGGTGGGAGCGCCCTCGCCAACTTCATCGCCCGCGAGGACCGAATGCCGGACCGGGCCGAGGAATTCACGCCGGTTCAGTGGCGAGCCGTCACCCCGGGATTCTTCGAGGCGATGGGGATGCGGATCGTGGCGGGTCGGGCCTTCGAGACCGTCGACGGCCGAGGGGAGCGCGTTGCGGCCGTGATCGGCGAGGGCCTGGCCCGGCGCCTGTTCGAGCAGCCGACCCACGCCGTCGACGCGTCGCTCGTGTGGGGAGATCCCACGGGTAGTCGGATGACCGTGTTCGGCGTGGTCGAGCCCCTCCGCGACGTCGAACTCGACGAAGAGCCCGACCCCATGGTGTATCGCATGTACGACGACATCCCGTGGGCCGCGATGACCCTCGTGGTGCGGATTCGCGCCGGGACGCCGGTCGCGCAGGTGTCGTCTCAGATCCGCGCGGCGGTGCAAGCCGCCGTGCCGGGCCTCCCGGTGCCGGAACTCCAGAGCCTGCGCGACAATCTGGATCGGGCCCTGGCCGGACCCCGTCTCAACGTCTCCCTCCTCGGGGGATTCGCGCTGTCGGGACTCCTGCTCGCCGTCGTGGGGCTGTATGGCTTGACCGCATTCGAAGTCAGGCAGCGCGTCCGCGAAATCGGCATCCGCATGTCTCTGGGCGCCAGGCCGGATGGCATTCTGCGCATGATCGTTCGCGGACGCCTCATGACGACGTTGGTCGGGCTCGGAATCGGGGTCGCGCTGGCGGCGTTCCTGGTCCGACTGCTCGACTCGTTGCTGTACGGCGTCGGCGCGACCGACCCGATCACGTGGGTGGGGGGAGTGGGCCTGCTCCTGGCCACGGCGACGGTCGCTGCCTGGATCCCCGCCCGTCGTGCGACCCGCGTGGACCCGAGGTCGGTGCTCAACGGGGAGTGAAGCCGGGCTCACCCATGCGGGGAAGGGAGTTCTTCGCCGCGCTCCGCCTGGAAGGCGCCGTGGCGCGCGGGGTGGTTGGCCGTCACAGAGAACACCTCGAGAGGCGCGCGTCGACCCTTTAGGTCGAAGGTGCCCAACCGTTCCGTCTCGTAGCCGGGTAGCGCGAGTCGGCTGCGCACGTTGCCGGAGATCAGGAGTGTGCGATCGAGACGACTCGACAGACCCTGCAGGCGGGCCACCGTGTTGACGGTGTCGCCGTGGAAGGCGAGCTCGCGTTTGGCCTCACCCACCCAGGTGGCCACGACGTCGCCCCCGTGGATCGCACCCCGTACCTGGGGCCGCTGTCCGTACGAACGCTCGTATTCCACCGCGTTCCTCTCGAGCGTCTCGGCAATGTCGGTGAAGCAACGCACGCAGGCGGCGTCGCGTGTGCCCCGCCCCATCGGCCATGAGACGATGACGCCGTCTCCCACGTGCTGGTAGACCATGCCCCGGGTCGCCAGAATCGACTCGGCCATGTCGCGAAACACGTCTCGCAGGAAGGAGCTGTAGTCCGTGGGGCCCAGCGCTTCGGCCGCCGTGGTGGAGTCGGCGAGGTCGACGAAGAGAAAGACCCGCCGCTCGACGGTCGGGGCGTGGTAGCGACCCGTGAAGAGGTGCCAGAGCTCTTCGCGGTTGTGCAGTCGTCGCAGCTGCAGGAGAAAGGTCATCACGAGGGCGGCTGCGACCCCGGCCAACATATCGCGCCCGGGGTGCCCGAACTCGAGGAAGGCGTCGAGTCCGGAGCGCCAGGAGTGTCCCTGGAGCGCCATGCGGGGCAGGACGTTTCCGACGATCACCGTCGCCAGCATGCCGATGGCGTAGCCGATCAACCGGAAGGAGTTGAGCGCGGCGAAGCCGAGGCGTCGTGCGAGGCCGGGAATCAGGTACTCTTCGGTGGCTCCGACGAGGAGCCCCGCGAGCGTCCCCACCACCGCGCCGTGCAGCGCCGGGCGACCGATCTCGGCGCCGTCGAGACCGGCGAGGGCAAGTCCGAGCACCGCCCCGACGACGAACCCGAGCGCCCCGAACGTCGCGACGGCTCGGCGTCGGTAGCGCCGCAACTGGTGTCGCACCCGCACGGACGACGCGCGGGTGCGATGGCTGGGTACGTCCACGCTGGCCCCGCCGAGAAGTGTGTTCGACCTCGCCACGATGCGCGCCCGGCGTGGCGGTCGGCAAGGGTGGTGACCTCAGGGGGGCCACCTACTCGGCTCGCATCGTGGCGATCGGGTCGACGCGCGTCGATCGCGAGGCCGGGACCCAGCTGGCGACGATCGCGGTGCCGAGCAGGAGGCTGGGGACGGCCACGAAGGTGAGGAGGTCGGTCGCGCTCGTCTCGTAGAGGAAGGTCTCGAGGGTGCGGGTCACGACGAACGATCCGAACAGCCCACCGACGAGGCCGAGACCGACCATGCCCATGACCCCACGGAGCACCAGGCCGCGGACGTCGCCTGGAGCCGCTCCCAGGGCCAGGCGAATCCCCATTTCCCGGGTGCGACGGGCGACCGTGTATGAGACCACGCCGTAGATCCCGACGGCGGCGAGGACGGCGGCGAGGAGCGCGAAGCCGCCGAGGATCAGGAGGATGAACCGGCGCTCCGCCAGCGATTCGTCGACCTGGCGCTCCAGCAGCTTCACCTCGACGGCGACGTCGGAATCGGCCTGTCGGATCACATTGCGGATCTCGCTTGCGATCGGACCCGCGTCTGAGCCGCGCGCTTCGGCCACCAGGTTCGTGCCGAAGCGGATGCGGTACGGGCGTTGGAGGTAGTGCCAGTAGACGGCAGGCACGGGGCGGCTCGTGAGGTCGCGGAAACGAACGTCGTCGACCACTCCCACCACCGTACCCCACACCTTCGGATCGGCATCCCAGTAGTCGTCCATGCCCCCGCCCGTCACCGTGCGACCGATCGGGTCGACGTCGGGCCAGAACTGATCGACGAAGGCCTGATTGACCACCACGACATGCGGCGCCTCGGGCACGTCGCGCTCGTCGAAGACCCGGCCTCGGACGACCGGGATGTCGAGCGCTTCGAAGGCGCCGCCACTGGCCACGAGATACACGGGCGAGGGTGATCCGGTGTGGTTCTCCGGGTCTCCATCGAGTTGGATCCGACCATTCGATGCCCCACCGCTCAGGGGGAGGACGCTGATCAGCCCCGCTGCCTCGACCCCGGCGGTACCCTCGAGCCGGGGGAGCAACTCGCCGTAGAATCGCGCGTGGTCGGCGAGGTCGGGGTAGCGCGTCCCGGAGAGCGCGACGGCACTGCTGACGACGTCGTCCCCGTCGAAGCCGGGATCCTCCGACACCACCTGACCGAAGCTTCGGATCAGCAGCCCGGACCCCATCAGCAGCACGAGTGCCAGGGCGACCTCCGTCGCCACGAGGAGGCCCCACAGCCGTGTGCGGCCGCTCGAGCTCCCGCGCGAGCGACCGCGCATCGTCGTGGCCTGGGAGCCGTCGGTCAGCCGAAGGGCCGGAAGCAGTCCAAAGGCCAGCGCCGTGGCGACGGCTACGAGCGCCGTGAAGGCGAGCACCGGAGCCGACAAGCCGACGGACTCCATGCGCGGGATCTCCCGACCCAACGACTGGATGCTTCGCAGGAGGAGGGATGCCAGCCCCACACCGAGGGCTGCCCCGGCGGCGGCGAGAACGGTGCTTTCGGTGATGAGCTGTCGCACCAGGCGGCCCCGTCCCGCCCCCAGCGACGAACGCACGGCGAACTCCTGCAGGCGCACGCGCCCGCGGGCGAGCAGCGTACTGGCGAGGTTGGTGCATGCGACGAGGAGCACGAAGCCGGCCGCGCCGAGCAGGATGAACAGCGGGCGGCTCACGTCTCCCACGAGGGCCTCGCGCAGGGGGACCATCCAGACGCCCGCCGCGAGGAAGTCGAGATCGTCGGGGGCCTCCGAGGCCACGATACGTACGGTCAAGGCGTCGAGCTCGTCGAACGCCCTCTCGTGCGAAACGCCCTCGGCGAGACGGGCGGTGACGGCGTAGTTGTGCGCCGTGCGAGAACTCCCCTGGGGGAAGAGCTCGAGGGGGTACCAGAGTTCGGTGCCGGCCGGGTAGTCGAAGCTGCTGGGAACCACACCCACGACCTGAGCCGGGGTCCCCTGTGCGTCGAGCGATCGACCCGTGGCGTCGGGTATGCCGAACAGGCGCAACGACAGGCCGCGCGTGATCACGACGGCCCCGGCGGCGCCCGGTTGGTGGTCGTCGATCCCGGTGAGGCGGCCGGCGGTGGGCTGCACGCGCATCATCGGCCAGAAGTCCCGTGTCATCTGCGTCGCGCGGACGCGGAGGGGCTCCTGCCCACCGAGCACCGTCAGTGTACCCGTCGCGTGCGCGGCGAGCGCCTCGAACGAGGTGGTCTCGCGCTGCCAGTCGTCGTAGTTGGGCCAGGCGACGTTCATGGTGCCGCCGCGCTGGCCTCGCTCCTGGACGAACACGAGGCGTTCGGGCTCCTCGTAGGGGAGCGGCTCCAGCAGCACACCGTGCACCACGCTGAAGATCGCGGTATTCGCTCCGATCCCCAGCGCGAGCGTGAGCAACGCCACGAGGGCGAAGCTGGGACTCCGGCGTAGGCTTCTCACCGCATAGCGCACGTCTTGCATCACCGCCTCCCATCCGTGAGTTCGTCGCAGTCGTCGATCCCTCCGCCGCGCGAGCGACTCACAGTCGCGGCGGATGTCGTCCATGTCGCCGAACAGTCGTTCAGCCTCGGTCTCGGCCGCGGCCCGGTCCCACCCCTCGGCGACGAGTTCGTCGGCCCGCAGGGCGATGTGGGCCCTCAGTTCGCGCTCTACGTCTTCCTCGACCGGCAGTTCGCCCACGTTGGGGCGGTCGCCGTGCAGCGAGCGGGGTCCCTTCGGGTCGGTCATGCCGGTGGCCGATCGGCCTCGAGTACGCGGGCCATCGCGGCCACGTAGTCGCCCCACGTCTGCACTTCCCGCTCCAAGGCGGCTTCACCGGCCGGCGTCAGATGGTAGAACCGCGCCTCCCGACCCGTGTCGGTCGTGCCCCACCGCGCCTCGGTGAGGCCCCGCGCCTCGAGACGGCGGAGCGCGGGATACAACGCGCCCTCCTCGACCTGGAGCTGGTCGCCCGTGGCGCGCCGAATGGCCCTCGACACCCCGTAGCCATGGAGGGGCCCCCAGCTCAGGGTCTTCAAGATCAGCACATCGAGTGTGCCCTTGATCAATTCCAGTGCAGCCATCGGTAGCTCGCCCCCAGGAGGATCCGATCCATGAATGTTCAACCCATAAGATATATGGGTGTCGCAGATGGTTGGAATCGCAAGCCTCGGGCGCCATCGGCGGGCCCGCGCCGCCCGGCTCTGGTTTGGCCTCCTGCACCGACCTAGACTTTTTCTGTCCAACGAATTCGGTCTCCAGAAGGAGAGTGTGGTGCGGAATCGAGTGAAGCAGAGGGGGGTGCGTCGGACCGTCACCGGCCTGGCGATCGGGTTGGCGATGGCGGTGACGACGCCTGCGGCCGGATGGGGCCAGGTGGCCGAGTATCTGGACTACGAGGGATTCAGCCGAGAACTGCGGGAGGTGGTGCAGTCGTCCGAGGCCGCCGAGCTCTCCTCGCTCGCGACGTCGCCAGGGGGACGCGACGTGTGGCTGGTGGAGTTGTCGCTTTCGGGTGACCTGGCTCCCGGAGACCGACCGGCGCTCCTGGTGGTCGGGTCGCTCGAGGGGGACCACGTCGTGGGCAGCCATCTGGCGCTCGAGGTCGTGCGCTACCTTACGCGGGACGACGACGAGGTGGAGCGTCTCTTGAGTGAACACACCGTCTACGTGGTGCCGCGCGCCAACCCCGACGGTGTGGAGGCCATGTTCGGGTCCCCGCGTTGGCACCGCAGCGTCAACGGGCGGGCTTTCGACGACGACAACGACGGTCGCACCGACGAGGATGCGCCCGACGACATCAATGGCGACGGCATGGTGACGCTCATGCGTGTGGCCGACCCCGAGGGCGCGTTCATTCCGCACCCGGACGACGCGCGCCTCATGAAGCGAGCCGACGCGGCTGCGGGCGAGGTCGGGAGCCACACGCTCTACATCGAAGGGCGTGACGACGACGGGGACGGCTTCTACAACGAAGACGGCCCCGGCGGCGTCGACCTCAATCGCAACTTCCAGCACGTGTACCCCTACTACCAGCGCGCGGCCGGGCCCCACATGGTCAGTGAGCCCGAGTCCAGAGCTCTGATCGACTTCGCCGTCAAGCGGCGCAACATTGCCGCGGTGCTCACCTACGGGCATTCCGACAACCTCGTGACGCCTCCCGATTCGCGCGGGCAACTCGGAGGGATCGCTCCATCCGACCTCTACCTCGCCGCGGCCGAGTCGCTCGACGGGATCTTCGACGTCGGGGTGTGGTCGTCTCGGCCGTCCAACCTGCAGGGAGGGCTTCGACTGCGGGGTGCTCAACCGGGGTCCGACAACGACCCGAACTCGGGACGGCGGCCGGCCGAGACGGTGCACGGCGACGACATCGTCTATTTCGAGAACGTCTCGGAGCGCTACCGCGCGATCACCGGCCTCGAGTCGGTGGGCGTCAACCGCCCGGCCGAGGGAGCCTTCTTCCAGTACGGCTACTTCCAGTTCGGCGTCCCGTCGTTTTCGACACAGGGGTGGTCCCCCGCCGTCCCGGACGACACCGACCGCGGTGCCTCGGCCGACCAGAGGATGCTCGCCGCCGGCGTGCCCTTCGTGGCGTGGAGCGAAACCGACCACCCGGACTTCGGGACGGTCGAGGTCGGCGGCTTCGAGCCGCACGCCCTGACCAACCCACCGGCCGCGCAGCTCCCCGAGCTCGGGGCCGCCCAGGGCGAATTCGTCGCCGCACTGACCGGGATGCTGCCCCGCGTACAGATCGTCGACACGGAGGTCACGGCGCATGGCGGGGGCATCTTCACCGTCGAGGCCGCGGTGGCGAACAGCGGGTACTTCCCGAGCTCTCTACGGCACGGGCTCGTGTCCCGCTCGGTCGATCCGGTGCTGGTCCAGATCGGCGTCGACCCGGAGGCGATCGTGACCGGTGACCCGAAGTCGAGCACCATCGCTCAGCTCGAGGGGTCGGGCCATCGCGCCCGCTTCAGCTGGGTGATTCGGGCGAATGATGGACAAGAGGTCGAGATTCGGGTCCGCGCCGAGAAGGGCGGGATCGACACCACCACCGTGACGTTGAGGTAGAGCCATGACACGCACGAATCGTTTCATCGGACTTCCTCTCGTCTGCACCCTTCTGGCCCTTCCGGGGGGCCTCACGGCGCAAGATCAGATGACGGGCGGGGGCTCGGATCCGGAGCACCGCCTCGACCTCACCTGGGACCGGTGGCTCGACCACGCCGAGCTTGGGGAGCGGATGGAGCTCATGGCCGAAACGTGGCCGAAGTTCCTCACCTTCGGTTCCCTGGGCGACAGCTACGGGGGGCGCGAACTGTGGATCATGACGATCAACAATCCCGACACGGGACCGGCCGAAGACAAGGCCGCAATGTGGATCGACGCCAACATCCACGGCAACGAAATCCAGGGTGCCGAGGTCTCGTTGTACACGGTCTGGTATCTGATGGAGAACTACGACCGCATCCCCGACGTCAAGCGGATGGTCGACGAGCGCGTCTTCTACATCGCACCGTCGATCAACCCGGATGGACGGGACTACTTCATGCACGGGGCGGGGTCGGGTGCCCGGACCGGCCATGTGCCCGTCGACTCCGACGGCGACGGCCTCTTCGACGAAGACCCCCCGAACGATCTGAACGGCAACGGCGTCATCGAGCAGATCCGCAAGTACGTGCCTGGTGAGGGGACCCACCAACTCGACCCGAGCGACGACCGGTTCCTGATTCCGGTCGGACCGGGTGAGGTCGGGGACTGGGTGCAACTCGGCTCGGAGGGGATCGACGACGACGGCGATGGACGGGTCAACGAAGACCCGATCGGCGGCTACGACCCGAACCGGAACTGGGGATCGGACTGGCAGCCCAACTACGTGCAGGGGGGCTCCATGAACTACCCATTCGAGCTTCCCGAGTCGCGCGCCGTCAACGACTTCATGATGGCCCGGCCGCACATCGCCGGTGTGCAGTCCTACCACAACACAGGGGGGATGCTGCTGCGCGGGCCCGGCGCGGCGTGGCAGGGCACCTACCCGGCCGACGACATCCGGGTCTACGACGAGTTGGGTGAGCAGGGTGAGCGCATGTTGCCCTACTACAACTACTACGTCATCTGGCGCGGGCTCTACACGGTACACGGCGGCTCGATCGACTGGCAGAACGACGGCCTCGGCATCGTCGGCTTCTCGAACGAGCTGTGGAATGGTGGGCAGTACTTCAACAGCCCGCTCCTGCAGGAGCAGCAGCGCGATCCCGATTCACCGATCTCCGGACAGCGGGGTCGCTACTTCTTCGACGACTTCCTCGAATTCGGAGATCAGTTCGTCGACTGGGCGCCCTTCGATCACCCGGTGTATGGCGAGGTCGAGATGGGGGGATGGAAGAAAATGTCGGGCCGGGTGAACCCGCGGTTCATGAGCATGGAGCTCTTTCACCGCAACATGGCCTTCACGCTGTGGCACGCCGATCAGATGCCACTGATGTCGATGGGGGACGCGACGGTCGAGCGCGTGTCGGGTGACGTGTGGCGGGTGCGGATTCCCATTGCGAACGAGCGCCTCATCCCGACGATCACGGTGCGCGCACGGCAGAACCACGTGGTGAGGCCCGACCTGATCACCGTCGACGGCGACATCGACGTCATCACTGCGGGGTGGGTTCAGAATCCCCATGCGCCGGGTCCCCTCGATCGCATCGATCAGGCGGAGCTCGACCGCATCATGGTGCGCAGCGGCCATCCCGGTCGCACGACGCGGATCCTGGAGTACCTGGTTAGCGGCTCGGGGAGCTTCACCGTCGAATACGACTCGGTGAAAGGGGGGAGGGTCCGTACCCAGGTGCAGCTTCGGTAGAAGAGCACCCGGAGCAGCGAACACGGGCCCGTCACCTGTTGGGTGGCGGGCCCGTCGCGCGTTGTGGCGTCGGGTTCCTCGTGCATCCGGGATGCCCCGGCCGAGTCGCGGTGCGATACCGCGCGCCCGAGGCTACCGCCTCCGGATCATCCGAAACTCGACGGGGAGGCGGATCCAGGTGGTGACGGCGCAGTTCCCGAGGATGGCGGGGCGGTAGTCCATCGAATCGATGACTCGTCGCGCGGCGGCGTCGAGGGACTCGCTCCCGCTGCTCGCGTCCAACTCGATCGAAGTCAGTTCGCCGGAAGGGAGCACCAGCATCCAGAAGTAGGCCTTCCCGGCCGGCACACTCGCCCCGAACGATCGCGCGAGCCGTACGTATTCCCGCCCCAACCTTCGCTGTACTTCGTCGCTGTTCAGGACCATGGGGAGCTGCTCGACGGTTCCCCCGGGTCCGGGCGGCCGGGCCGGCATGAAGTAGCGCGGGGCATCGTCGGGGTCCCAGGGCGCCGGATCGCACACCCGCCAGCGCCCTTCGACGCCCGAACTCGGCGGCGCGGCCGATTCTGGGGGCTCTACGCCGGCCGTCGGCAAGGGCGCCGATGTCGACCCTCCGCCACATCCGAGGGCGAGGGGGAGGAGGGCGAGCGCCAGGGGCGCGCCTCGCCTCACTCCAGCGTCGCCCAGCACTCGATTTCGATGCGGGCTCCGAGCGCGAGGCCGTTGGCCCCGAGTGCGCTGCGAGCCGGCTTCGGCCCTGGGAAGAACTCCACGTACACCTCGTTGACGTCGGGCCACTCCGAGATGTCGGCCACCATGACCGTGCACTTCACGACGCGCTCGAGCGACGAGCCGTTGCGCTCCAGGACGTCGCGGATGTTCTCCATGATCTGCCGGGTCTCCGCCTGGACTCCCC
>JANQNV010000326.1 GCA_028279425.1 Longimicrobiales bacterium | reverse complement strand
GCGACGAGAAGCCACGCCAGCGCGATTCCCGTGCGGGTCCCCGAGGCACCCTGCGTCACTCCACCGCCCCTCCCGATGCGGTGGGGACCGCAGTAGCGGGTCGTAGGCAAGACGGCGAGGCGCGGCCCTCGTGAGCGTGTGGACATGCGACGGGGGACCCCATCGGGGCCGCCACGGTTCCCGCGCCCTCGCCGAGTCCACACCTGACGGATCGGCGAGGGCCGGAAGGTCGTCGTCCTATCGAACCAAGAACGACTCGATGCTGGTCATGACCGTCCTTCCGTCCGGTGCCCGGCCGAGCCAGAAGGCATCGAAGGTGCTCCCCGGGTTGAGATGCAGCTGGACGGCATCGAGCGTGAAGCCGGCGCGCGCCTCGCGGAAGGTGCCGAGGTCGGCGATCGCGAGGTCGATGATCTCCGACACGCGGGCTGCGGAGACCTGGCCGGGTGGACCCGGCAGCACGCCCCAGAGTTGCGCCTGGGTGATCTCGAACTGGCCCGAGGTGAAGGCTTCGAAGCCCACCTCGAGACTGGTAGGCACTGCGCCGCACGCGTTCGCCTGGGCGGTGAAGGAGCTGCAGATCTCTCGTGTCCCAGCTTGCCAGCCTGCGTGGTCCATGCCGCCGGCGAGAAAGGAGGTGGTGGGGGCGACGTTGCCGGTGACTGTGGTGCGGTTGAAGGCGAAGTTGCCCCCGTGGTCCTGGACCGTGATGGCGATGCTCCCCGGTGCGTAGAAGGTACCGGTCGGACGCGCCGGGAAGCCCGATTCGGTGGTTTCGATCCCGCGATACCACGACACGGAGAGCGTCGGCTGCGCCGTGGTCTGCCAGACTCCGTCGAAGGGGACTCCGATGTCGACCCCCTCGGCAAGGAGGCTGAGCGGGAGCAGCCCCGGAGCGAAGAACTCCTTGTACATCTGAGCCAACCTCAGCTCGAGATCGTCCTCGAGAACGGGGAAGGTGACGTCGACGGTGCCCGAGAGGTCGGTGGGGAGGGAGGCGTCTCCGGTCAGGGTGGGGAGCACCCGGTCCTCGCCGAGCTGAATTCGATAGTACGGCCCGAAGTTCAGTCCGCGGTCCGTGACCCTGAAGTCCAGGTTGATCTCGAACGAGCCGCGGCCGGTGAGGTCGAGTCCCCAGCCGTCGTTGGCGCCCGGGTCGAGGGCGACCTCGCTGCAGCCTCCGTCGATGGGCGCGCCCAGGAGGCATCCGCTCTCCCCGTCACGCTCCCACCCCACGGCCACCCGCGTTCCACCGGGCCCCGAGATCACCCCGCCGGCCCCGGGCAGGTCCTCGATGTCCCAGGCGAAGTTCACATCGGCGACGTTGAAGGTTTCGTTGAGCGTGTACTGAGCGCCCACCCGGAAGACGGGTGCTGCCGGTGGCGTGACGTCGCGGCCTGCGAGGACGGGGGTGCCCTGCTCGTCGAGGAAGGGATACGGCGCCGTGTTGTCCAGCGCATCGGTGAAGTCGGCCTTTACGTAGAGGTCGGGAAACCTCTCTCCGAGCGCCGTGCCGTCGAAATACTGCCCCAGTTCGTAGTCGGTGGTGACGCCCCCGCTGAAGGTGCCGGTTACGCCTCCGACACCTCCGTCGAACACGGTTGCCGGCCCGTTCTCGTCGGCCGCCCAGCGGAGGCCCGGATCCAGCGAGAACTGGGCTTGTAGATCCGCTTGGAGCCAGATGGGCGCCTGGAAGGACAGGCTCGGTTCCACCAACGGCGCCACGTTGTCGAGGTAGGTTTCTGTCTGAAGGTCGGGAAAGACGGAGACACCGTTTTCCGTCAGGTTATTGGCTATCTGCACGGTCTCCCGCGTTCCGTCCGCCCGCCGGATGTCGGCCGTGGCCCCGAAGCGCAGGGGCCCTTCCACGTCACCCACGCCGCCATTCGCGAAGGGCTCGTTGCGCGGCAAGAGGATCTGCGCGACCCCGTTCGTCGCGTTTCTCCCGAAGAGCGTGGCCTGGGGCCCCCTCAGGACTTCGATCTGTTCGATGTCGACGAGGCCTGGGGCGGACCCGTAGTCCATGAGGCGGGCCCGGGCCGTGAAGTCGCCGTTGTACCAGTTGGTGCCGCCGAGGGTGAGGCTCCTGTCCGTGCCGCGCATGCCGTCGAGGACGAGCACCGAGGAGTTCACACCCCGGATCGTGACCGTGGACCCGTTCACAGGGGAGCCCAGGGTGGGGATGAACCGAGAGAGGAGCTGCGTATCGGAGTCGTTGGGGACGGCGGCGGTGAGGCTCTCTTCGTCGAACACCGACACGGAGATCGGTACGTCGACGACCTCTTCGATCCGTGCTCCCGCGGCGAACGGTCGCTGTCCGTGTTCGACGGCACCGCTCCTCGAGATTGCGGGGGCGCCGCCGCCCTCGGCTGACCTGGCCGGACCCTCGCTAGGCGCCTCGACGACCGCGGCGCCTCCCACATCGACGCTCCCCAACACGGTCGTGCCCGCGACGATCTCGATCCGCCCCGTGGTGCCGACCGGCGCCTCGAACCGCACCTTCGCGTCGACCAGGCCCGAGAGGGCGTCCGCTGCGACGGCCTGTCCGTCTTTCTCGAATCCGAGGAGCTCGACCGACAGGGGCGGCTCCGTGACGGTGACGGCGACGGTTGCGTTCACCCCGGTTTGGCCCGCGACCGAGGCGGTGATCGTGACGGGGCCTGCTGCTTCACCCGTCACGGTACCGCTCTGGTCGACGCTCGCCACCGCGACATTCGACGACGTCCAATTCACGGAGGCGCCGTTGGCCCCCGTGACCGTCGCCGTGAGTGGGGCCGTTTCGCCCACCTCGAGCGAGAGCGTCGTAGGTGAGACGCTGATCGAGACCACAGGCGGCGTCGTCCCGTCGTCGCCGCAAGCCGCGCCGAACAGCGCGGCGGCAGCGAGTGCCGCGGTCGACCGGCGTCGAAGAAGGGTGGGGAGGCGGATGCGTGCGCGGATCATGTCGGCTCCAGCGTCGTTTCCCGGTGTGTCGGGACGATCGATTCGAGTCCTCGTCCCGGGGTCGGGGACGAGGAGGATTCAACCTATACGCTGGAAACGTCCACGAAAGCGATCATCCTCGTGTCTCGCTTGCCTGCACCTGGCTTTGCCGACATTCTGGTCCGTTCGCCCGGGACTCGGACCCCTCCCAGTATCCGGCTCGACTGGCCCACAGACGGACTCGCGCACCTTGGAATCCTTCGTCGCGTCACTGAACGACGTCCTCACTCGCTTCCTGCAGCCGATTGTGGACTTCGCGAACGAGTGGGTCATCAACATCGGACCACGGGTCGGTGGCGAGCAGATCCCGGTGATGGTGATCCTGCTCCTCGGGGCGGGGTTCTACCTCACGATCCGTCTCGGCTTCATCCAGCTTCGTCGCCTCGGCCACGGCTTCGGGGTCACGACCGGCAAGTACGACAACCCGGACGACCCGGGCGACGTCAGTCACTTCCAGGCGCTCACCACGGCTCTCTCCGCCACCGTGGGCATCGGAAACATCGGGGGCGTCGCGATGGCCATCCACTACGGCGGGCCCGGCGCGCTGTTCTGGATGTGGGTGACCGCATTCGTGGGGATGGCCACGAAGTACTCCGAGGTCACCCTCGCCCAGAAGTACCGTGAGATGGACGAAAACGGGAATGTGGCCGGTGGCCCGATGTACTACATCGAGAAGGGGCTCGGCGCGGGGTGGAAGCCCGTGGCCGTCTTCTTCGCGATCATGCTCGGGTTCACGGCCTTCCTGACCGGCAACGCCGTGCAGGCCAACACCGTGGCCGACCAGATGAACTCCAGCTACGGCATGTCGCAGTACCTCACCGGCGCCATCACGGCCGTCGTCGTGGCCGCGGTGATCCTCGGGGGCATCAGTCGTATCGGGAAGGTGACGTCGTTCCTCGCGCCCATCATGGCCGCGATCTACGTCTTCGGTGCCGTCACCATCCTGATCCTGAACATCGGGGCGGTGCCCGGCGCCTTCATGACGATCCTCACCGAGGCGTTCAACCCGCAGGCCGGGGTGGCGGGGATCGGTGCGGGTGTGTTCGTCGTCACGCTCATGTGGGGTGTGCGCCGAGGTCTCTTCTCCAACGAGGCGGGGCAGGGGTCGGCGCCGATCGCGCATGCGGCGGCCAAGACCGACGAGCCGGTCTCGGAGGGTGTGGTGGCGCTGCTGGAGCCGCTGATCGATACGATCATCATCTGCTCGCTCACCGGCCTCGTCATCATCGTCACCAACGCGTACGCCGAGAGGTATCCGACGGAGATCACCCTCGGAGGCGGCGACATCGCCTACATCACCGAGGATGCCGACAACCGGTTCGCGGCGATCGAGGCCCCCGCGGAGTTGACCATTGCCGACGGGCGTCAGGTGACGGGGGTCGGTGCGCCGCTCCTGGCCTGGCACGAGGCCAGCGTCGACGTGCTCTACACCGACGAGGCGCAGACCCAGCCGTTCTCGGGCACCGTCTACCCCGATCGCGGCGAGGCGGTCGACGCCGCCGGCCAGACGTACACCTCGCTCTACGGCGATGCGGTCGAGAACGCCGCGCCGCTCACGACCCAGGCGTTCGCCGAGGGTCTGGGCACACTGGGCGAATTCATCGTGGTGTTCGGTGTACTCCTTTTTGGGGTGTCCACGGCGATCTCGTGGAGCTACTACGGCGACCGGTGCGCGCACTACCTCTTCGGTGGCAAAGCCACTCTGCCGTACAAGTTCATCTACGTGGTCATGCACTACTTCGGCGCCGTAATGCCGCTCGCGGTGATCTGGGCGCTGGGCGACGTGGCTCTCGCGATCGTGATCTGGCCCAATCTCATCGCGCTCATCTTCCTCGCACCGAAGGTGGTCGAGGAAACGCGCAGCTACTTCGACCGCAAGCCGTGGGAGGCCTACCGGAGGGGGTAGGGGCGGGTCCGCGTGATCCCTTCGCCCGCCCTTTCCCGCGTGATCGAAATGTAGGGGTGTCCAGGAGGGGCGGACCCCACCATTGGCATTTCGATCGGGGGGAGCGGTGCGCGCGGTTTCGGAAGTCGTATCAGGTGGACGTCGTGTCGGGTCGGCCGTATTCACGTTCGTCGTTCTCGCGGTCCTGGGTAGCTGTGGCACGGACGGAGGCACCAATCCCGACCCCGCGCCGACGCCCACGATCTCGATTACGGTGTCACCCCAGTCGAGCGAGCTCGAACAGGGTCAGGCCGTCGAGGTGACCGTGACGGTCAGCCGTGGGGGCGGATACACCGGCGCCGTGTCGCTTTCGTTCACCGGACTGGTGACGGGCGTGCAGGGTACGTCGGGCTCGATCCCGTCCGGATCCACGCAGGGGACGCTCACCCTCACGGCGCTCGAAACGGCCCCCCTGGGCGCGATCTCGGCGCAGATCGTCGCGGCGGGTTCGGGGGTGGCGAGTGTCCAGCGGGCCTTCAACGTCACGATCACCGAGATGCCGGTGGGCACCTTCGGACTCTCGATCAACCCGGATGCCGTCTCGCTCGAGCAGGGCGCCGCGGGCAGCGCTCAGGTGACCGTAGATCGAAGCGGTGGCTTCACCGGTCCTGTGACCCTCGCCGTCGAAGGGGCCCCGGCCGGGTTGAGCGCGACCCTCGCGCAGACGACGGTCACCGGTACCGAGGCCACCCTCGACCTGGCCCCGACGGGCGCGCTGGCTCCGGGCGTGTACGACCTCACGATTCGCGGCACCGGAGAACGGGCCCCCAGCGTCGAGACGACGCTGGCGCTCACCGTCACGCTCTCCGCCGTGCAGGTCTCATGGGAGCTGTGCGAGGGGCGGATCTCGGGGGACTGGTTCGCCGTGCGCGATGGCGACGGCACGTGGCGCCGTATCGTCCCGAACGGGCGCACCTTCGACTTCGAGTTCCGGGGCGAACGCGGAGCGATCGCATACGTTCAGGAGCCCGAGCCCGGTGACCGGGTGGTGTTCGTCTCACTGCTCTCTCGCGACGACTTCCAAATCGATGATCCGGTACTGGCGTCGTTCCCGTGCGTCGACCAGACGCGGACGCTCAACGTGGCGGCGGCCCCGGCGCTGGCCAACGGTGCAGAGTTCGCGGCCGCGGCCGTGGACAACTCGTCGTCCGGGCTGTACGGACCCGGGTCGGCGGTCCTGTCCTTCGATCGGCTGCCGGCCGGCCCACTCGACCTCGCGGGCGCCTACGGGCAGCTGCTCTTCCCGTCGGGTGTGTTCGACGTCTTCCGTTTCTTCCTCTCGCGCGGCATCGATCCCGCCAGTGGCTCCACGGTGGGCATGGACTTCAACGGTCCCAACAGCTTCGCCCCCGTGCCGATCGACGTCACACTCGCCAATCCCAATGGACAACCCGCAACGTTGTCGGGCGCCCTGGGCACCTCCCGGCTGCAGGCGGTGCTGTTCGAGACGAGTCGCACTCCCACCACATCGTGGGTGTTGCCGATCCCGCCCGCGTCGCGATTGCTCCCCGAAGACATCCTCGTGGCCACCATCTCGACGGAGGGAGACTTCGACGCGCCGGGCGATCGGTACCTCGTTACGGAGCAGGTCTTCAGGGGCGAAGACGACCTCACGCTCACGCTCGGCCCCGAACTCGCGGGAGTGTCGTTTTCGGATGGCGGGTCCACCACGTCGTTTCGCGGCCGGGTCCAGTATGCCGTTCAGGAGGAGTACGGCAACCTGCTGCTCACGGTCTTCGGCTACGAAGTCGCGGGCAACTCCACGATTCACACCCTGACCGCGTCGAAGCGCTATCTGGGCGGCAACGATCTCGACGAGACGTTCCCCGACCTGAGCACGATCGATGGATGGGATCCCGCGTGGGAACTCCCGACCGGGGTGCCGATCGATGCTCGGTTCGCTGCCTTCGGATGGACCGGCGATGTGGGCCTGAACCCCGTGCGTGCTCGCCGCACCGGGGATCAGTGGTCGGCGTTCCTCATCGGAAGCATCGATCCATGACGGCCTACAGCAACTTCGAGTCGGTGAATACCTCGACGAGGGCGGGCCCGGGGTGAGCGAGCGCCTGCTCGAAGGCCAGCGCCAGCTCGGCAGTATCGCGAACCGTGATGCCCAGGCCGCCGCATGAGGTGGCGAAGTCGGCGAAGCTCGGATTGACGAGCGACGTCTGCCAGACGTCCCAGAAACCCGCGCGCTGCTCCTTGGAGATCTTGCCGAGTTCGTCGTCGTGCAGGAGCACGTGCGTGAGGTCCATACCGTATTTCACGGCCGTCGTGAACTCGGCCATGTATTGGGCCAGGCCGCCGTCGCCGGACACCGAGATCACCTGGCGGCCGGCGAAGCGTGGGTCGTCTTCCTGCGTGGCGGCCCAGGCGCCCAGAGCCGCGGGGAGCGCGAAGCCGATCGATCCGAGATAGCCCGACATCAGGAAGGTCTGGCCCCGGGTCTCGAAGTAGCGACCGAGCGAGTACGCGTTGTTGCCGACGTCGACGCAAACGATCGCGTCGGGATCGGCCGCCTCGCTCAGGGCCGCGAAGAGCGGGGCGGCGGCGACACCTCGACCCCGCGTCTCCCCGTGACGTCGTTCCTTCTCTCGGCGCCAGATGGCCCAGCGCTCGGCGATTTCGCCACGCGCGTCCCGGGCGGCGAGCGTCCCCTCGCCTCGCGCGTGCTCCAAGGCGTTCCGCAGGAGGCCGACGGTGACGCCGATTTCGCCCCACACGGGGACGTCGACGGCGAAGGTGCGGCCCAGCGCGATGCGCTCGAAGTCGACCTGGATGGTCGGCTTCTTCGGTGTGATCCCCGTGTGGTTCGAGAACGACGCGCCGAGCACCAGCAGCAGGTCGGACTCGTTCATGAAGTGGCTCGCGACCGGCGTCCCACTTCGTCCGAGCACGCCGCACCCGAGCGGATGGGTGTCGGGAATCTGACCCTTCCCCTTGAAGGTCGTGAGCACCGGGCACCCGAGCGTTTCTGCGAGCGCCGTGATGGCCTCCATGTCGTAGCGCGCCCCATGGCCCACGATGACGACCGGGCGCTCGGCGGTGCGTAGCCGCTCGACGGCCTCGGCCAGCACCTCCGCCGGCGGGGTGATGCCTGGAGCGGCGACCCGCCCGTCGGGCCCTCCTGCACTGCGCCCATCCGCCGGAAGCGCCTGCACCTCGTCGGGAAACACCACATGCGACACACCCCGGTTCAGGAGTGCGTTCTTGCATGCGAGGTTGGCCATCTCGGCAGGGTTGCTCGTGTGAAGGAGCGCGTGTCCCCACTGCGCCACACGACCGTAGGCGGCGACGAGGTCGATCTCCTGGAAGGCACCTCGTCCGAGCACCTGCACGTCGACCTGGCCCGTCAGCGCCAGCGCGGGCGCGCGGTCGACGTTGGCGTCCCAGAGGCCCGTGAGAAGGTTGGTGGCGCCCGGGCCTGCGATCGAGAAGCACGCTGCCGCCCGTCCGGTCAGCTTGCCGTACGCTGATACCGCGAACGAAGCCGCGCCCTCGTGTCGGATCCCGATGTAGCGGAGGCGCCCGGCCCCTTCGAGCACCCGGAAGGCGTCGGCGAGGCCGAGGTTGGAGTGACCCACCATCCCGAAGACCCACTGGACGCCCCAGTTGGTCAGCGTCTCGGCGAAGACGTCGCAGACGGTGCGCTCGCGTTCCTGCTCCTCGGGGAACCCGACGTAGATTCCGTCGGCCCGCACCTCGACGGGGAAGGTCTCGACGCCGTCATCGTATCCCGGTGCCTTGCCCGTCAGCGGGTCGTAGTCCCACCCGTGCCAGGGGCACCGAAGAAGGCCCTTTTCGATCGACCCCTCGCCGAGCGGTCCACCCTGGTGTGGGCATCGGTTGTCGAGGGCGCCGAACGCGTCTCCGACCCGCGTCATGCACAGGGTGTAGTTCTCGCAGGTCACCGTCTTCACGCGACCATCGGCGAGTTCGTCGTGGTCGAGTGCCTTGATCCAGACCCGGGTGTCGGTCGTGGGGCGGGGGGCGTCGGGCATGCGGGCTCCGGTGCGGTGAAGGCGAAGTGGTGGGGCCACCCTAGCGGACTCGAAGGGCGAGGGCGAGGGCGAGGCGAGACCGGGGAGCCGACCTCGGTCGCACGCGACCGAGCGACCGCGAGGTGGCCCGCGTCGCGCCGGCCCGGTACTCTGCGGGGTCCTCACCCTCCTGGAGTTCCATCATGACACCAGCGCATCGCCGACGTCGAGCGCGTCGCACCTCCCGCGCTGCCCGCGGGCCGGTTGCCGCTCGCGGTATCGCCCTCCTCGTCGCCGTCGCGTTGGCCGGTTGCTTCTCCGGCTCCGGCGCGTGGGACGACACCCTCCGGAGCGATCCCGACGAGGCGGAGGGCTCACTCGCGTTGGCCGCGGAGCGCTACGTCGGCACCGCCGACCCCTTCGCCCGCGGACTGACCCACGACGACTTCCCGCGGGTCAAGGAGGTCGCTCCCGACGTGTATTCGTACGAGCAGCTGCGCTCGGCCGGCGAGGAGTGGTTCACGACGGTGAGCCTCTTCGTCGTCACCGACGAGGGGGTTCTCGTCGCCGACGGCCAGGGGAATACCGAGGAAACGCAGCGCATGCTGGACGTCATCGCGGGCATGACCGATCAGCCGGTCACGCACGTGGTGATCGCGTCGGACCACGGCGACCACACGGGCGGCAACGACGCCTTCCCGGCCGACGCGCGATTCTACGCTCACCCCACGTCGGCCGAGGTGCTGGGCGCGACACGCGCCCTACCGGGCGTCGACGCTCCCGCCATGCCGATGCCCACCGATCTGGTCGACGACCGTTTGGCCCTCGAGCTCGGGGGGCGCACGATCGAGTTGCTCTTCCTGGGGCGGGCCCACACCGGCGGTGACCTCGCGGTGTACCTGCCCGACGAGCGGGTGTTGTTCATGAGCGAGGCCTACCTGCACCGGATCTTCCCAGCCATGCGCACCGCGTACCCGAGCGAGTGGGTGGCGATGATCGAGCGTGCCCAGGCCCTGGATGTGGCGACCTATGTGCCGGGACACGGCTTCGTCGACTCGCCGGAGATTCTCGAGCGCGAGTTGGAGCGGTTCCGCCGGGCGGTGATCACGGTGATCGACGAGGCCACCCGGCTCCACGAGGCGGGGGTTCCACTCGAGCAGGCCATGCAGGAGGCCCACTTCGGTGAACTCGAAACGTGGAGCCTGCGGTCCAGTCAGGGGCCGCGTGCGGTGCAGCAGGTGTATGCCGAACTCAACGGGGAGCTGCGCTGAGGTATGGCGGAACCCAGCGCCTCGCACGACGGGTCGACACCCGAGGCGGGGTCGACTCCCGACTCGAGATCGACTCCAGATTCCGGATCGGCTCCAGGTTCGGAATCGACTCCAGGCCGAGGGCCCGCCCCTTCCTCACGGGCGTCCTCGAGCGGGTCCGGACGGGCTCTGGCGGTCCTGCTCGGCGGGGTCCACCGACGGGCGATGCGCCTGCTGAATCTGGAGGCGCACGAGCGGGAGGTGCAGGTGCACCTCATGCTCGCCAACCGCCAGCGCGGGGCCGTCGAGTACTGGACCTTCCTCATGCTGTCGATGTCGATCGCGACGCTCGGTCTCGCGATGGACTCCACCACGGTCGTGATCGGCGCCATGCTCGTCAGCCCGCTGATGGGGCCGATCGTGGAATTCGCCATGGGACTCGTGGTCGGCTCGCCGGTGCTCACGGTGCGGTCGCTCATCCGGATCCTGGGCAGCGTGGTGCTCGTGGTCGCCGGTGCTGCGCTCATCACGCTCGTCTTGCCGTTTCAGGAGGTGACCGGTGAGATCGCCGCTCGCACCGAACCCACCCTCCTCGACCTGGCGCTGGCCGTGTGCGTCGCGCTCGCAGCGGCCCTGACGACGGTCAAAGCGCAAAGCGAAACCAACATCGTCGCAGCGGGGGCCGCGATCGGCATCGCCCTGGTCCCGCCGATCTGCGTCGTCGGCTTCGGAGTCGGCACGTGGGACTGGGAGGTGGCGGCCGGGGCATCGCTCCTCCTGGTCACCAACTTCAGCGCGATCATCACGGTCGGCTTCCTCTTCTTCTTCCTGCTCGGCTACGAGCGGGTGTCGGTCCAGGCGTGGGACGACGAAGCGCTCGCCGCCGCGGCGCCCGACAGCATGATCCGGCGCGTTCTGCTCGGGGTCGAGCAGGTGTTCGGGTCTCGCCGCAGCCGGCTCTTCCGGTACTTCCTGCCGGTGGCGATGATGGCGGCCCTCTTCCTCCCGCTCGCCTCCGGCCTCCAGAGAGTGAAGTGGGAGGTGCAGACCCGCACCGAGGTGGGTCGGATCGTCGACGAGCTCTCGACCGAATACGACGACATCGACACACGGTGGAGTCTGGCCAGCGGCCAGGTGTCGCTCCGGACCTACCTCGTCGGTCCCTCGCTCGCGGCGGCCGATAGCCTGAGTCGCGAGCTGGAGCGGCGCATCGCTGCCGCCACCGGGGTGGAAGAGCCCGACGTCCGCGTCACGGC
>JANQNV010000320.1 GCA_028279425.1 Longimicrobiales bacterium | reverse complement strand
CGGTGCCGTGGATCGGGTCGCGCCGCTTCGTCCCGGCCTCACCCGCGTTCGAGCTGCTCCCAGAGGTCGACGCGGTGCTGTTGTCCCACGACCACTTCGATCACCTCGACCTGCCGACGGTTCGAAGGCTCCACCGTCGATTCGGCGACCAGCTCCAATGGTTCACGCCCTTGGGCTACAGGACGTGGTTTCGACGCGCGGGCATTCACAACCTGACCGAGCTCGACTGGTGGGAGTCCGCGCCGGGGCCGGGAAACACCGTCGTCACCGGCGCCCCCGCCCGCCATTGGACGCGACGCACCCCGTGGGGCACCAACACGAGGCTTTGGAGCTCCTGGGTGATCGACACCTCGGAAGACCGCCACGGCCCCCCGCACCCGAGGATCTACTTCGGGGGCGACACCGCGTATGCGTCACACCTCGGGGAGGTCGGCGAGCGACTCGGTCCCTTCGATGCGTCCTTGCTTCCGATCGGGGCCTACGAGCCGCGATGGTTCATGAAGGCCTCCCACATGAACCCGGAGGAGGCCGTGCGGGCGTACGAGGATCTCGGATCGAACGGGGACTTCATTCCCAGTCATTGGGGCACGTTCCGACTCACCTTCGAGGACCCGCTCGAGCCTCCCGAGCGCACGCGCGCCGCCTGGACCGAAGCCGGCCTCGACGAAGCGCGCCTCCGGATTCCTCGGCACGGGGAGACCCTTCGAGTGACCCGGTGAAGTCGCCCGCGCCCGAGTCACGCGACGGAATCAGTCGTTGCGGTTCCCTCCCACGACACTCGCGCGATAGTCGAGTGGCGGGTCCCGATCGCCCAGGAGCGGCACGTAGACGTAGTCCGGACCGCGGCGTCGCTCGAACTCCTCGTGGGCCGCGTCGATCAGCTCGGGTGTGGTGAAGAGATCGTACATGGTGAAGGCGAGGGTCTTCGCTGCGTTGATCATCCCCTTGTTGCCGATGCTCGTGCCGCCAGCCGCGACGGCCTGCCAGGAGTGCGCCGACGTGCCGGGCACCCACGTCGCCGTG
>JANQNV010000299.1 GCA_028279425.1 Longimicrobiales bacterium | reverse complement strand
GCCCAGGTTGTCTTCGACGCCGGGGGGCGCACCGCCTTCGGCGCCGCCTCGGGGGCGCCGACGCGCGAGGTGACCTCCGAAGAGATTTTGGCCCTCGGCGACTCGGTCGCCTTCGTCGTGACCGAAAGTGTCGCTCTCGACGAGCCGGGGAGTGTCGGGGTCCTCGAGCGACTGCCGGCGTTTCGCGAGGGGCGGGTGTTCAGCGTGCATCGGCGTTCGCGGCCCGAGCACAACGCCTACGACTGGTACGAATCGGCGGTCGTCGAGGTCGACCAGGTTCTGGAGGATTTCGTGGCGCTACTCCACCCCGACGTCCTGCCCGACCACCCGTTCCATCACCTGCGTCCGGCGCGGGCAGCCGGACCCGAGGGCGCTCCGGCTCCGGGGGAGGGTCGATGAAGGCGACCCTGGCGGCGAATCCGACGCCGGGAGAGCTGTCCGCCGGCGGGGCCGGGCCCGTCGGAGGCGCGATCGATGCGCGCGCCCGCCTGCGCCCCCTCATCCTGCTCGGGCTGGTGCTCGCGGTGGCCTTCGTCTTCGTGCTCGAGTTGGCCATCGGTTCGGTTCGCATCCCGTTGGCCGACGTGGTGGCGCTGCTCTTCGGCGGCTCCGCGGAGGTGCCGGCGTGGTCGACGATCCTGCGTGAGCTGCGGCTTCCCCGAGCCGTTACGGCCGCCCTCGGGGGAGCGGCACTCGGGGCGGCCGGCCTGCAGCTCCAGACCCTCTTTCGAAACCCTCTCGCCGGCCCGTGGGCCCTCGGCATCACCGCCGGGGCACAATTCGGGGTTGCCGTCGTCGTGGCCACAGGCAGCGTCGTGGGGTCGGAGCTGCTCGCCCGCGTGGCCTTCCTGAACGAGCTGGGCATCGTGGCGGGCTCCTTCCTCGGCGCGGGGGCGGTCACCGCCGCGATCGCCGCCGCTTCGCGACGGGTCAGTACCATCACGCTTCTGATTCTGGGACTCATGCTGGGCTTCTTCGCCCAGGGCATGGTCAGTGTCGTGCTCCATTTCACCTCGGAGACCCAGGGGCGGGTGTTCGCCTCCTGGAACGACGGCAGCTTCGCGGGCGTGCACTGGGATCACTTCCCCGTGTTGGTCCCGCTCGTGGTCGTCGGGCTCGTACTGTCGATGGCGATCGTCAAGCCGCTCAATGCACTCCTGCTGGGCGAGCGATACGCTTCGACCCTCGGGCTGTCGGTCGAACGCGCTCGCCTGCTCGCACTGACCGGCGCGGTGGTCTTGGCCGCCCCGGTGACCGCCTATTGCGGCCCCGTGCTCTTCATCGGGATGATCGTGCCGCACATGGCGCGCGGACTGCTCAATACCTCCGATCACCGGATCTTGATGCCGGCCGCCATTCTCATGGGTGCGCTGCTGGGCCTCTCGGCCGATCTGGTGGTCCACCTGCCGTGGGAGCGGCACTTCCTCCACCTGAACGCCGTCAACGCGCTGGTCGGCGCACCCATCGTCGTCGGCGTCGTGCTGCGCAATCGACAGATGCGCAGCATGCCCGTCTAGGACGGCCTGCCATGTTGACCATCGAAGGCCTCACGATCGGCTATCGCACGAAGGGGAAGCAGACGGTCGTCGCGTCGGGGATCGACCTTTCGTTGCAGGAGGGGGAGCTGGTCTGCCTCCTGGGACCCAACGGGGCAGGGAAGTCGACCCTCATGCGGACGGTCGCCGGGATGCAGGAGCCGCTCGAGGGCCGCGTCCTGGTCGACGGTGACGACGTCCACGACCTCGGGGCGCGGGAGCGCGCCAAGATCCTCGCGGTCGTGCTCACGGAGCGGGTCGAGGCGGGGCTGCTGACCTCTCGGGCCCTCGTGGGGTTGGGTCGCTACCCCCACACGAGTTGGTCGGGGAAGCTCTCCGCGAAGGACCACGAGGTGGTTCGCGACGCGATCGTCCGAGTCGGCGCCGAAGACCTCGCGCACCGCTACGTGGGCGATCTCAGCGATGGGGAGCGTCAGAAGGTGATGATGGCACGAGCGCTCGCCCAGGAGCCGAGAATGATGATCCTCGACGAGATCACGGCGTTTCTGGACCTTCCCCGACGCGTCGAGATCATGCGGCTCCTGCGCCGACTCGCGCGCGAGACTGGTCGCGCGATCCTGATTTCCACCCACGACCTCGATCTCGCCTTGCGGGCCGCCGATCGCGTATGGCTCCTTCCCAAGGGAGGCACCCTCCAGGCCGGCGCCCCCGAAGACCTCGTCTTGTCCGGCGCATTCGAATCGGCGTTCGCAAGCGAAGGGGTCGACTTCGACGCGACCCGCGGCGCCTTTCAGGTGCATCGGCACTTCGTCGGCGAGGTCGAGCTCGTCGGAGACGGCCTCCCCGCCCAGTGGACGGCCCGAACGCTCGAACGCGAGGGCGTGCACGTCTGGAGCGGGGCGGGGCCGGTGCCCTCGACCCGCGTGATCGCGGAGGGGGGAGACCCGGTCGGGTGGCGCATCACGGGCGACGGCCAGGAGACGCGTCTGTCGTCGCTCTACGACCTCGCGCTGGAACTGAGACGCCGCTTCGCGGCGACCGACCTGTGAACCGGCGGTCCCGCATCCGATCCGCCCGAACCCCGAACGACATGCTTCGACCCACGGACCGCGCCTGGAAGGCTCGCCGCGCCCCGAACGCTCCCCGCGCCTCGGACGTCCTCCAGGCTGGTGATGCCTGCAGTGTCCCGAGCGGTTGCCGCGCACCGCGAGCGACGGCGACCGCGATCGTCTCCGGTCTCGTCGCCACCACGGCGCTCGCCGTTCCGGCCGCCGGCCAGGAGCTCCCAACGCTCGCGCCGGAGGACTACGGCCGCTGGGAGAGTGTGACGTCACCCCGTGTCTCGCCCTTCGGCGACTGGGTGGCCTGGGGGCTCGCCCGCAACGACGAGTCCGAGGAGCTGCACCTCCGACGGCTCGATCCCGACACGACCATCGTGGTGCCGTGGGGGGAGGCCCCGACGTTCTCGCCCGACGGACGCTGGGCGGTGTGGCATGTAGGCTCCTCTCCGGAGGAACGCGACGGAGCCGACGGTCCCCCCCGTCTCGGGGTCGAGCTCATGGATCTCGAGACGGGTGCGCGTCGCTCGCTCGGGTGGGCGCGCGCCTTCGACTTCGACGCGACGGGCGGCTTCCTCGCGCTGTACGCGTACCCGCCCGGCGACCCGGAGGACCGAGGGGGCGACGTTCGCCTGCTCGACCTTGGATCCGGCACCGAAATCACGCTGCCCGCCGTGGGCGCTGCGCGGTGGTCGCCCGAGGGCTCGCTCTTCGCGACGACGCTCGCGACGGGCACCGACGAGGCGAACGCCGTCCAGCTCTACGATGCGACGGCTGGTGTGCTGCGGGGACTCGACGCATCCGGCTCCCGGTATACCGGATTGGCGTGGCAAGAGGACGGCTCGGCTCTGGCGGTGCTACGATCCGATTCCGCCGCGAGCCGCGCCGACTCGAGCAGCTATACCCTGCTCGCCTGGCGCGACCCGGCCGGGCCGGCGGGACGCATCGAACTCGCCTCCGACGCGGCGCAGATCCCCGATTCCCTGATGATCGTGCCGCACCGGACTCCTCGGTGGTGGGCGGGGGGCGCTCGACTCGAGCTCGGTCTGCGGCCGCGGCCGGAGTGGGGCAGGGAGGTCGCCCCCGATTCGGCGCGGGAGAGCGACTCGCCTTCCGACGCGACGACCGTGCAGATCTGGCATGCGTCGGATGTGCGCATCATTCCGATGCAGCAGGTGCGGGCGAGCGCCGACGCACGCCGGACGCTGCTGACCGTCTGGGAGCCCGAGGCGGACCGCGTGGTCGTGGCGGGCACGGACCTGCTCGCAAACGCGCAGGTCGTGGCCGACGGGGGATGGGCGGTGGAGCGCACCGACGCTCCGTACCCGTGGGGAGCGAAGTTCGGCCGACCCTACCGAGATGTCTGGGCGGTCGACCTGCGCGACGGGACGCGCGAGCGCCTCGCCGAGCGCGTCCGCTACGAGTGGACCAGCCTCGACCGCCCGTTGATGGTGTGGTACGACGGCACCGACTACTGGCTGCGCGACCTCGAGGGGGGCGACGACCGGAACCTGACGGCAGGGCTCGGTGCCACCTTCGCCAACACCGAATGGGACACCCCGACCGACGGCCTCCTGCCGCCACACGGCATGGGAGGGTGGGAGGAAGACGGGGCGGCCGTCTATCTCTACGACCGCTTCGACGTGTGGCGGGTGCCGCTCGACGGGTCGATGGGCGCGAGGCTGACCGAAGGGGCCGACGAAGAGGTCGTGCACCGGATCCAACGGCTCGACTTCGACGATCCCGCGCACGCCGGCGGCGAGCCGGTCCTCTTCCAGCTCCGCGGCGAGTGGACCGAGGCGCGGGGCTGGGCGCGCTGGAGCCCCGACGAGGGCTACGAGCGTCTCCTCTTCGAGGACCGAAGCCACTGGTTTCTCCAGAAGGCCGACTCGGTCGACCGCCTGGTCTTTCGCTCCGAGTCTCGGGAGGAGTCCCCCGACCTCATTCTGACCAACGGGGAGTTCGGTGACCGTCGGACCGTTGCCGAAACCAATCCCTTTCAGTCGGAATACGCGTGGACGCGCTCCGAACTCGTGGACTACACCGACGGCGATGGCAACCGCCAACACGGGGTCCTCCTGTATCCCGCCAACCACGATCCGTCGAGGCGCTACCCGATGATCGTGTACGCCTACGAGATCCTCTCCCCGCAGCGGCACTTCTGGGAGAATCCCTCGGAGCGCGACTACTACAACTTCACCACCTGGACCCAGCAGGGATACTTCGTGCTCCTGCCGGACATCGTCTTCCGAGGACGCGATCCGGGTGTGTCCATGGCCGAGGCCGTCGGTGCCGCCATCGAGGCGGTGAACGATCGCGGTCTGATCGACCGCGAGGGGGTCGGCTTCGTCGGCCACTCCTGGGGCGGCTACCACGCTACGTACCTCGCGGCGCGGACCAACCTCTTCGCGGCCACCGTCGCCGGGGCGCCGCTGACCGACTTCGTCAGCTTCATGGGCCAGATCCACTGGAATCCGGGGATCCCGGAGCCCGACCACTGGGAGACGGGCCAGGCCCGGATGGAGGTCCCGTACTGGGAGGACCCCGAGGCGCACCATCGCAACTCCCCGATCCACGGGGTGCACGAGATGACGACGCCGTTGCTCATGGCGCATGGGAGCGACGACGGCGTCGTGGAGTTTTTCCAGGCGACGGAGTTCTACAACTTCGCCCGGCGGGCCGAGAGGCCGATGGTGCTGCTCGTCTACGAGGGCGAGGACCACAGCTTCCGGCAGAAGGCGAACCAGATCGACTACCACCGTCGCATCCTCGAGTGGTTCGGCCACCACCTGAAGCGAGAGCCGGCACCCGCCTGGATCCGTGAGGGGGTGGCGTGGGACCAGCACGCAGAGGAGCGGGCGCGGGTGGCGAGGGAGGCTGGAGGTGACGCGGGCGGCTCCGACCCGGGCGCGTCTGGTCGCGCTGGTGGTCCGGGTGGACCTCGGTGAGACTGCGCTCGATCCGGTCGGTCGGAGTCTGGGCGACTCTGTCGGCCTGCCTGTCGTGCGCCGCCGGGGGGTGTGGGCGCGCCCCGGCGCCCGAGGCCGAGGCGTCGGCCCCCGCCTTCGATGCGTCGGGCGCGGTCGTGTCCGGATGCGTCGAAAGCTACGACCCGGGGCGCGACTACTTTCCGGTGAAAGCAGAGCCCGTCGACGCCGAGCTCTTTCGGCTCAGCTACCAGGGGTCGTACAAGCTCCTCGACATCGATGCGGCCGGGGCGCCGGGGGGAACGGCCCGCTACCTGCTCGTGCAGTGCGGCACGCCCGTCCCCGAGGGCTTCGACGACCGGACCGTCGTTTCCGTTCCCGCCCGCCGGCTCGCGGTGACCCACTCCTACCTCCAGGAGGCGCTCGTACTCCTGGATGCCGTCGATCGACTCGTCGGGGTGCAGAGAGTCGAGTACGCCGCCGCCCCCGCCATCCGCGCGGGCCTCGAATCCGGGGCCATCCTTCCGGTCGGGGCGGGGCACCACACCGACATCGAGCTCATCTCGGCCCTCGACCCCGATGCCGTCCTCGTGTACGAGCCGTTTCTGGCGGAATCGGGGATGCTGACCGAACTCGGAGTGGCCGTGATCCCGTCGTCCGACGGGCGCGAGCCGACGATGATGGGGGCGACCGAGTGGATGAGCGTCGTGGGAGCGCTCCTCAACCGAGAGGCCGATATGGCCCGGGTCCTCGAGGAGACCCGAGAGCGGTACCGCGCGTTGGCCGACCGCGTGCGGGACGTCGAGCGTCGCCCGCGCTTCATCGTCGGCCGCCCCTATCGCGGCTCGTGGTACCTACCGGGGGGACGAAACAACTGGGCCCGGCTCATCGAGGACGCCGGAGGGCGCTACGTGCTCGCCGACGATTCGTCGTCGAGTAGCCTGCCTCGCGCCCTGGAGGGCGTGATCGATCGAGGCGACGAAGTGGAGGTATGGATCGGGGTTTCCGACGCCTCGTCGATGGCCGAATTGCTCGCCGACGAACCGCGTCTCTCCTCGCTGCAGGCAGTGCGCGACGCTCGGGTGTGGGGCAGCGACGGGGCGCGTGGCGCAGACGGCTACAACCCCTACTGGGAGCACCGACTCCCCTATCCCGACCGCATGCTGGCGGATCTGATCCGGATCCTCCATCCGGATCGGCTGCCCGGCCACGAGCTGCGCTACTTTCGCCCCCTGCCCGAGGAGTCGGGGTGAGTACGGCCGATCGCGTGCAGGTACCCGAGCGAGGCGGACTCCTTCTGTGGATCCTCGCCGCAGCGTGTGCGGCCACCTTCGTCGTCACGCTTTCGGTCGGGACGGTGGCCGTACCCCTGGACGAGGTCGTGCGCATCCTCGGTGGGGGCGGCGCGGACCGGGAGGCGTGGAGCCGAATCGTGCTCGACTTCCGGCTCCCCCGGGCGCTGACGGCGCTGGCCGGCGGCGCCGCCCTCGGGGCCTCGGGACTGCTGATGCAGACCATCTTCCGCAATCCGCTGGCGGGTCCGTGGGTGCTGGGCGTGTCGGACGGCGCGGTGCTCGGCGTGACCAGCTACGCCGTCCTGCTGGGCACCTTCTCTGCCGCGCCGTC
>JANQNV010000254.1 GCA_028279425.1 Longimicrobiales bacterium | reverse complement strand
GGTGCCGCTGCCCGTGGGGTTGCAGGCCAACCACGCACGGGAAGTCCAGCGCCAGGCCGCGGCCGGCATCCGGGAGTGGCAGGGGCGACCGCTGGCCCTTCGCATCCAGACCTCCGACCGCGACGCCGAGGTCGACGCGCGGGTCGAGTGGGTGCGCCAGCTGTCGGGCGATCGCATCGGGCAGGCGACCGTACGATGGGAGGTGGGGGCCGCGGGCCCCAAACTCGAGGTAGTCGAGTTCCTCTTGACGACGCACACTCCCGACGGGAGACCGATCGACCCGCAGAAGATCCGGCTGACGGCCGCACACGAGATGGGCCACGTGCTCGGCCTTCCCCACTCCGACGACTCGCGCGACGTCATGTATCCGTACAATACCGCGACGCGGCTCACCTATCGGGACTTCCGCACGATCGAGGTACTCTACAACCTGCCGGCTGGCGCCCGCGTCGTGCCGCGGCGCACCCCGTAGGCGAGCGTCACTCCTCTCGGACCAGTCCGTACTTCTCGATCTTCTTGTAGAGATTCGAGCGCGGCATCTCGACCGCTCGCGCCGTCTCCGACACGTTCCAGTCGTGCTCGCGGAGCTTCTGCACGATGAACGCGCGTTCGGCGCGCTCCTTGAAGTCGTTGAAGGTCGTGGCCGACGCGAGATCCGACCCGAGCCCCGCCTCGCTGACGTCGGCACGAACGAGCAGCTGCACGTCGTCTTCGGTCACCTCGGAGCCGGGTGAGAGGATCAACAGCCGCTCGATGGTATTGCGCAGCTCTCGCACGTTGCCCGGCCACTCCAGCTCCCGGAGTCGACGCACCGCCTCCGTGGTGAACGGCCGAGGGCGGATTCGGTCCTTGCGCGCCATCTGCTCGGAGAAGTGGCGCACGAGCATCGGGATGTCGTCGCGGCGCTCGCGCAGGGGGGGCACCAGTACCGGCACCACATTGAGGCGGTAGAAGAGGTCTTCGCGGAAGCGGCCCTCGGCGATCTCCTCTTCGAGGTCTTTGTTGGTCGCAGCAATCACCCGCACATCGACGGCGATGGACCGGGAGCCACCCACCCGCGTCACCACACCCTCTTCGAGGGCCCGAAGCACCTTCGCCTGGGCCGCGGTGGCCATGTCACCGATCTCGTCGAGAAACAGCGTGCCTCCGTCGGCCTGCTCGAACTTGCCCGCCCGGTCCGAAACCGCGCCGGTGAACGATCCCTTCATGTGGCCGAACAACTCCGACTCGATCAATTCGGACGGGATCGCCGCGCAGTTGACCTCGATGAACGACTTCTCGGACCGATCCGAGAGCCGGTGAACGGCCCGCGCGACCAACTCCTTGCCGGTACCGTTCTCGCCGGTGATCAGCACGCGGGCGTCGGTGGGCGCCACCCGTTCCAGCCGCTCGACGACTCGGCGAATCTGAAACGACGACCCCACGATCTCGTGCCGGGTCTCGATCTCGTTTTCGAGGACCTCGACCTTCTGCGACAGCCCGCGCACCGCGAGGGCATTCCGAAGCGTGACGAGAAGCCGGTCCGAGTCGAGCGGCTTCTCGAGAAAGTCGAACGCCCCCTTCCGCGTCGCCTCGACTGCCGTGTCGATCGTCCCGTGGCCGCTGATCATCACGACGACGGCCAGCGGGTCGGCCTCTCGGATGCGCTGAAGGGTCTCCAGCCCGTCCATGCCCGGCATCTTGACGTCGAGGAAGGTCACATGCGGAGAAAACGAACGCTGCAGTTCCAGACCGTCGTGGCCGTCAGCCGCGGCCTCGACCGAATGCCCGTCGTATTCGAAGAGCTGTACGAGGACGTCGCGAATCGACGCCTCGTCGTCGACGATGAGCAGCCGCGCCATCGGTCAACCGTCCCGCAGAAGGATGAGCCGATCGCCTTCGACGAAGGCACGATCCAGACCGGACGGGAGGGGGATCGCCATGGCTTCGGGCGGGAGGCCGTCGACGCTGGTGCGACCCAGCGCGGCGAGGATGCCGGGAATGACCCCGGACGGAAGGGGAATGCGCTCCGCATCGACGCGCTCCACGTACAGAGCCGACATGGCCGGTCCGAACGGGACCAACGCCCCTCGAAGGCGGATGTCGACGGTGTCGGGAAGCAATCCCACCACCTCGTCGAACGCCGGGAGATCGGGAAAGGCCGCCGTCGCGACCCTCGCCGACAGCAGGATCTTGCCATCGCCGAGCTCGACGCTGGGCTCCTCGACACCCGGCGGAACGATCCCCGGAGCCGAGTACCGGATGAGGCTCGACAGGTCGATGCCGTCGAGTTCGAGCCGCCCGTCGGCCGTGCCCGACGAGCGCAACGCATCGACCCGGTCGAGGGCCGCCTCGGCGAGACCGGCCGACGGGCGTCGTTCGGGGGGACGTTCCGACGTCGCCTCTCCCACCCACGCCTCGAGCTTGGGGAACACGGCCGGCCCCCACTTCCAGCCCCCGTATGCCGCACCGACCACGACGACACCAAGCCCGAGCGTTCCCAGGCAGTTCCGTAGGCAACCCTTCATCGACACCTCATCCCCTCGAGGGCGCGACCCCCGAGGATCAGCGGGGCCCCGTGAGTTTGATTGTACGTAGGATCGAGTACTGGGATCCCGACTTGGTCGCCCTGGAGCGCATCAGGTCGAGGCTGCGAACCGTGAACCGGCTCGTGTGTTTGGCCTCGGCCACGGCCGCGTCGAGCCCGCGAAAGGCGCCCGCCCCTCCCTCTTCGGGAGCCCGCCCCAACGTCACATGGGGATGGAAAGCACGCGTTTCGCGCTCGAAGCCGTACTCTGCCAGACCCCACTCGAGGTCTTGCTTGAGGCACCGCAGTTCGGGCGTCGCTTCGGCCCCGATCCACAACACGCGGGGCTTGCGGATGGTCGGGAAGGCGCCGAATCCCTGGATCGTCATCTCGAAGGGCTGCGTACTCCCCGCCACCTTCTCCATGACATGCTCGACCGGATCGCGACGGTCGCCTCGCACGTCACCGAGGTACTTCAGGGTGAGGTGATAGTCGTCGGGCTCGGCCCATCGAACGGGAAGATCCCGATCTCGAAGCGCACGACCCGCTTTGTGGATCCGGGTGCGTTCCTTCTTCGGAAGATTCAAGGCGATGAACAGGTGCATACCGGGAGTCTGTTGGAGAAGGACAAGCTCTGGATACTTACGAAACGACCACCCGAGGGGAAGCGGTCATTTCGTCTACGCCCTCGACGGCTCGGTCGACGTCGGCGGTGGTCGTACACCAGCCGAGCGAGAAGCGGACGGCACCGGTGGTCGCCGTACCCAAACGCTCGTGAACCCAGGGGGCACAATGGAGACCGGAGCGGCTCTGGACGCCGTACTCGCGATCCAATCGGTGCGCCATCGTACCGGGATCCAATCGGTCCGACACCATGGTGACGATCGGGACGCACGAGGCGTCGTCTGGCGACAGGACCCTCACACCCTGGATTCCGCTGAGCCCCGCGTGCAGCCTCCCACGGAGCACTGCCCCTTCGGCCCGCAGGCGGTCGATGCCGGCGTTCTCCACCCAGTTCACACCAGCGAGCAGGCCGGCGATTCCCGGGGCATTGGGCGTTCCGGCCTCGAGGCGATCGGGGAGTGGCGCGGGCATGTCGGGCGTACGGGAGTCTCCGCCCGTGCCTCCCCGGAGGAGGGGGCGCACCTCGACACCCTCGCGGACCCAGAGGCCACCGACGCCCTGGGGGCCCAGCAGGCCCTTGTGACCCGTGAACATCACCAGGTCGGCGTGCGTCAGGTCATCCACGATGTGCCCCGCCGTTTGCGCCACATCGACGAAGGTGGCCGCTCCCGCCGACCTCGCCTGGGCAATGAGGCGATCGACCGGGAGGCGCGTGCCGAGCACGTTGGAGGCGGCATTGATCGCCAGCATGCTCGCCCCGTCGAGGGCGGCCTCGAGCTGCCCTTCGTCGAGCGACCCGTCGGGACGGCCCGGCACCCTGCGCACCTCGACTCCGCGCTCCCCGAGGGCGTAGGCGGGCCGACGAACCGCGTTGTGGTCGAAGTCCGTCACCACCAGTACGTCGCCCGAGTCGAGGCACCCCCAGAGCGCCACGTTGGCGGCCTGCGTGGCGTTGGCGCCGAACACCACCGTCCCCGCGGTCCGTTCGAGCCCCAGCACCCGCTGGACCGCCAGGCGAGCCCGCCGCACCACCCGACCGGCCTCCAGCGCGCGGTCGTACGATCCACGACCGGGAGTGGCCCCGACGTTCGACAGGAACGACATCACCGCCTCCCCCACCGCCGGCGGGCGCAGGGCAGAAGTGGCCGCAAAATCGAGGTAGTGGGTAGGCGTCGACATGACCCTGCAGACTATCGGGAATCCCCGGTGGCGCCAGTGGCGGATGAGCCGCGCCGCGCGGCGCCGCGGGCTCGCCCCAGGCGGTTGAGGAGCATGACCGCCGAGAGGATGACGCCCGCGGCGACGAGAGTCCGGGGTGTAATGGGTTCATCGGCGAGGGCCCACCCGAGAGCGAGCGCGACGACGGGGTTCACGTAGGCGTAGGTCGACACCCGCGCCGGCGTGCTCACGCGCAGTAACCAGATGTACGCCGAGTAGGCGACGATCGCACCGAACACCACGAGATAGGCGAGCGCCGACCACGACCGAGCCGAGACCCCGGCCAGGCGAAAATCGGCCCACTCGCCGGCCCCGCCTCCCAGCGCGAGCAGCAGCGCGCCGCCTGCGAGCATCTGGATCGAGGTCGCCATGCGCGGTGCCGCGGGAACGCGGGCCGAGCGGCTGTAGATCGAGCCCATGGCCCAGGACAGAGAGCCGAACACCAACACGACCGCCCCGCGAGCGGCGCCCGGGCCGAGCGCGTCGGCCGACAGGTCACCGCTCAGGAGCGCCACTCCCACGAGGCCCCAACCCAGGCCGAACCAGATGCCCACCGACGGTCGTCGCCCGCCCGCCCAGACCCAATCCAGAACGACCATCCAGAGCGGGACCGTGGCCACGAGCAGTGAGGCCAGGCCGGAGGGCACCCACTGCTCCGCCCAGACCACGGCCCCGTTCCCGCCCAGCAGAAGAAACGCGCCGACGATCGCGCCGTCCCGAAGCTGGAGTCGCGTCGGCGCCGCGACGCCGGTACGACGGGCCCATAGGTACAGCAGCGACCCGGCCAGGAGGAACCGCATGCCGCCCATCGTGAACGGTGGGATCGTCTCGATCGCGAACCGGATCGCGAGGTAGGTCGACCCCCAAATGACGTAGACGGCCGCGAAGGCGGCCAGCACCGCACTCGCTCGCGGCGCGGGCCCGATATCGGCGGCGGTGGAGGAAGCCATGGGCAATGGTAGCACGGGGCGCCCTCGCCTCGAAGTCGTCTACCCACCTCCCCCCGCGTTGCGATCGAGGGCGCGATACTGCACCGCTTCGGCGGCGTGCTCTTCGCCGATCGCGTCGGACCCGTCGAGATCGGCGATCGTGCGAGACACCTTGAGGATGCGGTGATACCCCCGGGCCGATAGACCCATGCGATCGATGGCGTTCTGGAGGAGTCTGGCCACCCCTGGACGCACCTTGGCGTGGCGTCGAAGGGGCCCCGGCCCCATCTCGGCGTTGCACGAAGCCTCGGCGCCCAGGCGCTCCCGTTGACGTGCCCGAGCCTCGACGACCCGGTGGCGAATGTCGGCGCTGCGAGGGCCCGAGGGGGGCCTCCGCAGATCGTCGATCGATACCGGAGCGACGGGCACGTGCAGGTCGATCCGGTCGAGCACCGGACCCGAGACCCGCGACCGGTAGCGGGCAACCCGGGCATCGTCGCAGACGCAACGCTCCGATCCGTCGCCACGATGTCCGCACGGGCAGGGGTTCATCGCCGCGACGAGAACGAAACGCGCCGGAAAGGTCAGGTGCGCGTTGGCCCGCGCGATGGTCACCACTCCGTCTTCCAGCGGTTGGCGCAAGCTCTCGACCGCGGCCCTGCGGAACTCGGGCAGCTCGTCGAGAAACAGGACACCGCGATGGGCCAGGCTGACTTCCCCCGTCCGGACCGGCGCACCTCCCCCGACCAGGCCGGCATGCGACACCGAATGGTGGGGCGCTCGGAACGGGCGCTTCCGAGGCGGCAGCGCACCGTGCGGAATCCGTCCCGCCGCGGAGTGCACGCGTACGATCTCGAGGAATTCCGAGGGTGTGGGCGGCGGCAGGATTCCGGGCAATCGGCGCGCGAGCAGGGTCTTGCCCGTCCCGGGCGGGCCGACGAGCAAGACGTTGTGGCCGCCCGCCGCGGCGATTTCGAGCGCCCGCTTGGCCACGGCCTGCCCCCGTACCTCGATCAGGTCGGGCCCGCCGACGGCGGCCGAGGTCGCACCGTGGGGGGGCACGACGGTCGGCACCTCACCGGTCCCCGTGAGGTGCGCCACGATCTGGCGCAGTGAACGCGCCGCCCGGATACCGACGCGATCGACCAACCCCGCCTCCGGTGCATTGTCGTGCGGCACGAAGACGGTCGACGCTCCGGCATCCCGGGCGGCGGCGACGAGCGCGAGGGCTCCGCGCACCGGGCGCAGGGCACCGTCCAGACCCAGCTCGCCCACGAAGGCGCATCCCGCCGTGGACTCGGGCGACACCACTCCCGCGGCGGTGAGGATTCCCACGGCGACCGGCACGTCGAACGCGCTCCCCCCCTTCCGCAGGTCGGCCGGCGCGAGGTTGACCGTGACTCGCCGGGGCTGGAGCGGCCAGCCCGAGTGCTTCAGCGCCGCGACGATGCGTTCGCGGCCCTCGCGCACGGAGCTGTGGGGGAGCCCGACCACGCTGAAGCTGGGTAGCCCCGACGTGATGCTCACCTCCACTTCGACCGGGTGGGCCACGATACCCTCGAGAGCGGAAGACGAGACGCGCGACAGCATGTCGACAGGCTACCTGGGCGGGGTGGGCGCACCCATGGCCTGGTGAGCCGTGGCGAATCCTCGGCGGATACCCCAAATTCCCGAGATCGTCCACCCCCGGCCGCACCATGCACCTCATTCTCGTTCTCGACGACGATCCAGTGGTGAGCCACCTGCTCGCGACCGTGGTCCACCAGCTTCAGTTCTTCCACATCCGGTCGCCCACGGTGGCCGATGCCTGGGAGAACATTCAGCAATACCCCGTCGATGGGGTGATCGCCGACCTGAGCCTACCCGACGAGGGAGGTCTGGAGTTGGTCCGCCGTATTCGTTCCGAGGGCCCCGACCCGAACATTCCCATCGTGGTCTGCTCGGGCATGTCGGACATCGACACGGTGAAGGAGGCCGTCGAAGCCGGTGCGACCGACTACGTGCGCAAGCCGGTCAACGTCCCCGAGATGTCCCCCCGGCTGCGCAAGGCCTTCGCGCCCCACGGACGCTGGGAGCCGTTCGAGGTCACCCTCGCACGTCTCGCCATCCAGGACGCCGAATACGTGCGCCTGCTGGACCGGGCTCGCCGGGAGCTCCGCGAGCAGGCGAACCTCGTCACTCCCGAAACCCCGCCCGACGAGGTGCGCACACTGGCGACCCGCTTCGCGGGCCAGGCGATGTCGCTCGGCAACCGTGGCCTTTCGCGGCTGATGGACCGGGTTCGCGACGACGACGAGATCGCGCCGGAAGAGCTGAGACGCCTCTTCCAGCGTGAGGCCGCCGCAATCGATCTGGTGATCCGTTTCCTGCGCAAGGGACCGGGGCCCGTCCCCCCCCTCTGAGGCAGGTGGATTTCGGCCGATTTCGCATTGCGGCCGGGGGGCTTCCGTAGATAGCTTCCCGCCCCGACGCAGGGCATCGAGGCCCGATCGTCCACTCCAGGATCCAGGAGCGGGTCAATGAAGGTCGCGGTTGTCCGAGAGACCGGTGCGGGTGAACACCGGGTCGCCCTCATTCCTGCCCTCGTCCGCGAACTGATCGACAAGCACGGGATCGCCGTGTCGGTTGAAACGGGCGCGGGCGAAGGGTCCCACTACGCCGACCGGGAGTACGAGGAGGCGGGCGCCACTGTGGCGGACCTCGCCGCGACGCTCTCCGGGAGCGACGTGGTCTTGAAGGTCGCTGCTCCCTCGGTCCAGGAAGTCGAGGGTCTCCCCGACGGGGCCGCCCTGATCGCGTTCCTTTCGCCCTTCGAGAACCTCGACGTGGTGCAGGCGCTCGCCGACCGGGGAACGACGTCGTTCGCCATGGAGTTGATCCCGCGCACCACGCGGGCACAGCGGATGGACGCGCTCTCGTCGCAGGCCAACCTCGCCGGCTACAAGGCGGTCCTGCTGGGAGCCGATACGCTGGGGCGTATTCTGCCGATGTTCATGACCGCCGCCGGTACGATTCGCCCCGGAAAGGTGCTCGTGCTGGGGGCCGGCGTCGCCGGGCTGCAAGCCATCGCCACCGCACGCCGCCTCGGGGCGCGTGTCGAGGCCTTCGATGTTCGCCCCGCGGTGAAGGAGCAGGTCGAGAGTCTGGGGGCGACCTTCCTCGAGGCCGACGAAGACGTGACCGCCGAGGGTGAGGGCGGCTACGCGAAGGAGCTGAGCGAAGACCAGCACGCCAAGGAGCTCGAACTCATCGCCGCCCACATCCACGACGCAGACATCGTCGTGACCACCGCGAGGATTCCCGGCCGCTCGGCACCGCTGTTGGTGACCGACGAGATGCTCCAGGCGATGCGAGACGGTTCGGTCGTGGTCGACATGGCGGCCTCCGCCGGCGGCGGGAACTGTGCGGCGTCGCGACCCGACGAGACGGTGCGCG
The DNA here is from genome assembly GCA_028279425.1 of Longimicrobiales bacterium. Taxonomy (GTDB): domain Bacteria; phylum Gemmatimonadota; class Gemmatimonadetes; order Longimicrobiales; family Gaopeijiaceae; genus Gaopeijia. Next base: position 16,617 of record JANQNV010000254.1, on the reverse strand, counting down.
CGCACGGCGTCACGGTCCTGGGGCCCACCAACCTACCCTCGGAGCTCCCCTTCCACTCGAGCCAGATGTACGCGCGCAACATCGCGACCCTGCTCCTCGAGATGACGGCGAAGGACGACGCGGAAGACGCAGTGCCCCACCTCGCACTCGACTTCGAAAACGACATTCTGGGCCCCGCCTGCCTGACACATGGAGGCGAGGTCCGACACGAGGCGACGCGAGCCCGCCTCACTTCCGAAGGAGCCTGACGATGGGAGAGATGCTGATCGGACTCTACGTCTTCGTCCTCGCCACCGTCGCGGGACGAGAGCTGATCGGGAAGGTGCCGCCCACACTGCACACCCCTCTGATGTCGGGAGCCAATGCGATCTCGGGTATCGCCATCGTCGGCGCACTCGTAGTGACCGCCTCGGCCGAGTCGAGAGCCGTCGAGATTCTCGGAGTGATCGGGATCGCCATGGCCACGATCAATGTGGTCGGAGGCTTCATGGTGACCGATCGCATGCTCGAGATGTTCAAGAAGAACTGACCCGCCCCGAACGAGACACAGGAATCGCATGGACCTCTCGACCATGGTGGAACTGGCGTATCTCGCCTCCGCCGTACTCTTCGTGGTGGGCCTCAAGCGCATGCAGTCGCCCGCGACCGCACGTCCGGGCAACGGGCTCGCCGCCGCCGCGATGCTGCTCGCGATCATCGCGACACTGATCGACAATCAGGTGCTCAACTGGACCGGCATCCTGATCGGGGTCGCGATCGGCGGTCTGGCCGGGGCGGTCGCGGCTCGCACGGTGAAGATGACGGCGATGCCCGAGATGGTCGGCATCTTCAACGCCTTCGGTGGGGGTGCCTCGGCGCTCGTGGCGGCAGCCGAATTCGTTCGGCTCCAGAACGCCGGCCTCGCCGTGGACGCCGGCACGGGCATCACCATCGCCCTCTCGATGCTCATCGGCGCCGTCACGTTTTCGGGAAGTCTGATCGCGTTCGGGAAGCTCAACGGCATGGTGACGGGCAACCCGGTCACCTTCCCCCTCCAGAAGCCGGTCAACGCGCTTCTGTTCATCGGCTTGCTCGTGCTCGGGGCCTCGATCGCCGGTGTGGTGGGCGCCCTGGGCGGCCTGACGCCCATCGCCACCTTCGGGGTATTCACCGGCCTCGCGCTCCTGCTCGGCATCCTGCTCGTCATCCCGATCGGCGGCGCCGACATGCCCGTGGTCATCTCGCTCCTGAACTCCTACTCGGGACTCGCCGCGTCGGCCGCAGGCTTCATCATCGGCAACATGGTGCTGATCATCTCCGGAGCGCTCGTGGGGGCGGCCGGGCTGTTCCTGACCATGCTCATGTGCAAGGCCATGAACCGCTCCCTCGCCAATGTCATGTTCGGCGCCTTCGGGCAGGCGGGCGGCAAGGCGGCCCTCGCCTCGGGCGAGAAGAAGCCGGTCCGGAGCGTCGACGCCGAGCAGGCCGCGATGGTCATGGCGTACGCTCAGTCGGTGGTGGTCGTGCCCGGCTACGGTCTCGCGGTCGCGCAGGCCCAACACGAGCTCAAGAAGGTGATGGACCTGCTGTCCGAGCGCGGCGTCGATGTGAAGTACGCCATCCACCCCGTGGCCGGTCGCATGCCGGGGCACATGAACGTCCTCCTCGCTGAAGCCGACGTGCCCTACGACCGGCTCTATGATCTCGACGAGATCAACGACGACTTCAAGGGTACCGATGTCGTGCTGATCGTGGGTGCGAACGACGTGGTGAACCCGGACGCCCGCGACCCGAACTCGGTCATCGCCGGCATGCCGATCCTCGACGTGGACTACGCCCGCAACGTGATCGTGGTGAAGCGGAGTCTCAGCCCCGGTTTCGCGGGCATCGACAACCCGCTGTTCTATATGGACCACACCATGATGTTCTTCGGCGACGCCAAGAAGGCCATGGCCGACGTCGTGAAGGAAGTGCGCGAAGCGTGATGGACACCCGGTCGGCCGAGGCGCTCCACCGCCAGCTCATGCTCCTCACCATGGCGCTGGTCGGCGGCGTCGTGACCTTCGGTGGAGTAGTCGCCGCGCTCGACCTCGGGGGCGATCGAGGTGGATCGAGCCTCGACGCCAACCTCCGGATCGTGATCGCCCTCGGCGGCGTCGTCGTACTGGTGGGGGCGTCGGTGATCGGCCGCATGCTCGCCGCATCGGGAGATCCCGCCCCGGACGCGACCGCCCACCGCATCCGCACACGCACGATCGTGTCGATGGCCCTTCGTGAATCAGTCGGCCTCCTCGGCGGTGTCCTCGGTCTGCTGACGGGTGACTACCCGCTGATGGCGGGTCTCGTCGCCGCCTCCGCCGCAACGATGATTCTCGGGATCCCGGGGCGCGCACGGATCGAAGAACAGCTTCGAGAGGGACGGCGCCGCTGAGGCGACGGTCGGCTCTCAGCCGATGCGGGCGGCCTCGCGTCGCAGAACGGCCCAGGTTCGCTCGAGGTGGCTCCGGGTCGTGCGCAGATTGCCGATGGACCATCGCAGCACCGTTTGGTCCCGAAGTCGCGTGTGCGAAAGAAACGCCTCGCCGCTCTGGTTGACCCTCTCGAGAAGCTTCGCGTTGCGGCGATCGTGCTCGCTCGGCGACCCCGCACCACCTCCGTCGGGCGCCCAGCGGAAGACGACGGTGGCGAAGGGGTGTGGCGCGACGATCTCCCAACCCGGCTCGTCCCGGATCCACCCCGCGACCATCTCGGCCAGGCGACAGTGCTCGGCGATGCGCGCCGCCACTCCCTCGGCCCCGAAGTAGCGGAGCACGAACCAGAGCTTGAGGCCGCGGAAGCGCCGCCCCAGGGGCACTCCGTAGTCCATGAGGTTGGTCCCCGACCCCATCTCGGCCGTCCGCAGGTACTCCGGGGTCATGCTGAAGGCCGCCCGCAGCACGTCGGGCCTGCGGCAATACAGCACGGAGCAGTCCATCGGGGTGAACAGCCACTTGTGGGGATTGACCACCACCGTGTCGGCCCGCTCCCAGCCCGCGAAGTGCGGTCGCAGTGCGGGCACCGCCGCGGCTGGCCCGGCATAGGCGGCGTCGACGTGGAGCCAGAGGCCCTCCCGCTCACAGACATCGGCGATCTCGGACACCGGGTCGACCGAGGTCGTCGAGGTGGTCCCGATCGTCGCGACCACCGCCACCGGCCGACGACCCGCAGCTCGATCGTCGCGGATCGCCGCTGCGAGTCGGTCCGGCCGCATGCGGAAGGCGTCGTCGACCTCGATGTGGCGGACCGCCGCCCGACCGAACCCGAGCGTGACCACGGCCTTGTCGATCGAGGAGTGCGATTGGGCCGAGGTATACACGCTCGGAGGAGGCGCCGCGGCGAGCCCGTCGGTGCGGGCCTCGGGAAGATGAACCTCGCGGGCCGCGGCGAGGGCGAAGAGCGAGCTGGACGACGCCGTGTCGTTGATCACCCCGTGGAAGGCATCCGGCAGCCCGATCAGTCGGGCCAGCCACCGAGCCGCGATCTCTTCCAACTCGGTGCCGGCCGGAGAGGCCCGCCAGACCATGGCGTTGGCATTCAGTGCGGCGACGAGGGTCTCGGCAAGGATACCGGGGCCGGATCCCGTGTTGGCGAAGTACCCGTGGAACGACGGGTGATTCCAGTGTGTGACCCCAGGGAGCACGACTCGCTCGAAGTCGGCCAGAATGGCCTCCATGGGCTCACCCTCCCGGGGCATGTCGAGCGGGACTTCGCCCTTCAGCCAACCCGGATCGACGTCGGGAAGGACGGGCCGTTGCTCCACCGTGTCGAGGTAGTCGGCGACCCACTCCGCGACGTCGGCGGCGGAGCGGCGAAACTCCTCCGAGGGCATGTCGCCGAACGGCGCGGCGGCCTGCCGTCGTGTATCGCTCACCGGGTCACCCGCCGTGAAGCGCCTGGTACAGGTCGGCCACCTCGGTCTCGATCGCCTGGAGCTGTTCGCGGATTTCGTACCGCGCGTCGTCGGTCAACGATTCCGGCACCCCCGACCCCTGGAAGAGGGCGAAGAAGAGCGCATCGGTATGGCCCACACTCGCGTGGGTCACCCCCTGGTCGATCACACGGTTCAGGCGGAGGACTTCCCGCAGGGCGAGTCGCGAGGGCTCCGTATCGGGCGGCGAAGCCCACATGAGGCGAATGATGCACTCCCGGAGGCTCTGGAACTCCTCGATGACCTCCCCCGCCGCCAGGCCGCGCTGCGCCGAGAGCGAGCCGAACAGCTCGGCCGACTGGGCCCACAACGCCTCGGCCGGCGCTCGGAGGGGTCCGAGCGTGAGTGGAAACAGCCGGAGGAGAAGGTGGAGGAACCCGCCCACCAATTCCTCGACACCGTCGCCGAGCGAGTCCTGGCGCCCGCGCACCGAAGCGAGCCATCGCTCGGCCAGAGGTTCGGCGCGATCCTCGAGCCAGCGAGCGAACTCGGCGGGCTCGATCGCCGCACCCGCGGCGGCGGTGGACCGCTCCGCGGCGTCGGGTGCCGACCGGTCGTAGGTCCGGTGGTCGTTCATGTGCGTGACGGGCAACACGGGTGGAGCGGGAACGGAGAGAGGGACGGTCAGGTCCCCATGATCATGACGGCAAGGCCCCCGCCCCACCACCCCCCGCGGACTCCACCCCCGCCGACGGGGCGACCTGGAAGTGGATCGACACCACGGTGCCCTCGCCCTCCCGACTCTCCACGTGAACGGAGCCTCCCCACGACCCCACCAGCCGATGTACGATGGCGAGACCGAGCCCGGTACCGGCAGAGCGCGTGGAGAAGTGAGGCTCGAACACCCGGCCGAGAAACGCCTCGGGGATCCCGACGCCATCGTCGACGACCCTGAGCACCACCGCCTCGACATCGAAGGAGGCATCAACGCGTACGCGTCCCCCCGGGCGCACGGCGGCCCGCGAATTCTCCAGCAGGTTCACCAACACCTCCTTCACCTCGGAGTCCCGCGCCAGCACGAGGGGAAGGTCGGGCGCGAGGTCGTCTTCGAAGCGCACGGCGCCGTCGCCATCGCCGTACAGAGCCATCACCTCGCGCACCACGCTCCCGAGCTGGACCCGGGAGAGCGGTTCCTCGCCCGCGGCGCGCGGAGCCCCGAACCGCGAGAACGACGAGGCGATCGCCGCGAGCCGATCGATCTCGAGGAGCATCGCCTCGACGTTGCGGGTGAGGATGTCTCCGAAGTCCGACCGACCGTCGACCCAGGCACGCCTCAGGTGCTGCACGGACAGCTTGATCGGAGTCAGCGGGTTCTTCACCTCGTGGGCGACCTGACGCGCCATCTCGCCCCAGGCGAGCACCCGCTCGGTACGGAGTTCGTCGGTCACGTCTTCGAGGCTGACCACCGCCCCCGCCCCGGGGCCCGCGTGGGAAATCCGGCGGGCTCGAATGCGGATCCGCCGATCGTCCCGCTGGAGCTCGAGCCCTCCCTGGGTCAGCCCGTCGCGGAAGTAGGTTTCCATCCAACGAACGAACTCCTCGGCCGGCCCCTCCCCGGTGGGGAGCCGATCTCCCACTTCGATCGAGAGGCCGAGCAGCGAGCGCGCGGCCGGATTGGCGAGCGTCACGACTCCGCTCGCGTCGAAGGCGAGCACCCCCGTCGCGGCGTCCTCGACGATGGCCTCGGTCCGCCGGCTCGTGCGCACCAGGTCCCCCCGGGCCGTGCCGAGTCGCTCGACCATGCGATTGAAGGCCTCGAACACGGCGCCGAACTCGTCGGGCCGCTCGTCGGCGAGGCGCACCTCGAGGTTCCCGCTCCCCACCCGTTCCGAGGCTACCCGGAGGGTCTGGATCGGGCGCGTCAACGCCCGCCCGACCAGGAGGGCCAGGAGGAACGACAAGGCCGCCCCCGCCAGGACGGCGGCCGACAACAGCTCGGCCACGTCGCGACTCTGGATGGCGGTAGCCCCGGCCTGCAGGGGCACCGGCGCCGCCATGACATGGCCGTCGGGGGCGCGTCGGTAGGCCGTCACGTATTCCCAGGCACCCACGGCCGTCGAGGCGGTTTCGGACACCGACTCGCGCGCCAGAAGGGTCTGGAACACCGGATACGGGACCCATCCTTCGTACAGACCGAGCGAGACCAGTTCCTCGACCGATCCATCGTGTAGCTCACCATTCCTATACTCCAACACATCCGCGCCGACCCGACTGGCGAGAAGGTCGACGTCTCCACCCACATCGAAGTAGCTGGCCGCCGCATCGTTCACGGCGCGTTCCGCGAGCACCCGAGAGGCCCGCTGCGAGGCGCCGGCGATCGTTCGGTACGCGAGGCTCCCGAAGATCAGATTGGACAGCGCGAAGAAGGCGAAGAGGGCCAGTGTGACCCGCGCACGAAACGTGCGAATCGACAGGAGAGCGCTCCCCCCGGTGCCGAACCCCCGCCGATGGGTGATCCAGGCGCCCAGCCACCAGAGGATGCCGAGCGCCAGAAGGTCGAGGACCAGCAAGAGGGCGCCGCGCGCGACCAACACGGAGGGACCCGCAACCCCGATGTCGTAGTTCGCCTGGTAGTCGCCTCCGTCGATGACGAGGGGCAACTCACCCCGCCAGCCCCCATCGCGTTGGGCCCACTGGATTCCCGTCGGGCGCTCCGTCCGCTCACCCGGAACCAGGGGCACGAGACGAACCGGTGGATCCGGCGTGGGTCCGAGGCTCCCGAAGAGCGGACCGAGCAGCGACTCTGCGCCGGTCGTACCGAGGGGAGGGACCACGCCGGTGACGGTGCGCCCTCCACCCAGCGGCACCTGCACCATGTAGTGCGCCTCGAAGGAATCGAAGCGACGCACCTCGACGGTGTCGGCCACCTGGGCGGAGTCGAGGAACCGGTTCGCGACCACGGGCCGGTCGACCCCGCCCATCCCGATCCGGAGCTCCTCTTCCCAGAAGTCCCCACCCGCCGTCCACAGCGTCATCCAAACCGGGTATCCGGTCTCGGCCATCCCACTCTCGCGCCAGCTGCGATAGAGGAGCTCGGCAGGCGCCGCGCCGCCCTCGTCGAGGGACTCGACCGACATGGCGAGGCGCTCGAGGAGGAACTGCAGGTACGGGTCGACGCCGGTCCCCATCCGGGCGACCTGCGACGAGGCGTTCGCGACCCGCGCCTCGAGGCGATGTCCCCAGGCGGCAGGTATGGCGAGCGAGGCGCCGAGCACACCCGCGACGACCCAGGTCGCAAAGGAGCGGGATGCCCGCGAACCCCGCGTACCCACCGCCAGGGCGACGGGGACGCCCCACAACGCCGGGAACCAGCCCGGCATGCGGCCCCACTCGAAGACCGCCCACGCAGCGAGAGTGGCCAACGCCGCCGCGACCCCGAGCGCGAGGGCCACGTGCGTGCGCTGGTCGCTGATTCCCCGGGCGGCGACGAGGGCCAACCAGACGCCGAGCGAGAGGAGAGCGGCGAGCGCCCATTGGTAGGCCACCCACCCGGACTCGACACCGGCGAGGAGGCCCACGGAGGCGGCGCGATGCAGCTGCTCGGTGGCGAGAGGCGCCCCCAAGGCCACGCCCGCGCCGGCGACCAACCACCCCACCCGACGCCGACGCTCCACCGGGAGCATCCCCGCCCCGAGGGCGAGGGCGGCCACGACGAGAACCACCCGCGCGAGCGTACCGTCGGGAAGGATCGGCAGAAGCAGGTCGCCCGGCGCGTCCAACGATGCGAGCCCCGGCAAGATGTCGACGGGGGCCGTGGCCGCGAGCAGAAGACCCGAAGCGACGCTGAGACGGGCCCCTCCCGTGGCACGTCCCGACGAGACCGCCAACAGCAACCAGGCGAGGGCGCCGAGCAGGGCGCACCTCCCCGCACCCCGCCGCACGAGTTCGCCCCGCCGATCGGCCTGCGTCGGGCGCTCCACCGCGAGGCTGAACAGCGCCTGACCCTCGTGCATGTAGTCGAAGATCTCGCCCGCCCGGGCCCGGTCGGGCGTCGAAAGGCGAAGGGTCTCGCCCGTCCGGACGTGGAAGCTGGAGGCGAGGTCGTCGACGTCTCCCGCCTGGCCCGGGAGGTCGGCCCGCAAGAGGACCGCGCCCACGGCCGTTCCCCCGTCGACAGTCGGGGCGGTCACGTAGAGGTAGCTGAAGAGGGGCGACTGCCCGAAGAAGAAGGGGCGCTCTCCCAGCTTGACCTCGAGCGGTACGATTCCGCGGTGCATTCCATCCCACACGAGCGGGACGCCGTCGGCGCCGTACACGGCCAGAGCCGCGAGGCCGGCGCCACGGCGGAGGGCACCCACCCTCTCGGCGCCGACGAGGTTGCCGGCGCCCGCCTCGTCGGCCAACGTGGCGACGTTCGTGATGCTCTGGTCGAGCAGGCCGTCGAGGCGCCGACCGAGGTCGGCGATCACTTCGGCTTCCTGCTCGACCCAGTACTCGTCCCACGCGACCGTGAGCCGACGATCCCGCTCCTGCACGAAGAGTGCGAGCACGATGCCGGCCAGCACGGTGAGGAGCCCGACCGACACGAGCTTCTCGTCACGTCGAAATCGAACGAGCGACGTGAGCGTCAGCGCCGTGGCGACCAGGAGCAGGCCGGACCGAGGAGCCCGCGCCCATGCGACGAGCGACAGGATCGAGAGCCACGGGAGCACCGCGCTCCAGCGGCGACCCACCTCAGCCATCGGACACCCCATGCGTGAGACCGACCACGAGCCCCCGGAGCGGCGAGGCCTGCGGGTCGATCGACTGCCGTGGCCGGAGGTTCGCCGACACATCGCCCGCACGCCGCGACTGCTGCTTCCGGTAGGGGCGCTCGACCAACACGGACCTCACCTGCCGCTCGGTGCGACGACGCTCGTGACCGAAGCGGTCTCGTGGGAGCTGTCGCATCGGATGGGTATCCTCTGCGCGCCCACCTTCGCGTACGGGGTGAATTTGCGGGGCTCCGACCGCTTCCCCGGAGCGGCGGGGCTGCGCCGAAAGACCCTCCACCGCGCCGTCAACGAAATCTTCGCCTCGTGGGAGGATCATGGGATCGACGAATTCATCGTCGTCACCGCGAGTCGGAGCGAGCCCCACATCCATGCCTTGCTCATGGCCCTGACCTCCGAAGCTCGCACCACCGTGATCGACCTCTTCGCCCTCGACGTCGCCCAATACCGCTCGACGGCGGGTGAGCCGGAGCACGCCGGCGAAATGGAGACGTCGCTGATGCTGTTCCTCCGACCCGACCTGGTACGCGAAGGCGAGGTCCTCGACGCGCCCCCCGAGGCTCGCACGGTTCGAAGGTACGTGGGCGGGCGACCGCTCACACCCCCGGAATCGACGGGCGGAGTCATCGGACGTCCCAGCCTCGCCGACGCGGCGCGGGGCGGGGCGATCTTCGCCCGTTGGATCGATCACCTGACCGCCCTGCTCGGAGACGTCCGGCCGGACCCCTGACCGGACCCTGCCCCGTCTAGTCCGTGTAACAACGTCCGTCCCTCCGAGTTCCCCATCGAGGCGCATCGAAATGGTTCGTCGCTTCTGCATGATCGGCGCAGTCGTAGGCGCACTGTCGGTCGGCGGTTCGTCGCCCGAGACGCTCCACGCCCAGGACGTCGTGCTCGACGAAGGCCGCTTCACCCTCTTCATCGAAGGTCGCGAGGCGGGAAGTGAATCCTTCGAGATCCACCGACTCGGAATGGGCCAGTCGGCACGAATCGTCGCCACCGCCACCGTATCCCTCGGCGGAACGGAGATGCGGCCGACGCTCGAGGCGAGTCCCGATTTCCGGGTGACCGGGTATCAGAACCGAGTCACCGGGGCGCGTGAGGCCGATCTTTCGGTCGTCCTCAACGGGCGCCGCTACGTGAGTCGAATGAGCTCGGCCGAAGGCGAGGTGCAGCGCGAGTACCGCGCGGCCCCCCGCACGACGGTGCTCGAGAATCGGGTGTCCCACCAGTACTACTTCCTGGCCCAATTCATCGACGGCGGCAGCGGCCCCATGCTGGCCCTTTCGCCCGTCGATGGCGAACAAGCCCGCCTCGAGGTGGTGTCGACCGAAACGGAGCCGTTCCGGCTCGGCGACCAGCAGCTCGACGCCCGGCACATCCGCCTTCAGGGCGGAGGGGAGCTACGGGAGCTCTGGATCGACGATCAGGGGCGCGTGCTTCGCGTGGAGATTCCCGCAATCGGCTTCCGGGCGGAGCGTCTCCCGGACGGCACCTGATGCCGGAGTGAAGCCGCTCCGGCGGTCGTCCGTAGGCTCTTCCACAGGCACCTCGTCTCCCTCTTCTCGCCGGGCGAAACTCGTGGACCCATCCGTCCCGTACGTGTCGTCGGGGACTCCTTCGTCGATCCACAATGATCTACCTTTGCTCGCGCGCACCGACCGGTCGGTCGGAGACCCGCGCGACCCTCTATCGCCTGCACCAGAGTCGGAGGTTTTCGTGCATCCAAGGCACTCGCGAGGCCCCGCCCGGGCCCTACGCGGCGCGTGGCTCCTTCTGGGACTGATCACCGCCACCACCGTGGCCGACGGAGCCCTCGCCCAGGGCGTCCCCACCTCTCCCGCCTTCCTGTCGCTCGACGAGGCGATCGAGCTCGCCCGCCGCCACAATCCGGGCTACATGGCCGCCCGCAACGATCTCGGTGTGGCCGACTGGGGCGTCCGCGCCGCGTACGGGCAGTTGATCCCATCGGCCAGCGCCGGGGCAGGATTCGGGTGGCAGGGTACGGGAGCGCAGCGGATCGGTAACATCACCCTCGACGACCTGGGGGTCGCCAACCAGCCGAACTGGTACAGCAGCAACTACAGCCTCGGGTTCAACTACTCGATCAATGGCCAGCTCTTCTACGGGCTCTCGCAGGCGAAGGCGTCCCGAGACCAGACGTCGGCGACGATCGACCAGGCGAGGGTGGACCTCGACGCCCGGGTCACGCGCGCCTATCTCGAGGTGCTGCGTCAGAAGGAGTCGGTCGAACTCACGGGGCAGCAGCTCGAGCGGGCCCGCCTGAACCTCCGTCTCGTGGAGGGGCAGGCCGAGGTCGGCACCGCCACCGGACTCGCAGTCAACCAGGCCGAGGTACAGGTGGGTCGCGCCGAAGTCGGCCTCCTTCAGGCCGAAAACGCGGTCGCGACGGCCACGTATCGCCTGCTTCAGACCATCGGGCTGCGCCCGTCCCCGGCCGTCGCATTGACGACGAGCTTCGAGGTGTCCCAGCCGACGTGGACGGCCGCGCAACTCCTCGACATGGCGCTCAACAACAACCCGGTCCTCCGGGCTCGCCGCCTGTCGCGCGACGTCGCTCGCGACGGCGTCGGTTCGGCGCGCTCCACCTACTACCCCTCGCTCAACTTGAGCCTGGGGTGGAGCGGGTTCACCCGGGAAGCCAGCAACACCGACTTCCTGGTGGCCCAGGGCCAGGCCTCGGCCGCCAGCGGCTTCGCATCGTGCCAGAACACGAACGAACTGTACTCGCGTCTCGCCGATCCGCTGCCGGCGCTCGACTGCTCGCGTTTCCAGTTCACGGATGCCGACCGCGCCGCGATCATCTCCAACAACGACGTCTTCCCCTTCGACTTCCTGACCTCCCCCCCCCAGGCGAGCCTGCAGATCAGCGTTCCGATCTTCCAGGGCTTCAACCGGCAGAGGCAGGTCGAGGCGGCGCAGGCGCAGCTCGACGACTCGGAGTACCTGCTCCGCGAGCAGGAGATCGCCCTTCAGGCCGACGTCTCGATCGGACTCGCCACGCTCCAGACCGCTTTCAGCAGCGTCGAGCTGGAGCAGCGCAACCAGTCGTACGCCGATGAGCAGCTTCGCCTGGCACTCGAGCAGTACCGGGTGGGTCTCGTGCCCTTCATCGACCTGGTCGAGGCCGAAACCGTCAAGGCGCAGGCCGACCTCGATCTGCTCACCGCGATCTACGCCTATCACGACGCACTCACCAACCTCGAAGCGGTCGTGGGCGAAATGCTCCGCAACCGCTGACCACAGCCCAACCGAACGTCATGACCGGACTTCAGAAGGGACTCGTCGGGTTCGCCGTCGTCGCCGTCCTCGGCAGCGCGGCCGCCTTCAGCCTTCGTGGGGCCTCAGCCCGCGGCGCAAGCGTGCGAATGGCCGACATCGACCGACGCGATCTCGTCGCGAGCGTGACCGCGAGCGGCAACATCCGTGCGCGAAGCTCCGTCGACATCAGCTCCGACGTGTTGGCGCGCGTCGACGATCTGCTGGTTCGCGAGGGCGAAGATGTGAGCGCGGGCGACATCCTGCTTCGCCTGGATCGCACCCAGCTGGAGGCGGCGCGTGCGCGAGCCCAGGCCGGTGTGAGTCAGGCGCGCGCCCAGGCGTCGCAGCAAGGGGCCACCCTGACGCGCGAGCGACGCGAATACGACCGCATTCGCGGCTTGTGGGTCCGCGACTCCCTTCTGGTCAGCCGCCAGCAGGTCGATGACGCCGAGACCAACCTCGAGGTGGCACGGGCCAACATGGACGTGGCGGAGTACGGGGTGCAGGTGGCCGAGGCGTCTCTCGAAGAGGCCGAGGATCGCCTGCGGCAGACCGTCTTTCGAGCCCCGATCGACGGGAGGGTGACGCGCCTCAACGTCGAAGAAGGCGAAACGGTGGTCGTCGGAACGATGAACAACCCGGGTTCGCTGGTGCTCACGATCTCCGACCTCTCCGTGGTCGAAGTGGTCGTGCAGATGGACGAGACGGATGTGCCGCGGCTGGCGCTCGGCGACTCGGCCAAGATCGACATCGATGCATTCCCCGACCGCTCGTTTTCGGCGCGCGTGACCGAAATCGGGAATTCCGCCATTCGGCCGCCCTCGCAGAACGCCTCGTCGGGCCAGCAGCAGGCGATCGACTTCGAGGTGGTCCTCACCCTCGACCCCACCGACGCCGACCTGCGCCCCGATCTGTCGGCGACGGCCGAGATCATCACCGACGTGCGGCCCGACGCGGTGGCGGTACCCATCATCGCCCTCACCGTCCGGGACGACACGACCGCGGTGAGCGACCCCGGAACGACCGCCGAGATCGAGGGGGTGTTCGTCGTGACCGATGGGATGGCGCGATTCCGCACGGTGACGGTGGGCGTCGCCGGAGACGAGTACTTCGAGGTGCTGTCGGGCCTCGAGCCGGGCGAGCGCGTCGTATCGGGCCCCTACCAGACGATCCGAACGCTGAGCGACGGGGATCCCGTCCAGCTCGACGAGGGCCCCGCCGCGGACGCCGAGGCGAACTAGTGTCCCGTTTGAAGCCCGCCAACGAAATGGCCTCGGCAGCGGCGATCCCCGTAGCGTGAACAGGCCCTAGGAATGCAGTTCTGGGAGGGTGTTCGGCTGGCGATGGCGCAGATCGCGTCCCAACGCCTGAAGAGTTTCTTCAGCGTGTTGGGCGTCATCATCGGCGTCATGTTCCTCATCGTGGTGGTGAGCGTCGTCGAGGGGATGGACCGCTACATCAAAGACGACCTCTCCTCGCAGATCTTCGGTGTGAACACCGTGACGATCCGTCGCACGCCACAGGTGAACATCAATGTCGATCGCGAGGAGTGGCGCCGCCGAGCCCGCCGGCCGCGGATCACCGAAGACGATGCCCTCGCGATCCGCTCCGCGCTGTCGTATCCGGCCATCGTGGGCGTCGAGTCGGGAGGTGGCGGCGAGGTGTCGGCCGACAACGGTCGGAGCGTGTCGAACGTGCGCCTCCTCGGCGTGTCTACCGAGGTGTTCGAGATCCGGGACTGGGTGGTGGATCGAGGCCGCCCCTTTTCACCGCAGGAGGCGGAGCGGGGCGCGCCGGTGGTCGTGCTCGGCTCGCAAACCGCCGACGTGTTGTTCGAGAGCCTCGACCCGATCGGACGAACAGTGCGCGTGCGAGGGTTCCCGTACCGCGTGATCGGGGTGCTCGAAGAGAAGGGTACGCTCTTCGGCCAGTCCCTCGACAACCAGCTCGTCGCACCTGCCCGATCGCCGATTCGCTCCCTCGTGGCGCCGCGCGGCTACATCGACGAAGTGGTGGTCCAGGCCTCGAACCCCAACGAAATCCGGGCCATCCAGGCCGAGGTGGAGGGCATCATGCGGGTCCGCCACCGTCTGCGGCCGGCCGAACCCAACGACTTCGCGGCCGAGACCGCCGACGACTCGCTGAGTTTCTGGGACCGGATCTCGCGGATCCTCTTCACCGCGCTCCCCGGCCTCGTGGCGATCTCGCTCGTCGTGGGCGGTATCGTGATCATGAACATCATGCTCGTGTCGGTGATGGAGCGCACACGGGAGATCGGGGTCAGGAAGGCCATCGGCGCGCGCCGGCGCGACATTCTCGGCCAGGTGCTGGTCGAATCGGCAACGCTGTCGACGCTCGGAGCACTGGTTGGTGTGGGGGCAGGGGTCGCACTCGCGGGCCTCGTGCGCAGCGTGTCGCCGCTGCCCGCCGTCGTGGCGCCGAGGTGGGTGACGCTCGGCATCGTGCTCGGCATCACCGTCGGCATTCTCGCCGGTGTGTATCCGGCCGCGCAGGCCTCGAAACTCGACCCCGTCGACGCCCTTCGACATGAGTAACCGGCGGGGCCCCTCGGCCCTCACCATGTTGAGCGAGGGCGTGGCCATCGCCTTCGACGCGATCCTGGCCAACCGCCTCCGTGCGGGCCTCACGGTGCTGGGGGTGGGCATCGGGGTTTCGGTGGTGGTGACGATGGCCGCACTCATCACCGGGATCCGGGGCTCGGTGCTCGAGGCGTTCGAGTCGGCGGGCCCGAACAACTTCATCGTCGTGCGCTTCGACTTCACCGCCGTGCGCTTCGGCCCGCCGGAGGGACGCCCCCCCTGGCTCGACAACCCGATCATCACGCCGGAAGAGGCGGCCCGAGTCGGCCGTCTTCCGGCCATCGACGAGGCCCTCTACAACTACCAGGCCAACACCAACGTGGAGTTCGAGAGCCAACAACTCGACGGTGTCACGATGCAGGGGTACTCGTCGGGCTGGCCGAAGTATGCACAGGGTGACTTCATTGCGGGGCGGGACTTCACGCCCGCCGAAGTACGGGAGAGTCGCAACGTGCTGGTCGTATCGAGCGGCCTCGCCCTGGACCTCTTCGGCCAACTCGACCCGATCGGGCGCTCGGTACGACTGTCGAGTCCGTTTCGCGACGTGCGCGACGACTTCCGGGTCATCGGTGTGTTCGAGCCCGAGGAAAACGTCTTCTCCGCCGCCGTGGAGCACTGGATCGTGATGCCCTACTCGACGGGGCTCAAACGCCTGAAGGCCGACGACTCCCAGGCTCAGATCCTCGTCGTGCCCGACTCCACCTACACGATGTCCCAGGCGCAAGACGAGGTGATCGCCACGCTGCGATCATCGCGCGGGCTGCGCCCCGCCGACGAAAACGACTTCGCACTGCTCGCCTCCGCCCAACTCGTCGACACCTTCAACCGCCTCACGGCGGTGTTCTTTCTGGTGATGCTCGCTCTGTCATCGGCGGGTCTCCTCGTGGGTGGCGTGGGGGTGATCGGCATCATGTTGATCTCGGTCACGGAGCGGACCCGCGAGATCGGGGTGCGCAAGGCGCTCGGAGCCACGCGCCGCGAGATCCTGTGGCAGTTCCTCGTCGAGGCCGGAGTGCTCACGGCGCTCGGCGGGGCAGCCGGGCTGGTGCTCGGCGCGGTGCTCGCCTACTCGACCGCCGCGTATACGCCGATTCCGGCCCGGATCCCCCTGTGGTCGGTCGGTGTGGCCCTCGCGTCGGCAACCCTGACCGGCATGCTCTTCGGCCTTCTCCCCGCCTACCGAGCCGCCCGCCTGGAGCCCGTCGAAGCCCTTCGCGCCGAATAGCCGGCATCCGTCTCCTCCAGTAGGGCCCAGCCGTGACCGACGCACTCGACGTACTGGCGGTCTTCGCCCACCCCGACGACGCCGAATTGCTCTGCGGTGGTGCCCTGATCAAGAGCGGCGACGCCGGCGAGCGCACCGGGATTCTCGACCTGACCCGAGGTGAGATGGGCTCGCGTGGGTCGGTGGAGCAGAGGGCTGAAGAGGCATCGGCAGCCGCCGAAGTTCTCGGGCTCGCCGTGCGTCGCAATGCGGGGCTTCGCGACGCGCATCTGACGAACGATCCGGAGTCCCGGCGTCGAGTCGCGGGCATCCTTCGCGAACTCCGCCCGCGCGTGGTCGTCACCCATTGGATCGAGGGGCGTCATCCAGACCACCGCGTCGCGGCTCAACTCACCTGGGACGCCTGCTTCCTCGCCGGTCTCGTCAACTTCGACGCGGGCGGCGAACGGCACCGCCCGCTCAAGCTCGTGCATGCGACCGCGTATCGGGAAGACGCAGACCCGCCCTCCTTCGTGGTCGACATCACCGATCAGATGGAGCGGAAACTCCAAGCGGTCCGCTGCTACGGGTCCCAATTCGAGGGGGCCACCCAGGCCGGCGGTGTCTTCCCCGGCGGAGACCGCCGGCTCATGGATCAGATCCGCGCGAGGGCAGCCGTCGACGGCTCGCGCATTCGCGCCGCCTACGGCGAGCCGTTCCGGGCCCGCGAGACCATCGACGTGTCGACCCTCGGTTCCCTCGGGGTCGCGAGCTTCTAGTGTAGTGTCGCCAAAGTCTGGTGACCGCCGAGGGTGCGGAGGCGCCGCGGGGGCGAGGCGGAACGACGCGGCGTAGCGATAGCTACGGCAAGGA
>JANQNV010000252.1 GCA_028279425.1 Longimicrobiales bacterium | reverse complement strand
GACGGCTGCGGTCGAGCATCGTCCCGGCGCGTTCGATGGGCTCGGCCTCGCCGACCTGGACGAGGAGCCCGGTGGGGGCGCGCAGCCCCGGCACGGCGGTCGCGAGCTGCGCAGCCGGTCCGACGTACGCGTCGACGAGGGGCTGCGCTCCCCCCGCGCCCGAGCCGTCGTACCCCAGGAAGGGGCTGAGGAGCACCACGCCGCGCACGCCGTCACCGGAGCGTGCCGCTGCGTTTGCCGCGTGGACGGCGATCCACCCACCTGCGGAGTCCCCCACCAGGACGCAGCGCTGCCCGCCGAGGACCGACAGCACCCGTGTCACGTCCTCGACGGCGGCGGGGTGGCGGTGCCGGGGCGCCAGGCGGTAGTCGACCGACACCACGTGCAGCCGGCCGGCCAAGCGCGCCGTGATCGGGATCGCGACCGCGGGGCTCCCGAGGCAGAAGCCCCCACCGTGGACGTAGACGATGATGGCCGGGGCGCCACGGGGCCCCGCCTCCAGCACCGGTACTCCCCCGATCACTCCGGGGGTGTGGGCGGTCTCGCCGTCGACGGTGCCCTCCCCCCACAGCTCGTGGATCTCGCGACGCCACGACTCGACGGCCCGTTCGTCGGTGAGATCGGGAATCGGGACCGGCACCGACGCGGACGGCCGGGCGAGACGGCGACGCGCCTGCGGGGACGGCTCGTCGCGGCCGACGACCTGCATGGGTTCACGGTAGTTGCGCCAAACCTCGGCGGGCGTCGGGGTGGGTGCCACCTATCCTCGGCGGGATGCGTTGGTCCACTGCCTACGTCCCGACCCTGCGCGATGCCCCCGGCGACGCCGAGGCTGTCAGCCACCAGCTGCTGGTGCGGGGCGGCTTCATCCGTCAGCTCCACTCCGGGCACTACTCGCTGCTGCCACTGGGGCTGCGGGTCCACGACAAGGTCGAGGGCATCGTGCGCAGGGAGATGGACGCCATCGGCGCTCAGGAGTTCCTGCTCCCCGCGATGCATCCCGCGTCGATCTGGCAGCAGTCCGGTCGCTGGGAGGTCATGGGCGACGAGATGTTCCGCCTCACGGATCGGAGCGGGGCGCCCCTCGCACTGGGCATGACCCACGAGGAGATCTTCACGTTCCACGCCCTCGAACTGTCCTCGTACCGCCAGCTGCCCCAGATCTGGTATCAGATCCAGTGGAAGTTCCGTGACGAGCCACGCCCCAAGAGCGGGTTGTTGCGGGTGCGGGAGTTCGCGATGAAGGACTCCTACAGCTTCGACCTCGACGAGGCGGGCCTGGATCGCTCCTTCGATCTGCACCACGAGGCATACGTGCGCATCTTCGAGCGGCTCGGCCTCGCCGCGATGCCGGTCGAGGCATCGTCGGGGTCGATGGGGGGCAGTGCCAGCGTCGAGTTCATGGTGCCGTCGCCTGCGGGTGAGGACGACGTGGTGCGGTGCCCGGCGTGTGGCTACGCCGCCAACGTGGAGCGGGCGACGTCACGACTCGACCAGATCTCCGACGGACCCGGACTCGACGCACCGGAGCGCTTCCCCACTCCCGGGATCCGCACGATCGCGGCGCTCGAGGAGGCCGGTGCACCCGCGGAGCGCCAGATCAAGACCATGGTGATGGTGCTCGACGACCAGGTGACGCTCGCTCTCGTCCGTGGCGATCACCAGCTGAACCT
>JANQNV010000249.1 GCA_028279425.1 Longimicrobiales bacterium | reverse complement strand
GAAGCATGGCGCCTGCTGGGCCTCGCCCTGTGGGACGAGGACACGCGACGGCTGGTCGGCTTCCGGGCGCTGAAGACGACGTGAGAACGACGACGTGAGAACGGGCGCCCACTGCGACCGCCACCCCGAGTGCGACGGCGCCCGTTCTCACGTCGTCGTTCTCACGTCGTCTTCAGCGCCCGGAAGCCGATCAGCCGTCGCGTGTCCTCGTCCCACAGGGCGAGGCCCAGCAGGCGCCATGCTTCGCCCATCGTCACGCGGGTCACCTGTTGGAAGTCCTCGTGCGCCTCCATGACCTCCTCGAGGCGGTAGTTGGGGATCCGCGCGTTGAGATGATGCACGTGATGGATGCCGATGTTGGCCGTGAGCCACTGGAGGGGGCGCGGGAGGACGAGCAGCGAGCTGCCCTCCAGCGCCGCGTCGTAGTAGTCCCAGTCGTCGTGGCGATCCCAATAGGTGTCCTCGAACTGGTGCTGGACGTAGAACAGCAGCACGCCCAGCGAACAGGCTACGAGGGTGACCGGGAGCTGGACGGCCAGGAACGGTCCCCATCCGAGCAGAGTCCCCAGGCCGCCCCACAGCGCCACGAGCCAGAGGTTGGTCCACCACACCGAGCGCCAGGCCTGCGCCCAGTCGCGCGGGATGTCCCAGGGGTAGCGATGCTTCACGAAGAAATGGAAGGCGGGCCCGATCGTGAGCAGGAGGAGCGGGTTGCGGTAGAGGCGGTAGCCGAGTCGGCGCATCGGGGACAGCGCCCGGTATTCACGCACGGTCAGCGTGTCGATGTCTCCGAAGCCGCGGAAGTCGAGGTCGCCCGAGTGGGCGTGATGGTAGGCGTGGGTGCGTCGCCAGTACTGGTAGGGTACCAACGTCAGCACCCCGATCGCGAACCCGGTCCAGTCGCGCGCCAGGCGGCTGCGGAAGAACGACCCGTGGCCGCAGTCGTGCTGGATCATGAACAGCCGCATGAGGAAGCCGGCGGTGGGCACGACCAGGACGGCGGTCAGGGCGGGGTGCACGCCCAGGCTCCAGAAGGCAGCGGCCCACAGGGCGACGTAGCCGACGAACGACACGGCCAGCTGGACGGCACTGCGCCGGTCGTCGGCCCCCCGGTAGGGAGCCAACAACCGGTTGAAGTGCTCGACCCGTGCGGGGTCGGGCCGGCGAAACCCCACGACCGCTCCGCGCTACGGACTCAGCCGCCGATGCGCGCCTCGAGCGCGTCAGCTTCGGCTTCGAGGGTGGCCAGCATCTCTTCGACGAAGCGCTGCTGACTGATCTCGTCGGCGGCCAGCGGGCCGACCCATCCTTCGGCGCCCCGAAGACGCGCCGCCCTCGAGCGCAGCTCGTTGGCCTCGCGAGCGAGGGTGGTGACGGCCGCGCGCAGGTCGTCGTCGTCGTCGTCGTCGAGACCTTCGGCCATTCCTCCGACTCGACCGGCCAGCTCCTGGGCGCGGATCCCGAGGCGAGCGCGCTCCAGCATGACCGCGGTCCACTGGGCGCGCGTCGTCGGATCGACGTCGATGCGCGGGTCCTCGCGCACCGCCACGACCTGCTCACTCGTCGCACCCCCCGCCGTGAGCCGCACGGTGTAGGTGCCGGGCACCACGAGTGGGCCGCTCGGACCGAGGCGGGCCTCCTGCGGCGTGCCCAGCGACATGCGCAGATTCCAGACCGCGCGGTTCATCCCGGCCGTCGCGTCACCCACGGGAACGGACGCCACTTCGTTGCCGTCTCCATCGAACACCTCGAGGGTGGCATCGGAGGTCGCATCGGCCAGCCAATACGAGAGGATCGCACCGGCCGGTGGGTTCTCACCCATGAAGATCATGTCGCCGGTGTGACCCCGTTCGCCGTTGTAGCGGATCTGGCGGGCCGGCTCGATGGAAAACAGGTGCGCCGGGCTCGCCGCCACCTCCGGGGTGAACTCCTGCAACGCATTGAGGTCGTCGAGAACGAACAGGCCTCGGCTGTGCGTCGCGAGCACCAGGTCGTTGTCGCGCGGGTGCACGACCAGATCGTTGAAGGCCATGGTCGGCATCCCGGCCCGCAACTCCGTCCAGGTGTCGCCGCGGTCGAACGACACGAACAGCCCGATCTCGGTGCCGAGATAGAGCAGGTCGGGGTTGCGGGGGTCTTCGCGCAGAGTGCGGGCCACTCGATCGGCCGGTAGCGACCCGTCGATGCGCGTCCACGTCGTCCCGTGGTCCTCGGAACGCCAGACGTAATTGGCGTAGTCGTCGTTGCGGTAGTTGTTGGCCACGAGATACACCCGGCCCTCCACGTGCCGCGACGGCTCCAGGCCGTTGATCCACGCATCGGCGGGGAGCCCCGGGACGGCCCCGGCGACGGAGCTCCAGCTGCGGCCCCCGTCCATGGAGACGCGCACCTGGCCGTCATCGGTCCCCACGTACAGAACGCCGGCGCGCAGCGGCGACTCGGCCACCTCCGACAGCGTCGGGTAGTAGGGGATTCCGTCGTCGAGCGAGAGGACGAAGCTGTCGGGCATCTCGCCCATGATCGGGAGAGTGCGTCGGTCGACGCCGGTGGTCAGGTCACCGAGAGAGCGCCACGAGTCGCCGCGGTCCCGGCTCACGAACAGCTCGTTGAGCCCCGCGTAGAGGGTGTTGGGGTCGTGCGGCGAGATGATGAAGGGCCCGTCCCAGTTGCCGGGGGGCATGGCGTTGCCCAGCCGCTGATCGGGGTTGTCGAGGTCGGGCCAGGTGGTCCAGTTGCGCCGCGCGCCGATGAAGGCCTCGGGCTGGTTGGGTCGGATGTTCTTCGACTCCATCGTGGTCAGATCGACGCGATTGAGCCCGAGATACTGGGACTCCACGTAGAGCGTGCGGTTGTTCGTGGTGTCGATGACGTTCCGGAAGCCGTCGCCGCCCCCGACCTTGAACCAGTCCTGGTCGAGAATCCCCTCGCTGCGATAGGTCGCCGAGGGTCCGCACCACGAGCCGTTGTCCTGCAGACCGCCGCAGATGCGGAAGGGCGTCGAGTTGTCGACGCCGACGCGGTACCACTGGCTCACCGGGAGGTTGGTGACGTAGAGCCAGGTCACCCCGCGGTCCCACGAAATCCCGACGCCTCCGTCATCGGCCTTGATGACGTGGTTGGAGTTGGCGCGATCCACCCAGACCAGGCGGTCGTCGCCGTGCAGCGACTGCCGGGGCACCGTCCAGTTGCGGCCCCCGTCGTCCGACCACGAGTAGCTGTTGACCATGTACAGGCGCTGGTCGTCGTTGGGGTCGATCGTGATCTGCGACGCGTACATCGGACGGGGATTCCAGTCCGACATGTGCTCCCACGTCTCACCCCTGTCCTCGGAGCGGTAGACGCCCGCCAGGCGCTGTTCGTAGGCCGTCGAGGCGTTGTAGCGCTCCCCCTGTTCGATGCTGACGTACACGATCCGGGGATCGCTGTGGTACACATCGATGCCAATCCGACCGATGTCGCCGGTCGGGAGTCCGTTGTCGATTCCGGAGTTCGTCAGCTGGGTCCAGGTGTCGCCTCCGTCGGTGCTCTTCCAGAGGGCGCTGCCGGGGCCTCCTCCGTGGAATCCATAGGGACGCCGACGGCGCTGGTACGACGCGGCGTAGACGATCTGCGGATTCGAGGGATCGAGAATCACGTCGACCACCCCGGTGTCTTCGTCGACGTTCAAGACGCGCTCCCAGCTCTCACCGCCGTCCGTGGAGCGGTAGAGCCCGCGCTCTTCGTTGGGACCCCAGAGATGGCCCATCGCCGCGACGAAGACGACGTCGGGGTCGTCGGGGTGCATGCGGATGCGGCCGATGTGCTTCGAGTCGCGCAGCCCCATGTTGCGCCAGGTCTCGCCACCGTCGGTGGACTTGTAGACCCCGTCGCCCCACCCGGAGCTCTGTCGGCTGGCGCGCTCGCCGGTGCCGACCCAGACGATCGAGGTGTCACGCTGATGCACTGCGATGTCGCCCACCGAGTGCGTGGCCTCGTCGCGGAAGACGTCGTCCCAGGTGACGCCCCCGTCGACGGTCTTCCAGACGCCGCCCGTCGAGGTCGCCGCGTAGAAGATGGAGGGGTAGTCTTCGATGACGGCGAGATCCACGATCCGACCACTCATCACGGCCGGCCCGATGAAGCGCGGGTTGAGCGCATCGAGGTGGGAGGTGTCGAGCCCCTGGGCGGCGGTCGCCGAGGGCAGGAACGCCGCCGGAAGGGCGGCCGCGAGCGCGGTGGCCAGACCGAGGGCGGCCCGGCCGGTGCGTCGAACGGTGGGGGTGCGGTCGAGGGTGGTGACGGCGGATCGAGGCATCGTATGGAGTCGTCGAGTTCGGGGCGCGCGGGGGCGGAGTTCGAGGCGAGGGCGTGCGAGGCGAGGGCGTGCGAGACGAGGGCGTGCGAGACGAGGTCGAGGAAGGTCGAGGACCGAGCCCGGTCCCGCCCGAACATGCCGGGTCGGTGGCGAGCCCGGCAAGCGTGCGTCCCCGTCGGTCGGCATCCGCGTCGGGGAGGCCGGCGGCCGCCGCGAGTTCGGACGTCAGGGGCGGCGCGGGGCGATGCCACGTTCGCGTCGATGCTCGCGGGAAACGACTGCGGGGGCCAACTTGAGGTGGATTACCTCGCGACCCCGTCGTCTCGTCGGGCCGTCGCGGCCCTTCACGTCTACGACTTCGACGCCTTCTCCACGTCACCGATTTCGACGCCCCATGCTCTTTCGACGATTCTACGAGGACTCCCTGGCCCAGTCGAGCTACCTGATCGGCTGCCAAGCCACGGGTGAGGCCGTGGTGATCGACGCCCACCGCGACGCCGACCTGTACCTCCGCGCCGCCGCGGCCGAGGGCGTGCGCATCACGCACGTTACCGAGACCCACATCCATGCCGACTATCTGTCGGGCACGCGCGAACTCGCGGATCGCACCGCGGCCGAGCTCCTGCTGTCCGCCTACGGAGGCGACGACTGGAGCTACCGGTTCGGGCGCGCCGAAGGAGCAACGCTGCTGGGAGACGGCGACGAGTTCTCGGTGGGCAACGTGCGACTGCGGGCCCTGCACACCCCTGGACACACACCGGAGCATATCAGCTTCGTCGTGACCGACGGGGCGACGACCGACGAACCCCTCGGTCTGATCAGCGGCGACTTCCTCTTCGTGGGCGGACTCGGACGTCCCGACCTGCTCGAGAAGGCGGCGGGGGTGGAGGGCACCATGGAGGCGGCCGCCCGTCAGCTCTTCGCGTCGCTGTCGAAGCTCGACGCACTTCCGGACCACGTTCAGGTCTGGCCGGGGCATGGGGCCGGGTCGGCGTGTGGCAAGGCGCTGGGCGCCATGCCGAGCAGCACCCTCGGGTACGAGCGGCGGGTGAACCCCGGGTTGTCGTACACCGACGAAGACGCCTTCGTGGCCTACATCTTGGCCGACCAACCCGAGCCGCCCGCGTACTTCGCCGTCATGAAGTACGCCAACCGCGATGGACCCCGCGTCGTCGGCGGGTTGCCCGAGCCCGACCGGCTGTCGGGCGGAGAGCTGCGCGAGCACCTGCGCAACGGCGCGGTGGCCGTCGATCTGCGTGAGCGCGACGCCTTTGCCGCGGGTCACATCGGGGGTTCGCTGAATCTTCCGTTCAACGGATCGTTCACGAACTGGGCCGGTTCTCTGCTGCCGTACGACCGCCCGCTGGTGCTGATCGGCGTCGACGCCGCCACGGCGGAGGCGGCCGCGCGGCAGCTGTTCCTCATCGGGCTCGACGATGTCGAAGGCTTCGTCCCGGCGGGTGTGTTCGGCGAGTTCAGCCTCGACCCCGGGCTGGAGCGGGCGGAGTCGACCGATGCGGCCGGGGCCGCGCGACGCCTCGAACAGGGGCTTCCCCTGATCGACGTCCGGAGCGCGTCGGAGTGGAGTGGTGGGCATGTGGCCGAAGCCCGCCATATCCACCTCGGCCGGCTGCCCGAGGCCGTCGACGAGGTGCCCGGTGACGGACCCGTGCTGGTCATGTGTCAGAGCGGCGGTCGGTCGGCGATCGCGCGCTCGATTCTGCTCGCGAACGGCCGTCGGGCCATCAACGTCGAGGGCGGGATGACGGGATGGATGCGCGCCGGACTCCCCTTCACGACCGAGGAGTGACGCGCGGTGTCTGACCCGGACCGGGGCCGCGACGACGCGCCGGGCGACGCCCGAGCGCCCGACGAGCGAGCCGCCGCCGGGTTGGACGAACTCTGGCCGCGCGACCCCGAGCCAGGTCGCCGGTCGCCGGAGGCAGGGGCGTCGACCGGCGCGGGGGCCGGTGAGCGCGAGAGCGGTGGTGGCGGTGGTGCCCCGAGCGTCGTCGGCGGTCCGAGCGGTGGCGACGGCGCGAGCGGTGGGGATGGTGCGAGTGGTGGGGGCGCTCCGCGCGGTGGCGGCGGTCCGGGCGGTGGAGACGGTGTAAGCGGTGGGGAGCCTCCGCGCGGTGGCGCCGGTCCGGGCGGTGGAGACGGTGTGAGCGGCGCGCCGCCCAAGGGCGCTGCTGGGTTGGCGCAGGCGGTGGAGGACCTGTTCGGGGGCGCCGCGACGAAGGGAGAAGCGGCGCCAGCGGAGGCGGAGACCCGGGTAGGTGAAGCCGCTATGGAGGGCGAGGCACGCGCAGGTGAAGCGCTCGTGCAGGAGGGGGCGCGCGCAGGTGAACCGCTCGTGCAGGATCGGGAACGCGGAGGTGAAGCGCTCGCGCAGGATCGGGTGCGCGCGGGTGAAGCGGGGATCGTAGGCGACCGGGCCGCGACGGACGACGGTCGGGGTGGTCCGTCGCCGGGCGGTGGGTCGCCCGCGGCGCCCTCCGACCAGGATCCCGACCGCATCGATCTGCCCGAAGGACCCTCGGATCGGCTCTCGCCCGGCGTCTCGACCGAAGACCTGCGTCGGGCGCTGGCCGCCTTCGTCTCGGCCACGTCGGCGGACCGGACCGCCCACGCGGTGCGGGTTCGGCTTCAGGCCGAGATGCTCGAGAAGGCCGGCGAGGTGGAGGGCCTCGCGAGGGCCATCGAGAAGACGCTGCTCCAGCGTACGCAAGATGACGGAGCCCGGGAGCTTGCCGGCCAGCTCGTGACCGACGAGGTCGCGCGCGTGCTGACTGTCCGGCTCGTCGACGCCTGCGCCGACGAAGCCAAGGGACGGCGCCTCGCCAAACTTTACGGTCGTCTCAACCCCGAGATGGCCGACGCCGTGGCGAAGGTGTTGGCGGGCACCGACGACCCCGTGGTGCGACGGGTGTTGAGCGAAGTGCTCGTGCGCCTCGCACCCGAGTCGCAGGAGATCGTGGCAGGCTTTCTGATGGACGGGCGGTGGGAGGTCGTGCGCGACACCGTCGTGGTCATCGGGCGGACGGCGATTCCCAGTGCGATCCAGTTCCTCATGACGGCCCTCGCGCACGACGATCCCCGGGTGCGCAGCGCCGCTCTGGTCGCGCTCGGCAAGGTGGGCGGGAGCGAGGCCGCCCTCATCGCGCGCAGCTACCTCGACGCCTCCGACCTCGACATCCGTGTCGCGGCTGCCGACGCCCTCGGGCGGCTGGCCGACGACGCGTCCGTGCCGGCCCTCCTCGCCCGGCTCGACGCCGAGTCGGATACGGGGACGCGCGTCTCCGTGATCCTCGCCCTCGGCGCGATCGGCAACGAGGCCGCGCTCCCTGCGCTGATGAAGGTGGCCACCGCCTCACGCTTCTCGAGGGGAGGTCGGCTGCAGCGCCGAGCCGCGGTGGAAGCCCTCGCCGGACTGGATCACCCCGACGCCTGGGAGTGCCTCGAGGGCATGGTGGACGACCGGGACCCCGAGGTGCGCGACCGGGTGGCCTACGAGCTCCGGAGTCGCTGAGGGAGCGCGGCCGGCGTGTTGGCGCGGATGGGCGGTCCCGGGTGAAGGGGCGGCGCGTGCGCCGCCGGGATCGATGCCGCGGGGCACGCCCCGCGACCACAAGTCTTCACGACCAAAAGGCTCCAGTATGTGCCGCCATCGGCCTATCGTGGCGAGAAGTGGTCGCTATACGACCCAAAGTCGCCAACATCGGCGCGGTGGGCTGCATGCTGGCGGGAAATGGTCGTATAGCGACCAAAAGGCTCCAGTGTCGGTGTTCCGGCGATATCGTGGAGCCTTTTGGTCGTGCGACCGGGGCGCGGGCAGGCGGCCCCGCAACCACCCGGTCGACGCCACCAGGACACCCGCCCGCACCGCCGCCCGCCACCGGCGCATCGCCCGCCCGGCGGCCCCGCATCGCCGGCCCACCCGCACCGCCTTGCCGGTCAACAGGCCACCCACCCGCACCACCGCCCACCCGCACCCTCAGGGAATCGCCAGCACCCGCGACAGCGCGCGGGCGAAGCGCGCCGTTTCGGTGGCGGTGCGCAGCGGATGCATGCCCTTCTCCTCTCCGGCATGCGCGAAGAGGCCCGTGATGGTGGTGCGGGGCGATCGCATTCCGTGCGCCTGCCGGGCCGCAGTGACGGCCTCCGACCAACGCAGCGTCTCCGTGTAGGGGATCAGATCGTCGCCTCGTCCGTGCAGGAGCTGCACGTTGGCGGGGGTCCGGCCGAGCCGCGCGGTGGGATCGACCAGGGGCGACACACGCCGCCCGGCTTCGGCGAGCGCGGCGGCCCAACGCTCTCCGGCCTCGTCGCGACGTGCGTCGAAGACCACGGTCGAGTCCGGGGCGAACTCGTCGAACAGCTCGGCCTCTTCGCGCGTCAGCGTCGCTCGAATCCGGGCCTTGAGGGGGTCGAAGATCGGGTCCCACGCCGGGATCTGCTGCTCCCCGGCCTCCTGTGCCAGCGCGAGCAATGCCGCTCGAACGCTGTCGGCCCCCGAGTATCCGTCCACGTGGAGGATGAAGTTGGCGGCCACGATCCAGCGACCGTAGGGGTCGGGACGGCGGCGTCGCGTCACCCCCTGCCATTCGTGCAAACCCGTGAAGAGGTAGCGGTTCGTGCGCCGCAGGTCGCAGTAGCCCCCGAAGCTTGCGACCCCGGCGACGCGGTCGACGAGCCGCGGGTCGCTGGCGGCCAGGAGTCCCTGGGGCGCGCCGAACGAGAAGCCCATCACACCGGTGCGCTCGGCCGGAACGCCCAGCTCGCGTTCGATCAGCTCGATGCTGCCCAGAGTGGTCGGGAGGGTCTGCTCCGGAGCGAGCGACAACTCGATCCACTCCGGAACCTCGGGGACCACGACCACGGCCCCGCTCGCCGCGACCGCCCGGGCGAAGCGGAGCAGGGTGGGGTGGGCTCGACCCGGCCGCGTGATGCCGTGGAGCACCACCCAGGCGTGTCGCGGCGGTCCGTCGCCCGGGGGCGAAAAGACGGATGCGGGCAGGCGCCGGTCTCCGCGGTCGAAGGTCGCCTCCGACTCGTTGGATGTGGACGGCGTACCGGCCCAGGCGCGTGCATACCCCACGGTACGACGGAGGCGGGTCGGGAGGAGAGGCGTCACGGATCGAACAACCGAGGGGTGGGGCGTCGGGGGGGAGCCGGAGTCTCGTCTCGCCGGGCCGACGCGGCAATCGGCACCGGTACCCCGGATACACCGAAGGCGTCTCGGCCGAAACCGAGACGCCTTCGCCCTTCCTCATCCCCGGGGGGTCTCACCCCCGTCCCCGGTCCGCTCGGGGCACCACCCCGCCAACCCGCCCGTCAGACGAGCGCTTCCCCGCATCAGCTCCCGCAGCCTGGCGTGCCCACGATGCAGACCTCGTTGTACTTCGCCCTGGTCAGGGGCGTCCGTCGACCCTCCACCACGACGTCGCCCCTGGCCACGTCGCCGTTGAGCATGTCGCGGTCGAGCACTCCACCGTCGCGCTCGTCGCCGAACTCGATCGATTCGACGATGAAGGGGCGCTTGGTCACTCCGCTGGAGGCGTCGGTCGGCAGTTCTCGGTAGTAGTAGGCTGCGGACTCACCGCCGGTGGACGACTCGTCCGGCCGCAGCTGGCGCAACCGGAATTCGCCGGCGGGCACGTTCAGTCCACCCTCGACGGCGCCCGCCGCGTCGCGGATGACCCCTTCGACGCTCTGCAGCGCACCCTCGACGATCTCGCGCTTGCCGTCCTTCGTGAATACCTGTACGACCCCATTGGCGCCACGCTCGCCGTAGAGCTCCCGGGCTGCGGCGCCCTTGACGATCTCGATGCGCTCGATGTCGTCGGGCACGAGCTCCGAGATGTCTCCGCCTTCGAGGACCTCGCCGTCGACGAAAACGAGGGGGCGCTTGGCCCGGCGGGCCTCGTACGAGTCCTGGCGATCGCTCACGATCACCGTGGGCTCCTCGACCTCATCCGCGTCGATGCGCTCTCCCCGCACCGTCACGACGCTCACGGGCACTTCTTCTTCGTGAAGCGTCACGATCTCCGCTTCCGCCGGTCCCTCCACCTCGACCTCGACCACTCCGGGAGCCGGCGTCTCGCAGGCGACGACCGTCACGCCCAGGGCGGCCAGGCCCGTGAGTGCCACGCGTCGACGGGTCCATGTGAATCCTCGCATCGTCCTCAACCTCCTCTCCAATGATGAACCTGAGTCGACCAGCGCCACGGCACCGCCGCCGACCTCGGCGGCTCGCAGTCGCACCAGCACCAGCACCCGGGCGTACGCCGGGAGTGAAACGCCGCCCTCGAGCAGTCTGCGGTCGCAATCCATCTCGACCGCGTCGCGCAGGCGACGGAACTGACACCACACCAACGGATTCCAGGGGCAGACCGCCACGGCCAGGAGTCCCAGAGCCAGGACGAAGCCGTCGCCGGCCGCGCGGTGCGTCCGCTCGTGTGCGAGAATCAGCTCGATCTCGCGACGGGCCATCGACAGCACCCAGTGGGGCACCACCGTGCGGGGCCGACGCACGCCCACCAGCGCCGGTCCGAAGTCCCTCGAGACCGAAACCTCTTCGCCGTCCACCATCGCGCGCGGCAGTCGTGACGCCCGGCGCTCGAGACGCCAGAGGCCGATCCCGACCACACCGATTCCCAGTGTGCCGAAGCCGAGCCACAGCCACCCGAGCGCGGGCCGAGGCGCGACGAGGGCGGGACCGAGCCGGCTCCACGCCGCTTCGGACGCGGCGGTGACGCGGGCTGTGGCGCCGTCCCATGCCGCCATGGCGCGTGACCACAGCGTCGCATTCTCGACGGCGGCCGGAGTCGGGGCGTAGCCCACCTCGGTCGCCGTCAGGGTGACGACCGTCTCGGGCGCGGGGGCGGCCAGTCGTGGGCCCCACAGCGGGGCCGTCGCGGTCACGGCGATGGCCACGATCCACACGGCGCGTGACGGTCGGTTGGCACCCCGGAGTCCGGCGTCAGCGAGGGCGGCGGCGGCGGTCAGGAGCGTGCCGACGGCGAGGGCGTAGACCACGAGGAGCAAGCTCATGGCTCGTCTCCTTCGTCGCCGTCGGCGGCCGAAAGCTCGTCGAGGATCTTGCGCATGCGCTCGATCTCGGGCTCGCTGGGCGGAGCTTCCGACACGAGGCGGGCGAGCGCCATCTCGGCGGATCCGTCGAAGACGGTGTCGAGCAGGCGACGAAGCGCGGTGTCGCCGGCCTCGTTGGCCTCGGTCACGGGGAAGTAGCGGTAGGCGCGCCCCTCGCGTTCATGGCGCACCGCACCCTTGTCTTCGAGGATCTGGAGCTGTTTGAGCACAGTGGTGTAGCCGACGGGGCGGGGCAGTCCGGACTGGATGTCCGACACCGTGCCCGACCCGAGACGCCACATCACACCCATGATGTCGAGCTCTCGGTCGGTGAAGTCGGTTGGATTCGTCATGGATCCTATTTACGAAAGTCTTCGTAATTGCACAACCCCCTCGAGTGCGGCCGCCCCGCGTGAGGGTACGGCACCCCTCGAGTGCGCGGGTGCGGCACCCTTCGAGTGCGCGGGTCGTCACCCCTCGAACGCGTCGGTGCGCCGCCCCTCGACGCGGGCTTGTGAGGAACCGCCGGCCCCGGGCGGTGTGCATAGCGCCATGTCTCGCCATTCCCTGACCGCGTCGCTGAGCCGCGACGAGCTCATCCGATATGCTCGCCACCTCGCGCTGTCCGACGTGGGTGTGGAGGGTCAGCAGCGCCTGAAGGCCAGTCGGGTGCTGCTGATCGGGGCAGGGGGGTTGGGATCTCCGGTGGGGCTGTACCTCGCCGCGGCCGGGGTCGGCACCCTCGGCCTCGTCGACGCCGACGACGTCGATGCGACCAACCTTCAGCGGCAGATCATCCACTCGACCGACGAACTGGGGCATCCCAAGGTCGAGTCGGCCGCGCGGCGCATCCGGGAGCTGAACCCGCACGTGGAGGTGGAGGTTCATCCGACGCGCATCGACCGGCACAACGCGCTCGATCTGGTGGCTCGCTACGACCTCGTCGTCGACGGCTCCGACAACTTCCCGACCCGTTACCTCGTCAACGACGCCTGCGTGCTGAGCGGCGTTCCCTTCGTCTATGGAGCGATCCTGCGGTGGGACGGACAGGTTGCCCTCTTCGCCACGCCCGACGGACCCTGCTACCGCTGCCTCTTTCGCGAGCCACCGCCGCCGGGACTCGTGCCGTCGTGCTCCGACGCGGGCGTCTTCGGCGCACTTCCGGGTGTCGTCGGATCGATGCAGGCGATGGAGGCGCTCAAGTGGTTGCTGGGGGTCGGGGACTCCCTCGCGGGTCGCTTGCTTCTGTTCGATGCTCTCGGCGCGCATTGGCGGGAGATCGAGATCCCGAGGGCGCCGGACTGCCCCGTGTGCGGCGACACCCCGACCCTGACGGAGCTGATCGACTACGAGTGGTTCTGCGGGTTGTCGGCCGATGGTCGCCCCGTGGAGCGGGAGGGCGAGGATTCAGAGGCCGCCCCTCTTCGCCGTGTCGACGCCCGGAGTCTCTACGACGCCCTCGTGGGCACGACGCCCCCTCTCATCGTGGATGTGCGCGAGCGGTGGGAGTGGGACGCGGGCAACCTCGCGGAGCACGGCGCGATCCATCTGCCGTTGTCTGCACTGGCCGACGCCCCCGAGATCGTGCCGCGCGACCGCCCGCTCGTGCTCGTCTGTTCGGTGGGAGCGCGCAGCGCCGGGGCGGCCGGTCACCTGCGGGCGGCCGGGTTCGAGGCGACCGCGCATCTCGAGGGTGGCCTCGAGTCGTGGGTCGCCGACGTGGATCCGACGCTGACCGTGTTGTAGCGGCCGCCCGGCCTCATCTCCCGCCTTCCTTTTCGGCCCCTCTTCGTCCTTCTTCTTCAAGGGCCGTTTTCGCAGTCCCCCTTCGAGCCCCCCATGTACACTTCCGTTCCAAGAGTGGTGATCGTCGGAGCGGGTTTCTCCGGCCTCTGGGCCGCGCAGGGACTCGCGCACGAGGACCTCGACATCACCCTCCTCGACCGAAACAACTTCCACACGTTCTATCCGCTGCTGTACCAGGTGGCGGCGGCCGAACTCGGGCCGACCGACATCGCCTATCCGGTGCGCTCGATTCTGCGGGAAGGGCGTGTACGGTTTCGGATGGCCGACGTACAGCGGATCGACTTCGACGCGCGCGTCGTGTACTCCAACGAGGGGGAGCATCCCTACGACGTGCTCCTGCTCGCCATGGGGAGCGTGCCGGCGTTCTTCGGCGTGGAGGGCGCCGAGGAGTACAGCTATCCGCTGCGGGATATGGACCATGCTCTCCCGCTCCGGCGCGAAGTTCTGTCGCGTTTCGAGAAGGCCTCGTTCGAGCCTGATGCGGCGCGGCGGGAGGCGCATCTCACCTTCGTGATCGTGGGAGGCGGTCCCACCGGCGTGGAGTACGCGGGGGCGCTGGCGGAGCTCATCCATGGACCGCTCCTGAAGGACTACCCGATCATCCCCCGCGACGAAGTGCGCATTTTGCTCGTCGAGGGGTCCGATCGGTTGCTGGGCGCCATGCATCCCCGGCTGGGCCGGTACGCGCTCGAGCGCCTGCGGGCGCGCCGGGTCGAAGTCGAGCTGAACACCATGGTGACTCGCATCCGCCCCGACGGCGTCGACTTCGCCGACGGGATTTCGGTCCAGACCGACACCGTGGTGTGGACTGCGGGAATCCAGGGGGACCCCCGTGTGGGGGTCTGGGGACTCGAGACCGGTGGGCTCGGTCGCGTCGTCGTCGAACCCAGCCTGCAGGTACCCGGGCGACCCGAAGTGTTCGTTGCGGGCGATCTCGCCAGGGCCGTGGGAGACGACGGCGAGCCGCTCCCGCAGGTGGCTCCCGTGGCGATG
Organism: Longimicrobiales bacterium; assembly: GCA_028279425.1. GTDB lineage: Bacteria > Gemmatimonadota > Gemmatimonadetes > Longimicrobiales > Gaopeijiaceae > Gaopeijia. The sequence continues at coordinate 3,570 of JANQNV010000249.1, read as the reverse complement.
CAGCAGGGGAAGCACCTCGTGACGGCGATCAAGGCGCATCTACGCGGGGACCCCGTGCCCGACTTCGTCTACGACGATCCCGGCATGTTGGCGGTGATCGGGCGCAACAACGCGGTCGCCCAGGTGTTCGGGGGGCGCTTCACCGGCTTCGCCGCCTGGGTGCTGTGGGCGCTGATCCACGTCGCGAAGCTCGTCGGCTTCCGCAACCGGATGCTGGTGCTCGTGAACTGGGCATGGAACTACGTCTTCTACGAGCGCTCCGTGCGGCTGATCCTGCCGGTGGATCGCAACGGCCCGGGGGGCGAGCTGGACCTCGGAGGCGGCGGGGGTGCGGCCGAGCGGGTGGCGGCGGCCGGAGCCGAGGGCGGGCCGGCGCCGGTGGACGAGGGCCGTGGGAAGGCCGGAGCCGAGGGCGGGTCGGCGGATGCGGTCATCCGTGACGGAGCGGCGGTGGGTGGGGCCGAGGCCGGGGGCGCGGCCGGTCGCAGGCCGGAGGACGGGCAGGCGTAGGCGCCGTTCATCCGGGCGGCCGCCACGACCGCGGTCGGCTGTTCTCCCACGTCGCTCTGGCGCGTTGCCCCAGGGATGGCACACACTCGGACGACATTTCTGCCCTCCTTCCATGTGGAGTCCGTCATGCATGCAAAGTCCGTCGTTCGCACGTTTGCTGGCGCCGTACTGGCGTTCGCGCTCGCGCTCCCCGTATCCGCGCAGTCCTATCAGGCCGAGTTCGCGCAGGACCTCGAGACGGTGAAGTCGAAGTATCTGGCCCTGGCCGAGAACCTGTCCGACGACGCCATGGCGTGGCGCCCGATGGAGGGCGTTCGGTCGACGAACGAGGTCTTCATGCATGCCGCCGCCGGCAACATGGGCCTCGCCAACGGCATGTGGGGCGCCGCCCTCCCGGCCGGCGTGGACGCCGACTTCTTCCAGACGGCCGAGGAGATCACGGATCGCGCCGAGATCATCCGACTCACGGCGGCGGGGTTCGACTACATCATTGAGATGGTCCAGGGGATGTCGGACGCCGAATTGCAGGGCGAGGCCAACCTCTTCGGGCGCGATTCGAGTGTGATCGGGGGGCTGATGATCATCCACACCCACGCCCACGAGCACCTCGGGCAGCTCATCGCCTACACGCGCGCCAACGGCGAAGTCCCGCCGTGGAGCAACTGACCGGAGGGTGACGCGGCCGAGGCGGCCGAGGTCGGGCCGCCTCGGCTGCCGTGGGCCCTCGGCGGAGGGTATCTTCCACCCTCGCCCTTCGCTCTGACCCTCCGCCCCGAACATGCGAAAGCTCTCCGCCATCATGTTCACCGACATGGTCGGGTACACGGCGCTCATGCAACAGGACGAGCGGCGAGCGACGGAGCTGCGCGATCGACACCGGACGGTGCTGCGAGAGACCATCGAGTCGCACGCCGGTGAGATCGTGCAGTTCTACGGAGACGGCACGCTGAGCGTCTTCCCGAGCGCCGTGCGCAGCGTCGAGGCGGCGATCGAGATTCAATCGCGCTTCCGCACGGACCCCGTGATTCCCGTGCGAATCGGACTCCACGTCGGCGATGTCGTCCACGACGAGGACGGCATCCATGGCGACGGGGTGAACGTCGCTGCGCGGGTCGAGGGACTGGGGATTCCGGGGGCGATCATGATCTCCGAGCGGGTCCGCAAGGAGCTGGCCAATCACCCGCGCTTCGAGGTGGTCGATCTGGGTCGCTTCGCGCTCAAGAACGTGAGCGCGCCCATGGCGATCGCCGCAGTGGTTGCGCCCACCGTGATCGTGCCGACGCCGGCCGAACTCGGGACGGCCGCCGTGACGTCGACCAAGTCGATCGCGGTGCTTCCGTTTGCGAGCTTCAGCCCCAACCCCGACGACGAGTACTTCGCCGACGGCGTCACCGAGGAGATCCTCAACGCGCTGGCGCAGTTCGATGGACTCAAGGTGACGGCGCGCACGTCGGCGTTCGCCTTCAAGGGTCGCCATACCGATGTCCGCGAGATCGGGCGCATGCTCGGGGTCGGATTCGTGTTGGAGGGCAGCCTACGCAAGTCCGGCGACCGGGTACGGATCACGGCCCAGCTGATCGACACGGCCGACGGGTACCACCTGTTCAGCAACACCTACGACCGGGTCGTGGACGACATCTTCGAGGCCCAGGACGACATCGCGCGCACGATCGCCGGCGAGCTTCGCGTGCTGTTGCCGACCGGCGGCGACGCGGGCCCGGTCGTGCGGCCGCCGACCAGCGATCCCGACGCCTACGACGCCTATCTGCGCGGTCTCCACGCCTGGAACCAGTGGACGCCCGACGCATCCCGACGGGCGCTCGATCACTTTAGGGCCGCCACGCGGCACGATCCCGACTTCGCGCTGGCCTACACCGGAGTGTCCCGCTGCCTCGCGCATCTGGGTGCCCTCGGCCGGTTGGCAAAGAGCGACATGTACGAAGAGATGGACGCGGCGGTCCGCCGCGCCATTTCCCTGGATCCCAACAACGCCGAGTGCCTGGCCGCGCAGGCGTCGATGAAGCTGTTCTACGATCTCGACCTCAGCGGCGCGAAGCGTGCCTTCGACCGGGCCGTCGCAGTCAGCCCCGGGATCGCCGAGACCCACCACTTCCGGTCGTACTACTTCATGGCCGTGGGAGACCACGAGGCGATGGTCGAGGCGGCCGAGACCGCTGCGCACCTCGACCCGCTCTCGCCCGTCATGCTCAATCAACTCGGACGGGTCCTGGCCATGGCGGGCCGCCCCGCCGAAGCGATCCCGGTGTTCGAACGGGCACTCGAGGTCAACGCGGACTTTCGAGCCGCGGTCGAGGGACTGTCGGTCGCACACGACATGCTCGGGAACCACGCGCAGGCCGTCGAGCTGGCCGAACGATTCCGGTCGATGACGCCCGGTCAGACCGGGGGCGTCGCCCCGCTCGTACGCGCTTACTCCGGCGCAGGAAACACCGAGCGGGCAGAACACTACCTCGCCACCCTCGAAGAGCGCGCGCGGACCGATCTCGAGGGCGAGCACAACCTCGAGCTGAGCACCTGCTACGTTGCGCTCGGTCGCATCGACGAGGCGATCGAGTGCATCCGCCGCGCCGTCGAGGGCGGTGAGGGCGGCCTGATCTTCGTGCGCTACGCACCACCGTGGCGCGGCCTCTCCGGGCATCCCCGTTTCGAGGAGATCATGGCGCCGCTGGGGCTGTGACGGCGGGGCCCGCGGTTCGGCGGGCGGGCGCGCGCGGTTCCGGGGGTGGGCGCGCGCGTTCGGGTGGTGGGCGCGCGTGGTTCGGGTGGCGGCGCGCTCGGTTCGGGGGGCGCGGTTCGGGTGGTGGGTGCGCGCGGTTCGGGGGGCGGCGCGCGCGGGGGTTCGCGGAGTGTGACCGTGTGCCGCCTCTCACCTTGGCAGGAAACCGCCCCGGCGACGACCAAAAACCTCCACGATGTGGTCGAAAAGGCGATGGTGGAGACTTTCGGTCGCTATGCCACCGTTTCCCTCCACCGTATGGTCGGCGCACGATATGGCGGCGAGTTGTGGTCGTATAGCGACCCAAAGTCTCCACCATCGCC